>JAGRBF010000641.1 GCA_020434205.1 Calditrichota bacterium | reverse complement strand
TGCATCCTGTTGGGTTACGCTTCGCCAACCCAACCTACCTTACTCCGATTAACGCCCGCAAAAACGTTGGTCGGGTTGCGTTTTTCAACCCGACAAAAGCCCTGTATCCTGGTGGGTTACGCTTCGCTAACCCAACCTACTGGACTTCGCTAACCCAGCCTACCTGATTCCGGTAAACGGATCCCGAACCGAAACACAAAAGAAGACCGGACAATCACCAAGGATTGCCCGGTCGTTCTCACCAGTGTTGCTGTGGGAAGAGAAAATGAACCCTCTAAAATCCCAGGGTCAGGGAGAAGAGGTTGCTGCCGTTAAAGTACTGGGCATCGCGGAAAGCATAGTCGAATTTCAGCTCGGTTCCACCCATCATGGTCTGCAGCCCAAAACCCAGGGCAAAGGTGTACACCTGTTCTTCGGCGGGGAGGTTATCGGCCAGAAGGTATCCGCCGCGCAGGGCGATGAGGTTGTTGAAGGCGTATTCCACGCCCAGGTGGACCTCGTCGCTGCCGAAGTTATTGTTCTGGAAGTTTCCGGAGAACAGGATGCTATTGGATTCCGAAATGCTGCGGTGGAATCCCACCCCGATTTCGAAGGTGGCCGGAAGCTTATCCGATTGAACCGGGATGGTGCGCGCTTCCTGGTTGCTTTGCCCCACGTCTACCCCGTTGCGAATAAGGCCGGATCCCCCGAACTTCATGTTTTTACCGATATTTTTGACGGCCACCCCAAAGGACAGGCCCTCGATGCCACCCAGGGTCTGATACTGGATCCCCATGTCAAAAGCCACGCTGGTGGCGGATACCCGGGGAATGCTTTCGTGGATAACCTTGCTGGTAAAACCGAACTGAATGGCCTCGGTGAGTCGCTTGCCATAGGTGGCCCCCAGGGTCATCATCACCGGGGAGTAGGTTTTTCCGGAAAGCCCGTCGATATCCTCGGTGGTGGTTTCCACGATTTCGCCCACATCAAAGGCTTTGATGCTAACCCCCAGGTTGCCGTAGGCCCCCAGGGAAGCCGCCATCCCCAAAAAGTTGACGTTGATGTCGTTGAAAATGGTCATGGTGGAAACTTCGGTGGCGGCCGAATGCTCCAGGCGCGCCAAACCGGCGGGGTTCCAGTACATGGCTTCCAGTCCCTGAACGTTGGCCAGGTTGCCGCCCCCCATGCCCATGGTGCGGGCCCCGACGGGAACCAGCAATTGGGTAGCGGCCGAAGTTCCGGTCCTGGCCGGATCCCCCGCCAAAAGGCTGGCGGAGAGCATCAGCAGGGCCAGGGCGATTCCGCTGTAAAAGGTCGAGATTTTTTTCATCTTGAAGCTCCTAAAGTTGCATTCTTGTTGGCCCTTGGGCAGGGCAAAGTCCTTGCAATCGGCCCGGCAGGCGAGGGCAAAATTCCGCACCGGCCGGACCAATCCGGATTTAGAAGATGTCCAGAATTTCCGCGCGCTGGATGATGAAAACCTTCAGCACCTTTTGCCGGCCCAGATCCGGAAGATCCACGTGGGCGATATACAGGCCGCTGGCTACCGGCAGACCGGATTCGTTTAACAGATCCCAGTTCAGGAATTGGGATGGGGCGTTTTTCTCCAGCAGACGGACCTGCTGTCCCGCCACGTTGAAAATGCGGATTTCCACTTTCTCCGGGAGATGGGTAAAGGTGATTTTCCGCTCGAACTTGGAGGTTTCCTGCGGATTATCCCCGCGGTAGGGGTTGGGGAAGAGGTTGATCCGCTCCACCTCGGCCGAGGCCAGATTTTCGCTGTAGGACGGTCCCTCCGCGCTAAAGGAGAATACGTCGGCTGGGGTATTGACGTTGGAAGCGAAGATCTGCAGGTCAAAGGCTTCGTTCAGATAAGGCCTGGTTCCCCGTTGATCCGGCCAGATGGCGTAGAGCACCGGGAATTCCCCGGCGTCGTTCAGGATGTTTTTGGCGGTAAAGAAGGGATCGGAGGGATCCGGTCCGGTGCCGTAGGGGATATTGGTGATGAAAATATATTCCCGTCCGCCGTCTGCGGCATAGGTGCCGTCGGTGGCATTCCAGGCCATATCCCATTGCAGATTGTCATTGCCGTTGTTGGCGTCTTCCACGAAGCAAACCAGCAGTTGCTGATTGTTTTCGGTGTCCCAGGCGGTAAAGGGTATATCACCCACTCCCGCGTAGGCGTAGGATTGGTCGCGCCGGTAGACAAATCCGCGGGACCAGCGATCGGGTTGGTTGGCCTGGGTGTCCCCGGCAAAGCGGATTTCCACGTCCACGAAATCGGTTCCGCCGGTCAGGGAGCTGCCGAAGAAGTTGTAACCGTTGAAGCCGCCCCCGAAGAAGGTCTCGCCACCGGCTGCGCGCCCGGAAATCCAGCGGTCGCCGTTATCCCAGTTCCAGCCGTTGCCGCCGCTCAGACCCTGCGGATCGTCGCCAAAGGGACCTTCCAGCAAGGTGTTGATGCCCACCGGCGGGCCGGAAACCTTCACTTTCAATCCGTCCACAATGGCCTGATCCTCCCCGTCGGTAAGGTTGGCCAACTGGGATTGGCGGGAGAGCACTGTGGCCCCGTCCCGGCTGAGGTTCCAGTAGGTCGAACCGTAATCCGCCGCGGCGGTATCAGTAACTTCCGTAAAGAAGATCTGATAATCGGCGCTTTTCATCTGATTGGGATCCAGCACCAGCACCTCAACCTGCCCGTCGCTGGAAACTGCGTCGGTGTTGACGTCCAGGGTGCTGAAGGCGCTGCTGCCGTAAACCCGGCCGGGGTTGGGATCCCGGGCAATGATCCCGCCGTCTATCACGATAGCGGAGGATTCCAGGCTTTTGGCCTCGATGAGGGTGGGGTTGGGATTGTAATTATACGCGGTGACCGCAAAATAATAAGTATTACCGGGGAAAATGGGATTGTCGGTAACATAATCCCGGGTCAGGTGAATGAAACGCTGAACCCCGGCATCGGCGCCGCTTTGCACCACCACCGTTCCGGTGTCTCCCAAAGCCGGGATAAATACCCCGCGCTGGGAAATTTTGGTGATGCCGTTATTGATGTCGAAGGTCGCGACCTTGGCCGCTTCGCTAAGCGGACTGGTAGGCGCCGGCAACTGGTAAATATTGTAGCCTTCGAACAGGTAACCGGTGGCTTCCCCGCTGTTTTCGGTGCGGGCCACCGCGCTGAGGTCCGAACCCCATTCCAGAACGATGGAGTTGCGCTGCGGAACCGCGGTAACCACGGGACCCGGAGGCGGTTTGGGCACGGAGCGGAACAGGTCGTTGTAGAGCTCCTGAGCGGTCCGGTCGATACCTTTCATCACGTTGATGTTGCCGAGGTAGTCGGAGCCGGTTCCCCCGACCACTGCAACCACAACTTCCTGAACCCCGACGTCCCCGGAACCGGCCTGGCCATCTCCGTTAAGGTCCTCCCAGGGGGGCAGGGAAAAGGGTCCGGAGGCCAGCACCATGCGCCGGTCGCCCGGTGCCAGGGTGTTGTTGGCGCCGCCGTCAATGTCGCCGCTGCTGGTAACCGGATCGCCGGCCAGGGGGAATTTGGTGGCTACCCCGCCGCTGGACAAAGGCAGATTGCCCACGGTGTAAGGGGCTTTGTCCCGGATGGAGTTGGTGGTGGGAATAAAACCCCGCAGGAGATTGTACCAGGCGATGGTGCCGTTGTATTCGTGAAGGGGGGGATCGCCGATGTCGTTAAAACCGGCCGCAAACCAGCCAAAGGAGGTCATGGGAAGGTTTTTGAAGCCGGAAACCTTTTTGAGGTCGAAAACCGCGGTATCGGCGGGATTGCCGGTTTCCACGATCGGCCCCTGGAAGAAGTCGTATCCCACCACGGAGGGGTTGAGGTTAAACTGCCCGTAATTGGGATCTACCGCGTTGCCGTTGTAGGCATAAGCCAGGCTGAGGGAGGTGTCGCAGCCAACCAGGTCGTCCCCGGCCGCCCCCACGTCCGGGTCCGCCCAGTTGGCGACGTACATCGAATCGATGGTAAAAGCGGACTTGTTGATCAGCTTGTATTTTTTGAAGAAAATCTGTCCCAGATCCGCTCCGTCCTGGTCGTAAGCCCAGGTGGTGATCTGCATTTCGATGCCCATGGAAGGGGAACCGTAGAGATCCAGCGCGGTGGTGTTGTTGAAATCGTTGATCACCTGCCAGACCACCTGGTCGGCATTGGCGATCCCCGGATAATCGCCCTGGGTGGGATCGGCAGCCCCGTCCCCATCCAGCACCGGATCGTAGATCCCGTTGTCGTTGGCGTCCACGTACGGGGCACCCAGGTCCACCGGCCACTCGATCCAGTCGGTTTTATACTGGGTGATGATATCCTGTATTTGCGATTCGGTAACGGAACCGGAGCTAACCAGAAAGGCTTCGGCCGCCTCATCGCGCACCTGGGTGGGGCCCAGAGTGGCCCAGTCGGCGCGAATCCGGTACATGCGCACCCGGGCGTCGTTGGGATCCACCGGGGTTGCCGAAGCGCCGGTGCCGTTTACCCAGCCGCCCAGCATGCCGTTGGAGTAGGTCATCCCACCGACCCGCAGTTCGGGATCTCCCCCACCCCGGACAAATCCGCCGTAAACGAATCCGTCCTGGTAAATGGAACCCATAGTGCCGCGGGGGTATATGCCTCCCCAGTTCCCGGTGGGGTCGATTCCCGCCAAACCGTTGTCGTACATCCAGTAGGCCCAGTTGGAGATGTTGGAAAGGGTCCTGCTGGTGGACACGGCTGCGCTTTTGCGGAGCGCCTGGCGGTCGACCGGCCCGCGGGCCATCAGCCCGCTGCACAGCAGGCTGATGATCATCAGAATAAGTGGTGTTTTAAAGAGGTGACGCATTTAGTTCTCCTTTTGTCGAAGCTTGAGTCGTTTCGTTTCCCGCAACTGCCTAATAATTCAGGCGGAAGCCCAGGAAAATCTGACGGGGATGATCCCACAATTGCAGATTGAGACGATCCCAATAGGATTGACCGTTGTTAAGGTTGAGGGCCTGGTAGAGGTCCACGTAACGCTGCCCGCCGTTGGCTTCGATAAAGTCCTCGGAAAGGGTGGTGTTGGACAGAAATCCGTCGTCGTCCGCGTTGCCGCTGCGGTCGTAAACGTTGAGGACGTTGCGGGTATTGAAGAGATTGGTGACCCGCATATAAACGGTCGCCTCCATCTTGCCGGCCAGAGCAAAGGATTTGTCCAGATTCAGATCCACGGT
>JAGRBF010000080.1:9623-11553 GCA_020434205.1 Calditrichota bacterium | reverse complement strand
CCTAAAGATTGCCGGGATGACGAAGTAGTCACATTACAATTGACAGTCTATTAGGGCAGGTTCAGCGAGAGCCCTACCCGAAGCCCGTCGCCGGTATTGTTTACCGTCATTTGCGGCATATTTCCGCCGCGCCAGGCGGCATCCGCCACATTCCAGAACCAGGCCAGGGCGGTTGCCAGGCCCATATTGCGGCGGATTTTGTACCAGTGGTTATAGTCGTCGTAGGCACTGGCAATGGCCAGAGGATCGCTCGCGGCATTATAGGAATCCCGGGCGTCGCGCTCCTGAAGCCAGCTCACCCCGGTTGCCGCGGCGCTCCCGAAAACCACAAGGCCCAGAACCACCCCCCGTTTTTTTTGCTGTTTGAAAACCTGGCCCCAGCCGGGAAAAACGGCGGAACGCCAGAAGGCGGAGGGGCGAGGGTCAGCGGTCATCACATAACGGGTAAAGGCCGGGGTGGCCACCCGGTTGGCGCTTAACTCGGCGCGAATATCCTCAAAAAAGGTCTGGATTTTCGGGGATATTTCCACCGGGTCCAGGGCAAACTGGGGCTCCAGGGAAAGCAGGCTCAGGAAGTGTACCCGGGCCGAATCCCTTTCCCCCAGGTTAAAAAATGCCAGGCCCAGATAGTGGTGAATGGCGCTTAGCTTCTCGGAGTCCAGGTTCTCACCATGCCCCAGCATTTCCCGGCCCAGTTCGACGGACATGGCAAACTGCTGGCTATCGTAGAACTGTTTTAACAGGGTCAGGTTGGGTTGGCCGGTTTGGGCAAAAAGGGGAAATGCCAAAAGGTTCAGGAGCAGCGCCAGGGCAGCAAGGGGGACCCTGTTGGGGAATCGATCGGATTTGCGGATTGCCATGTTTAGCGCCCACCGGATTGAAGGGTGATGTTGTTTTGATACACCTGCCCGGCCAGAACGTCGATGCTGTCGGACCAGGCTTCCATCTGGGGATGTTCCAGCCTCAGCAGATAACGCCCCGGGGTCAGGGCTATGGGGTGCTCCAGGGGGGTGGTCCCTTTTTTCTCACCATTCAGAAACACCGTTGCCCAGGGCCGGACGGTTAAATCTACAAAACCAAAAAATTCGCGCAAGGCAAAAGATAGGGTATCGGTTTTTCCGCTGCGAATTTCCACGTTGCGGTGGAGGGGCGGAAAGTCCGGGTGGCTCAGCATCAGGTCCACCGTTCCTGGCGCAAACTCAATGGGCCGGGTAAGGGGAGTGGTATCCAAATATTTCCCGTCCGCGAAAACTTTGGCCCATGGCGAACAAATCAGCCAGAGTCGCCCCGGCCCAACCTCAGGACGTTGTTCGGGACCGGTCGCCGGGAGGCTATCCTGCCGGGCCGGTTCTGGGGTGTTTACCGAGGCGGCCACCAGGGTTTCCGGTTTTACGGTCTGAGGCTTTGCGGTTCGCGGCGCCGGTTCCTCCTGCCGAATCGAGGGTTGGGAGGGATTTTCGGCCGGCTGGCCGGTTTGCTGGGCAAGGTTTGCGGTGGTGTCCGCCAGGCTGTCGGGAGGTCGTAGAGCCGGGGTTTGGGTGGACGCCTTTTGCGGTTCTCCGGTGCCAAAGCCATACCAGAAACCGCCGGCCAGGAAAATCACAAGCAGCAGGGCGCCCAGAGGTAGCAGGGGAAAGGCTTTGGGGGCGGCGGCCGGGGTGGGCAGGGCAGCCGGGGTTACCTGTCCCGGGGAGATAATCGGATGGGCCAGATCCGGAAATGAGGTTTTAAGCATTTCCCGCAGTTGGGGGAGCTGGGTGGGCAGGCGCAAAAAGCCCGGTAATTCCAGGAGCGCCTGGGCGCTTTCGGGACGTTTGTCAGCCGATTTTGCCAGCAGTTGCATCACCATTTCGGCAAACCAGTCCGGAAGGTCCGGATTGATCTCGGAGATCGGCCTGGGGTTTCCCTTCATCAATTTTTCGATGGAAGA
>JAGRBF010000080.1:0-9547 GCA_020434205.1 Calditrichota bacterium | reverse complement strand
ATGCCCAGGCTGAACAAATCGCTGCGTTGATCCACCGTGCCGAGCCGGGCTTGCTCGGGGGACATGTAAGCCGGGGTGCCTACCACCTCTCCCTGAAAGGTCAGGGAGGGAAGGTCCTCGGCGCGGGCCAGCCCGAAATCGGAAATTTTGACCCCGCCATCCCGGCTGAGCATGATGTTCTCCGGTTTGATGTCCCGGTGCAGAATCCCGTGCTCGTGGGCATAGGCCAATCCCTGGATTATCTCCCGCGAGAGCCACAAGACCATGGCGATGGGCAGATCCGGCTGTGCTTTCAGGAAGGCGCCCAGGTTGACGCCATTGACGTATTCGGAGATGATGTAGAGGTTATCGGGTTCGGTTCCGACGTCGATAACCTGAACGATATTGGGGTGGTTGAGGCGGGCGCAGATGAGGGCTTCCCGGCGGAAACGCTCCCGCAGGTCGTTTTCCCCAAGCCATTGGGTGTTGAGGCGTTTGATAAACACCTGGCGGTTCAGAGCATCCTGGCGTCCCAGAAAAACCGTGCTGATCGGCCCCTGGCTTAGTTCATCAATAATCGTGTAGCCGTTGATTTTCATTCACAAGCCGGTGAGGTAAAACCTTCCCTGGTTCGGATTTCGCGACGATTCGAAAAAAAGAAATATAGTGTTGGAGAGGTCCCCGAAACAAAAAATAAATCCCCGGTGGGGATTAAAAAATCCCAATGGAAAAAACCCCGACGAAAAGAAGGCAGGAGAACGCTTCCCGGGCGACCCGAAATACGGGAAAAAACCATCGCCCGGCAGCCCTTACTTCACATAGCTTAACCGCACGGTTTGCAGGCCCGGTCCGATGCGTAAAACCGCCAGGTAGATGCCGCTGGCGATCGCTTCCCCGCGCTCGTTTTGTCCTGCCCAGGCAAATTCCCGGCGACCCGGCAACAGCTGCCCCTCATAGAGGGTGGCGACCCGCACCCCGCGGATGTCGAAAATCTGAAGCTCCGCATCGCGAACCGGTTGGGAAATATCCACCCGCAGGTGAACCTCACCGTTGAAGGGATTGGGATAGCCGCTCATCAGGGCGAAGGTGCCCGGCAGTCCGGGGCCCCTGCCGTTAAAGATGCCCACCGTATTGTCCAGGCGCAAAACGGTGTCGTGAGGGGTGTTGGGATCGGTGCTGTAGCCGCCCATCACGTAGATGCGGCCGTCCAGATTTACCGCGGTTGCCCCAACCAGCCCCTGGGGGAGCGGGGTGCTGTCGCTGATGGCGTTGGCGCCAATATCATAAAAGCTCACCCGGCTGCTGGGACCGGTGGAATTGGTGCCGCCGATCATAAAAATGCGCTGGCCGCTAACCACGGTGGCCCCGTATCCCCGGTTTTCCTGCAGGTCGGGTAATTGGGTCCAGGTCATGTCCCAGTTGGCTTCCACCGTGGCGGAATACCCGGAGGCGATGGGAAAATTGAAAATCCCCCCAAACATGTAGTAGGTATCGTTTACCGAGGCGGCAAAGGGCAGGGTGCGCAGGGACGGCAGCGGGGTGCTGCTGTCCTCCCAGCGCTGGCGATCCAGATCGTAATACTCCACATCGTCTTCGTATTCGTTATCGTCGCCCAGCCCGCAAAAGGCGGCAATGCTGTTGCGGATCGACACCAGGACATGTCCGCGGCGCTCCTTGCGCATCCGTTCCCCAAAGCTCCAGCTTCCGCTGGACGGATCGAAGATCTCCACCTCGTCCAGAACGGTGCCGGAGAGATCCTGACCGCCGGCCAGGTAAATTTTGCCGTCGAACACCGTGGCGGAAGGATTTACCCGGGGGATGGAAAAGGGGGTGGTAAGGGTGTCCCAGGTTGCCGTTGCCGAATCGTAGCGTTCCACCGAATTGATCGGTTGGCCCAGGGTGGTGGCCCCGCCCAAAACGTAGATGCTGCCGTTCAGGACCACCGAGGCCGCGCCGTAGCGGGGCACGTTGAGGGGGCTGAGCTGCTCCCAGGACTGGGCGCCCAAACCGCTGGTCAGCAGGCAGCCTAAAATCAGGGCCGGCAGGATTCCGGACATTTTAAACATCAAAATACTCCTTAAAATTCTTCCAGGTAAAAAGTGGATCTCCGCTTATTCCGCGTCGATGCCGTATTCCTTAATGCGGTATTGCAGCCAGCGCCGGGAGACTCCCAGCACCTCGGCGGCGCGGGTGCGATGGTTCCCGGTCATCTCCAGGGTTTGGGTGATAACCGACTTCTCCACGTCTTTCAGGGAACGGCCAACCAGATCGGAGGCGCGGTTTTTCTTCAGGTTGCTGAAAAGATCGGCGGAAATAACCGGCTCTCTGGCCAGAATAATGGCCCGCTCCACCGCATTTTCCAATTCCCGGATATTGCCCGGCCAGGGGTATTCCAGCATGGCTTTGATCGCTCCGGGCGAAAATCCGCGCACTTTTTTGCCGTTTACCCGCGCAAAACGCTCCAGAAAATGATTGGCCAACAGCTTGACATCATCCTGACGGTCCCGCAGGGGCGGCATTTTGACATTGATGACGTTGAGGCGGTAGTAGAGATCCTCACGGAAATTTTTCTTCTGAACTTCTTCCCAGAGGTCCTTGTTGGTTGCCGAGATCACCCGAACGTTTACCTTACGGGTCACGTTTTCCCCAACCCGCTTAACCTCGCCTTCCTGAATAACCCGCAGCAATTTGGTCTGTACGTTGGCGTTGATGTCCCCGATCTCATCCAGGAAAACGGTTCCCCCGTCGGCTTCTTCAAACAGCCCGGCTTTGTTTTCGGAGGCTCCGGTAAAGGCCCCTTTTTTGTGGCCGAACAGCTCGCTTTCCAGGAGGTTTTCATTCAACCCCCCGCAAAAAACCGGAATAAAAAGTTTGTCGGCCCGCCGGGAACGCACGTGCAGGGCCCGGGCCACCAGTTCCTTGCCGGTGCCGCTTTCGCCTTCGATGAGCACGCTGGCGGAGGAATCGGCGATTTGTTCGATCATCTCCAGAATTTCCTGAATGGGGCGGCTTTCCCCGATGATCTCCGGAAAAACCGCGCTGAGGTCGATCTGGCGTTTCAGGCGTTTGTTCTCCGTCTTGAGCTCCGCCACGGTCTGGATGTTATCCAGGGCAATGGCGCTCTGGCGGGCAAAGGCTTCCAGAAACAGGAGCCCCGCCTCGCTGAACTGCTCCGAATTGCTGCGGGTGTCCATGTAAATGGCCCCGACCACCTCCTGAGTGCGGCTCATGGGAACGCAGGCGATGGAGCGGATCTGCTGAAGAATGACGCTGCGGGCATCGCTGAAGCGCTCGTCCGTGCGGGCGTCGAAGGTGAGCACCGGTTCCCCGCTTTCGATTACCTGATTAACCACGCTGGTGGAAAGATCCTTGATGGATGCGATGGCTTCCTCGCCGATGTTGCGGGCGACCGCCGCCTCGAAACCCCGGGAATGGTCCCGGTTTCTCAACAGCATGAATCCGCGTTCGGCGTTGAGGGTTTTCATGGCGATATCCATGATCCGGTTGAGCAGGGTATCCATTTCCTGAACGGAATTGAGCTCTTCGGTAATGCTCAGCAGGGCATCGAAAGGATTTTTTTCCAGGGTAAATTTGTCCACGTTAATCGTCCTGCGCTTAAGGTATGGTTAATTCGACCTGACGGGAACGGCTGCGATTCCCGACCTCATCTACGATGTAAAGCACCCAGTAATAACTTCCCGAGGGTAAATTCCCCGAATAGGTGTGGGTGGTGGCGGTCCGCTCGATCTGGTTGACGGTAACCACCGGCGGGAGGCTGATCGGAGAGTTGGGGTAAATTTCGATGGAATAAGTAAAATCGAAGGGCAAAACCAGAGATTGCCAGGTAAAGTTGATGGGCAGGCTGGCGGAGCCGTCCGGGGATACCGGTCGCGGGGCGGTGTTGATAACCCGATAGATATATTGCGCGGCCGATACCGAATTCCCGCCCGCCAGATCCACGGCGTGCAGGTAAAAGGGAATGCCCTGCAATTCCTCGATAAAGGTAATATTCAACTGGGCCCGGGAAAAAATACCGGCGAAACGAGCCTGCTGGTTGGAGATACGCACCAGGGTGTCCTGCACCGCCAGATCCGGCACTTCGAAATACACGGTCTGAATATCGGCCTGGGTGTCGCCATCCGAAGCCAGCACCCCAATTTCCACCTGGTATTCGTCCGGGGGAATAAAGCTGGTGATGTGCAGTGAGGTCAGGTTGACCTCCTCGAATTGCGGCAGCGCGTTCAACTTAAATACCAATGACGTATCCTTTTTCAAATCAACAAGTTGTGTGTCGGAATCGTAAAACGCCCCCCGGGCGATAACCTGGTACTGACCGCGCTCCAGGCGATTGCTCCAGGTGAAATTTCCCTGAATATCACTGACCACGATCTGACTTCCGGGGACAATCATAATGCTCGCTCCCGGCAGGGGATCGTTGCTGTAGAAGCGCTCCACTTTTCCTTCCAGGAGATAACCGCTTCCCGGGTTGTCCGTATCCAGCGGATTGGTTCTGGGGGCGTCGCCAAAACACCCGACTAACAGAAAGGCAAATAAAAGGCCAAAAATGCGCAACATTGGATTCGCGATCGGTTTTATTGAAAAAGGGTCCCGGATTAGATGGGCTAAATTACGGCAGATAACGCCACAATCACCAAAGTTTTTACCACAAAGTTTACGCCAATTTTTTCCAAATAAAAAGTTAGAATCTATATAAGAACATGAAAATCAGAAGGTTATAAAAAAACCTTTACGAGAATTCGAGCTGGCCTGTTCCCTCTCCGAATCCCGTGAAACCGGGCGCTGAGGCAGGAGCCGCTTGAGCTCCCCAACCTCGGTTGCCCGCGAGTGGCGCTTTCGGGAAAAAAAGGCATCCCGCACGCTTGTCGCGCAAAGTATGCGCCATTGCGCAAATAATGTGACCTTCCCGGCAGCGTTTCTCACCTTATACCCCTCAAAACCCCATAGAGACCGGGGTTTCTACGCCATTTCCCTTTTTTGGCACATCAATTGAATGAGTTATAGATGTCGCATGTTAACCTCCAAGCCAGGAAGGGCAGGGCGTAAAAAGCGGTGGTGAGAATTTATTCAGAATTTCGGGAATTCTGAACAGACCCTCCCCACCCCGGAACAGACCCCGGCCGGTCCGGAGGACCGGTCGGGCGTCGCTTTCCTAAGTAGGGCAAACCAGCCGCGCCGCAAATATCAGGAAGACCTTTCAAGCGGTGCGTAAAAAGTGTACAATCCCACCTCACCCCGGAACACACTCCGGGTGGCCATCCTGGTCATCCGGAGTGCCATTTTAGGGGGTTAGGTTAGAAAGCTATAATTTTTAAGCTGAAATTGATTGCGGGCCGGACTAAAATTAAATTTGAGATGAGGGTTTTGACAAAAAATGCGCAGTTGCAAAACCGCAAATTTATGCGGTTTCTGAGGTCTGTGCGCAAATCCAGCGCGATTCCCGCCCCCTAAATCTGTTAAAAACCGGTTGATTAACCGGTACGATTTTTGAAAGTAACCTGAAACCAATTCGGTGACAGACCCGGAAATTTCCGATTACGCATTATAGATACCGGAGGAAAAAGTTGTCTTCAATAACATTCGAAACCACGCGGAGTCAGGTCGATTACTTTAAGCTGTTTATGCGATTTCTGTATGTAGTCTCCTTTGCATTTTTCGCATACTGTCTCTACGACGGCTTTCAGTTTTACCTGACCGACCTGCAGCAGCGGCCCCATATGGCCCAATACCGCACCCTGCGTCCGGCGGGATTCCGCGGGCAGGGCTACGGGATTCTCGGCACCATCCTGATGTTGCTGATGCTCAGCTACACCATTCGCAAGCGCACCCCGCTGCTGGGTAAGCTGGGAAACCTGAACCGCTGGCTGGATTTCCACATTTACTGCGGCATCATGGGCCCCCTGTTTATTATTCTGCACACCACTTTTAAGGTTAACGGGATTATCTCGATCAGCTTCTGGTCCATGATCGCCGTGGCCAGCAGCGGTATTGTGGGGCGCTACCTGTATTTGCAGATTCCCCGCAACCGGGCCGGCGAGGAATTGAGCCACAAACAGATCGGCGATGTCGAACGGCGCTTCACCATCGCCCTGGGCAAAAGGCTGGACCTCAGCGAGGCGGAAGTGCGCGAGATGGAGCTGCCCGGCCTCTCCCAAAATTATGAAAAGCGCGGGCCCTTGCGCCTCCTGCTTTCCATGATGACCCAGGATTTGCTGGGCTTTTTCACCCGGCGCAAGCTGCGCCGCCACCTGGCCGCGGTGCTGCCCGCCCGGGGCGACGATCTGACCGCCGCGGTGGAAATTGCTTTCCAGAAAATCAAGCTGCAGCGCCGCACCTTGTTTCTCAACCATATTCAGCGCCTGTTTCACTACTGGCACGTTTTTCACAAACCCTTTGCCATTATCATGTATATCATCATGGCCCTGCACATCGGGGTGGCGATCTGGCTGGGTTATACCTGGATTTTCTGATTCGGGCATGGGGCCGGGCAGGGAAGGTAACCCCGGCGATTCTGTTTAAGCGGGATAACGCAAACGAAACATGTTAAAAAAACTACTCTTGACGATGACATTAGCCCTGGCCATACCGGGGTGGGGATTTGCCCAGCTCTCTCCCGGAGATCTGGCGAGACCCCATGCCCAGTTGGAAGGGTTGAAAAACTGCACCAAATGCCATGAGACCGGCGAGCAGATTACCGGCAAAAATTGCCTGTCCTGCCATACCCTTCTGCGCGAGCGTATTGATGCCGGCAAGGGGTTGCACGCCCGCCCGGACCACAAGGATTGCGTCCGCTGCCACTCGGATCACCACGGGCGCGAGTTCGAGATCGTGTTTTGGAAAGAAGGGCAGGACAACTTCGACCACGGAAAAACCGGCTACACCCTGGAAGGCGGTCACCTGGGTCTGGAATGTAACAAATGCCACCAACCTGCCAATATCCGCCAACCGGACCGCCTGCTGAAAGCCGATAAAAATTTGTCCCGTACCTTCCTGGGACTAACCCAGGACTGTTTGAGCTGCCATACCGACGAACACCGCGGCCAGCTTAAAAAAGATTGTCTGACCTGCCATACCTACGAAAACTGGAAACCCGCCTCAGGTTTTGATCACAACAAGGCCAAATTTCGCCTCACCGGCCGCCACGTCGAGGTCGAATGCGCCAAATGCCATCCTTCCGCCAGCGACCGGGTGATCGACGGAGACACCGAATACACCCGCTTTGTGGGGATCGATTTCGCGGAATGCGGCGCCTGCCATAAGGATCCGCACCGCGGTCAGTTTGGGGCGGATTGTTCCGGTTGCCACCAGACCAGCGATTGGCAGAAGATGAAAAACGGCAAGCGTTTCGACCACAGCAAAACCCGCTTCCCCCTTAAGGGGCTGCACGCCGGAGTGGCCTGCGAAAGCTGCCATAAACCCGGAAAGCCGCGGCGCGGGCTGGCCTTTAGCAAATGTCTGGACTGCCACAACGATCCCCATCGCGGGCAATTTGCCGATCACCTTTCCAAGGGAAATTGCGAAAGCTGCCATAACGAGAACGGGTTTTCCCCGTCCACCTTTGGGATCGCCGAACACCAGAAAACCAATTTCCCGCTGGAGGGGAGTCACCTGGCGATTCCCTGCATCGCCTGCCACATCAGCAACGGCAGGAGCACCGGCTTGCAGGCCCTGGGAACCCGCACCCGTATCCGGCCCGAGTCTTACGTTTTCGATATCAAAGCCACCCGCTGCCAGGACTGCCACAAGGACCCCCACGACACCGCCATTGCCAAAATGGTTAATAGTGAGGCGGGGTGCCTGAGCTGCCATCAGGTGGAAAGCTGGGTTTCGGTGAACTTCGACCACCAGCAGACCGGTTTTGCGCTGGAAGGAAAACACCAGCAAACCCCCTGTGCCGGCTGCCACAAGGAAAAAACCCCCGGCGGCAGCGTCGCCTTTGCCGGATTGTTTCCGGTTTGCCAGACCTGCCATGAGGACATCCACTTCGGGCAATTTGCCCTGGACGAGGTTATCGAAGGGCGAAAAGTCCGGATGACCCCCTGCCAGCGCTGCCACAGCCCGCAGGACTGGAAAGCGTCTCTTTTCGATCACAATACCATGAGCACCTTCCTGCTGGAGGATGCCCATGCCAAAACCGCCTGTGCCAGTTGCCACAAGCCGGAAACAGCAGCGGGTAAAACCCGGGTTATTTATAAACCCCTGAGTGGTGAATGCGCCAGTTGCCATGGCGGAGAGGAAAAGTCATGAAAAAATGGTTATGGATGATGTTCGGTTGTCTGGGAATGCTGAGCGGGACGCTGCTCGGGCAATCCGGTGAGAATCCCCACGGGCCGCTCCAGTGGGAGTGCCAGGCCTGCCATACCACCTCCAGTTGGAACAAAATGCGCAATCCCATGGATTTCCGCCATGAGGAAACCGGCTTTGCCCTGGACGGCCGCCACGGCGATATCGAATGTTACACCTGTCACGAAACCCCGGACTTTAAAGCGGCCGCCACGGAATGCGCCAGTTGCCATACCGACGTTCACCAGGCCCAGTTTGGGCTGGATTGCCAGCGCTGCCACACCCCGGACAGCTGGGATAACCAGTTCGAAGTTCTGGAACTTCACGCCGCTCAGGGTTTCCCGCTCACCGGTGTGCATACCAGCGTGGATTGCCAGGCCTGCCACAATTCCGCCGACCAGCGCGAATTCGCCGGATTGGACGTTAATTGTTATGCCTGCCACATGGGCGATTATGTGATGACCGAAGACCCCAGCCACAAAACGGCTGATTTCAGCCTCGATTGCGAAAGCTGCCACCGCCCGGCCGCGGTGAGCTGGCAGGGGGCCACCTACCAACATTCCGAGGCTTTCAAACTGAGCGGGGCTCACCTGCAGGCCGACTGTATCGGGTGCCACCAAAACGGTTATGCCGGTACCTCCAACGATTGTTACACCTGCCATCAGGTCGATTACAACCGGGTCGAATTTCCCAATCACGCCCAGGCCGGTTTCCCCACCGAATGCGCCTCCTGCCATAACGAGGTGCGCTGGGAGGGGGCGGTTTTTGACCACCTGCAGGCCAGCGGCTTCGAGCTGCGGGGAGCCCATGCCACCGCTTTCTGCCAGACCTGCCACGTTGGGGGACAGGTAACCGGTTTGCCGCGTGACTGCGTCGGCTGCCATCAAACCGACTTCAACAACACCAGTGATCCGGACCATGTGGCCAACGGTTTTCCCACCGAATGCGCGGTCTGCCACAGCGAAAACGCCTGGGAGCCGGCCGACTTCGACCATAATCTGACCGATTTTCCGCTGACCGGCTCGCATATCTCGGTCGATTGTATCGACTGCCACGATCAGGGCTATGCCAATACCCCGGACGACTGCTACAGCTGCCATCAGGTCGATTTTGAAAATGCAGACGATCCCAACCACGTGGCCAATAACTTCAGCCACAATTGTCTGGATTGTCACAACACCACTGATTGGGATGATTCGGACTTCAACCATGATAATACGGACTTCCCGCTCACCGGGGCGCATATTCCCCTGGACTGTATTTCCTG
>JAGRBF010000640.1 GCA_020434205.1 Calditrichota bacterium | reverse complement strand
GAGCAAAACAATCAAGGAGAGCTCAAATGAAGATTTCCCGGCAACTTTTGTCACCCCTGATCCTGCGCTGGTGGATTTTTCTTACTCTCACGGGATTAGCGCAAACCGGCATCGATACCCTGGGGTTGCCGCCCAACGGAACCACCTCACACGCCTTTGGGGTATCTCCGGACGGCAATGCGATTGCAGGGAGCAGCCAGGTGCCTGGTATCGGCTCGGTGCCGCTCAAATGGACGCCCGGCGGAGGTCTGGTTGTTTTGCCAGCGCCTCCCGGCGGGAACGGGGCCGGTGGAGCAAGCGATGCAGCTGCTGGCGGCGCATATTTCTCCGGTTATGCGATCAATGCCCAGAGCCAGACGGTCGCCTGCCGCTGGGATTCCGCTGGTGCAGTTGTACAATTGGGCTTTCTTGCCGGGGGTAGCAGCAGTCTTGCCAATGCCATTTCCGATGACGGATTGACCCTGGCCGGAACGGCTGCCAGCGATTCCGGCTCGTCTGGCTTTTATTGGACCGCCAACTCGGGAATGGTGAATATCGGCGATCTTCCGGGAGGTTCTTATTACACCGCCCTGGAAGGTCTATCCGGCGATGGCAACGTGGCGGTAGGTTGGAGCCGCGCCGGGCCGGATAATTTTGGCCACGCCTTCAGTTGGACCCCCGCCGGCGGAATGGTCGACCTGGGCACCCTACCCGGCTATAGCTCCAGCGTCGCCCGGGGGGCTTCTTACGACGGTTCGGTGATCGTCGGTTCCTCAACCCGCAACGACAGCACCGGCCAGACCATCCAGGCCTGGCGCTGGACGGCGGCGACCGGCATGCAGGGGTTGGGGTGGATGCCGGGAGGACACGCCAGTCGCAGCTATCTGGTCTCCGGAGACGGGACGGTTATTGTCGGTAATACGGACGCCAGTCCCAGCGGCTGGTTTGTGTGGCGGGAAAACCAGGGCATGGTCGATTTCCTGGATTTTATGCAGAATGAACACGGCATCGATTTCAGCGCCTGGCGCAACATTTTTCCCTGGGATATTTCTGAGGACGGCAAAACCTTTGTCGGCCAGGCTATCGACGCCCGCAACCGGACAATGGGTTGGCGGGTCAGGCTGGCCCCAATCACCATTTCCATGCCAACCACCGGCGAGCGCTGGGTGGCCAACCGCAATGAAACGGTTCGCTGGAGATCCCGGGGGGTGCAGCTCTTCAATATCGATCTCAGCACCGATGACGGCCGTAGCTGGGAAAACATCGATTTTACCACCAGCCCCGGCGACAGCATGATCCGTTATACAGTGCCCGATTCGCTGCGCACCTCGGACCAATGCCGCATCCGGGTCAGCAACCTGGCCGACAGCAGCGTCTTTTCAGTAAGCGATAAATTCACCATCAAAGGCTATGACCTCACCCGGGTGCTGCCGGACAACCGCTTGCAGGCTTATGATCCCGGCCTTCACAGCTGGAGCTATCTTAACCGGGGAGACATCATGTGGCCGCAAAACTGGTGGCAGCAGTTCGACTACATATCCGGAACCGATCCGAATACCGGCGAGACCTATCCCGAAAAATTCACCGAGCCGCCGGTTAATGCGCTGCCCTGGCAAATGCCCGACTGGCCGCTGTTTGTGGAGGCCTTTTCGGTTGACCAGTGCTATTGGTCCACCTTTTTTTCTTCCTACAAGGGTGCCGCGATAGAATACTGGCGAACCAAAAAGAAAAATTTTTTCGGCTCCTGCTACGGCTTTGCGGTTTCCAGCCTGCTGGCTTTTGACCATCCGGCGGCTTTCCTGAACCGCAATCCGGGTATTCCCCAGGCGGACAGCGTCAATGCCCTCTTTCTGACCGACACCATCCGCAAAGGCATCAATCGGGAATGGGCCAAACAGTATGCCCGGGAGGTGTTGGCCAATGACTTTGCCGGCATGCTGAAATCCCCGCGAGATCTTCTCCGGGAGGTGAAGCAATTATTTCTGGATGAGACTCTGAGCGGACGTGCCCTTTCTTTTTACAACAACGGTGGCTCCGGGGCCCACACTGTGTTGCCCTACCGGCTGGAGCACGACCAAAATCAGGCCAATTTGTGGCGGCTCTTCGTCTATGACAGCAACAATCCCAATCAACTCAATCGCTTTATTCTGATTGATTCCACCGCCAATACCTGGACCGACATGACCGGCTCCGGATGGGGTAGTGGTAGCCGCGGATGTTACCTGGAACCTTCCAGCGACCTTTTCCTGCAAACCCTGCACTTTGAGGACAATACCGCTGCCGAGAGCATCCCGATGCTGCAGATCTACACCGAAACCACCCATGAGATCCTGATTGAGGATCCGGCCGGGAGAACTATTGGCTACCGGGACAGCATGGCCTTTAACAACCTAACAGAAGGGTTGGCCATCATCCCCAAGGTGGGCGTTTTATCTCCGCCAATCGGCTACTATCTCCCGACCGGCAGTTACCGGGCGGTGCTCAGCGAGTTTAGCGATTCCCTGGCCAGCTTTTCGGTCTTTACCGATACCCTGATTTACCGCTATTCCCGCAGCGATGCCGCTTTCCCCGAGCAGGATTTACTACAAATTGCGGGGGGAATAGGCATCAAAAACCCGGATGCCGGGGCCAAAACCGTGGCGGTAAGCGCCATTGCCTCCGTTGGTAGTGGGGAGCGAATGATGCGCCTCTCGCGTCTGGAGGCACTGGGGCAGGATTCCCTGCACTTCACCGTGATTGCCGAAAGCGAGGTGAGTCTGGCCAACATTGGTGCCCCCAAACGATACGACCTGCAATTATCGCAGGCAGATAGTTCCGGGGAGGTGATCTTCCGGCACCGGGGCATCGATCTGCCGGCCAATGCGGGTCACCGCCTGGTTCCACTCTGGGAAGACCTCAACCAGCCAGCAACCCTATTTATCGATCTCGGCAATGACGGCACCATTG
>JAGRBF010000079.1 GCA_020434205.1 Calditrichota bacterium | reverse complement strand
TGAATCTACAGGCTCAACCCTACCCACCGTTTGCCGAAAATAGTTTGAATGGGCCCGGTTAATCTTTATATTCACGACCGGTGAAAGACTATTCAAACCGCAACACATGGAGAACTTCAATGCATTTTGACGTCCTGGTAATTGGTTCCGGACCCGGCGGCTACGTGGCCGCAATCCGCGCTACCCATTTTGGCAAAAAAGTCGGTATTGTCGAGCGGTCTGAGTTGGGGGGAATCTGTTTGAACTGGGGATGTATTCCCACCAAAGCCCTCCTGCGCTCCGCAGAAATTTTCGAACACATGAAACACGCCGACAGCTACGGCCTTTCCGCAGAAAACGTTTCCTTCGACTTCCCCAAGGTTATCAAACGCAGCCGGGATGTGGCCGGACGGATGGCCAAAGGGGTGGCCTTCCTGATGAAGAAAAACAAGATTGAAGTGATCGCCGGAACCGCCAAACTCACCAAACCCGGGACGGTGGAAGTGGCCCTCAATGACGGGGGAAGCCAGACCGTTACCGCCGATAAAATCATTATCGCCACCGGGGCGCGTGCTCGTCAGGTGCCCGGTCTGGAAGCGGACGGCAAACGGGTGCTGACCTATCGCGAGGCCATGGTGGTTAAGGAAATGCCGGGCTCGGTGGTGGTGGTTGGCGCCGGTGCGATCGGGGTGGAATTCGCCTATTTTTTCAACTCCCTGGGCGCCGAGGTGACCATCGTGGAGATGCTGGACAACATCCTGCCGGTGGAAGATGAGGAAGTTTCCAAAGAGCTGGCCAAATCCTTCAAGAAAAAAGGCATCAAAATCCACACCGGCACCAAAGTGGAAAACATGAAGAAGGGTAAAAACAACGTTACCCTGACCGTCAGCAAGGACGGCAAATCCGAAGACATCACCTCCGATTACGTGCTGATGGCCATCGGGGTGCAGCCCAACAACGAAAACCTGGGCCTGGAAGATCTGGGCATTACCATGGATCGCGGCTGGATCAAGGTCAACGAATATTACCAAACCAATGTGGACGGCATCTACGCCATCGGCGACATCATCGGCCCCCCGTGGCTGGCCCACGTTTCCTCCAAGGAGGCCATTCTGGCCGTGGAACACATGATGGGCGAAAAGGTGGTGCCCCTGGATTACAGCAATATTCCCGGCTGCACCTACTGCCAGCCCCAGGTGGCTTCGGTAGGCCTCACCGAAAAAAAGGCCAAAGAAGCCGGTTACGAGTTGAAAATCGGGCGTTTCCCGATCCGCGTCAACGGCAAGGCCCAGGGCCTGGGGGAAACCGAAGGTTTTATCAAGATTATTTACGACGCCAAATACGGCGAGCTGCTGGGCTGCCACATTATCGGTCCCGAGGCCACCGAGCTGATTACCGAAGTGACCTTCGCCAAGTCGATTGAGTCGACCTACATGGAAGTGCTGCATACGGTTCACCCGCATCCCACCCTCAGTGAGATTGTTGCGGAAGCCACCCATGATGCCATCGGCGAGCCGATCCACACTTAATCGGACCGGAAGACAAAACGATCCCTGGAACCTTAGATCCTTAGACTTTCGGCACTGGTTTTCATAGGATCTTAGGTCTTAAAGTCATCTTTGCGTCCTGGCGGTAAGAAAAAAGGTAAATCCGGTTGTCAGATTTGTCTGAAAAAAAACTGATCGTCTGCGATCTGGGCAGGCAGCCCGCTTATCGCGAGGTTTGGGCTTACCAACAGCAACTGCAGAAGCAGCGCATCGCCCGGGAAATTGAGGATACCCTGCTGCTGGTCGAGCATGCCCCGGTTTACACGGTGGGCAAAAACGGCAGCGACGATCACGTGATCGCCAGCGCCTCCTTTCTGGAATCCCTGGGGGCCGAGGTGGTTCAGGTGGACCGGGGCGGGGATGTGACCTATCACGGTCCCGGGCAACTGGTCGGTTATCCCATCTTCGACCTGCACCAGCATCGCCAGAGCATTTCCTGGTATATGCGGCAGTTGGAAAACCTCTTTATCGACCTGCTGGCCGGCTACGGTATCGCGGCGGGTCGGGACGAAGACTTTACCGGGGTCTGGATCGGCAACGACAAGATTCTGGCCCTGGGGGTGCGGATCTCGCGCTGGGTGACCATGCACGGGTTCGCCTTTAACATCAGTACCGATCTGGGACATTTTGACGGCATCATCCCCTGTGGTATCTTCCACAAGGGGGTCACCTCCCTGGAAAAGCTGCTGAACCGCCCGGTTGGCAGGGGAGAGGTGCTCGAAAAATTGATTCCCCTGGTGGCAGAGCGCTTCGGATTTGACGCGGTGGAGCGCCAGCCTCACAACGGCCGGCTGGCGGTCGGCGAAAAAGTAGCACATTAGAACGGATATTCACACTGTCAGGAGACCTTTTATGAAACAAGATGTCTTGATGCCCAAACTTGGGGAAAGCATCACCGAAGGCACGATTGTTAAATGGTGGAAAAAACCGGGTGACCGGGTGGAAAAAGATGAAACCTTACTGGAAATCTCTACCGATAAGGTGGACTCCGAGATTCCCAGTCCCTTCTCCGGTACTTTGGTGGAAGTGAAAGCCAACGAAAGCGACGTGGTTCAGGTAGACTCGGTGATCGCCATTATCGACGATGCCGGCGGCGCCGCTGCTGCTGCCCCTTCCGCCGAACCCGCACAAACACCGGCGGCCAGCACCCCGGCTCCTCCGCCCGCTGCCGCCCCGGCCAGCAACGGTCATGCCGGTGGGGTCTCCGAGGTGGAAATGCCCAAACTGGGCGAAAGCATCACCGAAGGCACCATTGTGAAATGGTGGAAGAAGCCCGGTGACAAGGTCTCCAAGGATGAAACCCTGCTGGAAATCTCCACCGATAAAGTGGATTCCGAGATCCCCAGCCCCTATTCCGGTACCCTCAAGGAGGTGCTGGCCAACGAAGGCGATGTGGTGGAAGTGGGCAGCGTTATTGCCCGTATCGCCAGCGGGGACGCCCCCGCCGGGCCATCAGGGAGCGCTGCTCCTGCGCCCCAGCCGGTCGCTCAACCGGCCTCGGCCCCCGCGCCGCAGGCGGCTGTGGAAGTCTCCGGCCAGGATATTCCCCGCACCCAGGGCGGGCGTTTCTACTCTCCTCTGGTGCGCAGCATTGCCCGGAAAGAGGGCATCTCCAAAGAAGAACTGGCGGGAATCCCCGGAACCGGCCTGGAAGGGCGGGTCACCAAAAAAGATATCCTGGCCTATCTGGATGGCGGTCGCAAAGCTGTTGCTCCGGCGGCCCCCCGTCCTGTCGCTACCCCCGCAGCAGCACCGGCACCGGCCGCTGCCCGTCCCGCCCCTCAGCCGAGCGTTTCCAGCGAGGAAGTGGCTCAGAAATACGCCGGCAAGCGGGTGGAAGTGATTCCCATGGACAATATCCGCCGTAAGATCGCCGAGCACATGGTGATGAGCAAGAGCACCTCGCCCCACGTCTACGGGGTTGCCGAAACCGATTTTACCCGGGTGATGTCTCTGGTGAAAAAACACCGCGACAGCTTCAAGGCCCGCGAAGGCATCAAACTGACCATGAATCCCTTCATCCTCTATTCCGTCTCCAAAGCTCTGGTGGATTTCCCGGATATCAACAGCTCCGTGGACGGGAGCAACATCATCCGCAAAAACTATATTAATGTGGGCATGGCGGTGGCCACCGAACACGGCCTGCTGGTGCCCACCCTCAAAAATACCGATCAGATGAATTTCCGCGGCATTGCCCTCAACGCCTACGATCTGGCGATCAAGGCCCGGGACCGCAAACTGACCCTGGACCAAATTCAGGATTCTACCTTTACCGTCACCAACTACGGGGTTTTCGGCAACGTGATCGGCTACCCGATTATCAATCAGCCCAACGTGGCCATTCTCGGGGTTGCCGCGGTGAAGAAACGCCCGGTGGTTTTGGAAACCGAAGCCGGCGACGTGATCGCCATTCGCCAGATCGGCTACATGACCCTCTCCTACGACCACCGTCTGGTGGATGGAGAGCTGGGGGATAAATTCCTGCAGCGGGTGGTGCACTACCTCGAGAACTTCGAGGAAAGCTGGTTGTAGGGCAGAAGAGGATAAGGGCGGGTTTAAAACCCGCCCCAACAATCACCAATCAACAATCTCATCCTATGTCAAACCAACGCACCAGACCGGACTGGCTGAAGGTCAAGTTCCAGGTCAACGAAAACTTCAAGAGCCTCAAGGACATCGTGCGGGACAATAACCTGCACACGGTCTGCCAGGAGGCTCGCTGCCCCAATCAGAGCGAATGCTGGGGCAAGGGAACCGCCACCCTGATGATCCTCGGGGACACCTGTACCCGCTCCTGCGGCTTTTGCGCCATCAAGACCGGGCGCCCCGCCCTTTACGACCGTCACGAACCGCTGCGGGTGGCTTTGGCGGTGCAGAAAATGGGCCTGAAGCACGTGGTGATCACCTCGGTGAACCGCGACGAGCTGCCCGACCAGGGGTCCGAGGTTTGGGCCAATACCATCCTGGAAATCCGCAAGCTCAGCCCGGAAACCTCGGTGGAGGTGCTGATCCCGGACTTCAAGGGACAATGGGAGCCCCTGAAGCGGGTTATTGATGCTCACCCCGAGATCCTGGCCCACAATACCGAAACCGTGCCCCGTCTTTATCGCCGGGTTCGTCCCCAGGCCAAATACCAGCGCACCCTCAAGGTGCTGGAAAATTGCAAAGAGCACGGGATGGTCACCAAAACCGGCATCATGGTGGGCATTGGGGAAACCCGCGAAGAGGTGCTCGACCTGATGAAGGATCTGGCCGCGGTAAAGCTGGATATTTTCACCATCGGGCAGTATCTGCAGCCGACCAAACGGCATTTGCCGGTGGAGCGTTTTGTGCATCCCGACGAATTCGCCGAATACAAGGCGATCGGGGAAAAGCTGGGGATTCGCCATGTGGAATCCGGCCCTTTGGTGCGCAGCTCCTATCACGCCGAAGAGCAGGTGGAAAAAATGCACGGCAGTCCTACGTGCGGCACCCCTCCGGCCGGTTTGGATCTGGCCAAAGTCTGAAATATACAACGCCTCCCGCAGCTTTTGCCGGAGGCGTTTTTTTGTTGATGATGTTATGCGACCGGTCATTTTGGAACCTCGAAATCTCGAAAACGCGGAAAAATAAATCCCTTGTCGTTGTTCAGGGCGGCATCGCCGGGTTAACGACAAATAGCTTTTCGTGAATTCGCGCTTTCGCGGTTTGCAGGGCGTATCTCTGCTTGCGAATTTGTTATTTAGAAAAGCGATTTTGCGACGGTAAACTTTTTTTAGTTTGCTTGTTTAATTGTGTTTTAGATCATACCTTCAGCATACCGTCGGAACCTGAATCGCAAATTGGCTTGACCGGCGTACCAAAAACGAATTTTACGCCTTAATATTGCCCTGCAAGGGGTCGATATATGTTTTTACTTGTTTCATCAATTGGCCTTACCTCATTTCCCGAGTCACGGGAGAATATTATCAACACCATCAACAACATAAACCGGGAGTGGTATCTATGATTGCCGGAATACTCAAGGAGACCTTTCCCAATGAGCAGCGGGTAGCCATTATCCCCGCTTCGGTTCCCACCCTTAAAAAAATGGGTGTGGACGTCATTGTCGAAAGCGGCGCCGGCACCCAGGCGGGCTTTCTGGATCAGGCCTTTATCGACCAGGGAGCAAAAATCGCCAAAAGCCGGAAAGAGGTTTTTGCAGAATCAGACGTCCTGTTGCAGGTCCGGGGATTGGGCGCAAATCCCGAGCAGGGCAAAAAAGATGTGGATTTGTTCAAGACCGGTCAGGTCCATATTGGTTTTATGGAGCCGTTGACCGCCAAAGCGGAGATCGAAACCTACGCCGCCAAAGGGGTAACCTCCATGGCCATGGAATTGATACCGCGGATTACCCGCGCCCAGAGTATGGACGCCCTCTCCGCCATGGCCAATCTCGGCGGATACAAGGCCGTTTTGCTGGCCGCCAATTACCTGCCCAAAATTTTCCCGATGATGATGACCGCCGCAGGAACGATCGTGGCTGCCAAGGTTTTTATCGTGGGTGCCGGGGTAGCCGGTTTGCAGGCCATCGCCACCGCCCGTCGACTGGGTGCTATTGTCCAGGCTTATGACGTGCGCCCGGCCGTTAAGGAGCAGGTGGAGAGTTTGGGTGGAAAATTTGTGGAAATGGACCTTAAAACCGAAACCGCGGAAGACAAGGGCGGATACGCCAAGGCCATGGATGAGGATTTCTACCGCCGCCAGCGGGAAATGATGCTCAAAGTGGTTGCCGAAAGCGACGTGGTGATTACCACGGCTGCCATTCCTGGTAAAAAGGCCCCGATTCTGGTTACCAAGGAGATGGTGGAAGCCATGCGTCCCGGATCGGTGGTGGTGGATATGGCCGCCGAACGCGGCGGTAACTGCGAACTGACCAAACCCGACGAAGTGGTGGTTCACCAGGAAGTCAAGGTGGTCGGTACCACCAATCTGCCCGGCCAGGTTGCTTTCCATGCCAGCCAAACCTACGCCAAGGTCATGACCAATCTGATGGCCTTGCTGGTTAAAGAGGGTAAGCTGGATCTGAATATGGAAGATGAAATAATCGCTGAATCGGTGGTAACCCAGGGGGGGGAAGTGGTCAACGGCCGCGTTCGCGAAACCCTGGGCTTTGCTGAGAATGCCTAACAATTGATCATCAATAAAGGAGGATTCCTGTTATGGACCTCATCGGTTTGTTTACAGTTTTCGTTCTGGCCATTTTCGTGGGATTCGAGATCATCACCAAAGTGCCGCCAACCTTACATACCCCTCTGATGTCCGGGTCCAATGCGATTTCCGGAATCACCATCGTCGGGGCCCTTATTTCCGCAGGATTCAGTATGAGCCCTGCCGCTCAGGGCGTTATGGTTATGGGCTATTCCCTGACCAATATCCTGGGCTTTTTGGCAGTTGTTTTTGCCACGATAAATGTTGTGGGCGGTTTTATGGTAACCCACCGGATGCTTGAGATGTTTAAGCGGAAGGATTAAGGACATGTCACATAATTTTATTGAAATTGTCTACCTGGTTGCCGCCGTCCTGTTTATTCTGGGGCTGAAAGGACTGACCCATCCCCGGACGGCGGTTAGGGGAAATATGTATGGCGCGATTGCCATGCTTCTTGCCGTGTTGGCAACCCTGGCAAGAGGCGACCTGAGTTTTGAATTGATTGCCGTGGGGATCATCATTGGTTCCCTGATTGGTGCGGTGCTGGCGGTGAAAATCGCCATGACCGCCATGCCGCAGATGGTTGCGGTTTTTAACGGATTCGGCGGTTTGGCTTCGGTGCTGGTTGCCGGTGCGGAACTGCATCGCATGACCCCCGACAGCGTTGGCGCTACCGATGCGTTGATCGCCATCGTTGCTTCCGGATTGATCGGCAGCGTAACCCTGTGGGGAAGCCTGGTGGCTTTCGCCAAGCTGCAGGGCGTGGTGGTGCCGGATCAGCCGGTGCGCTA
>JAGRBF010000639.1:365-5547 GCA_020434205.1 Calditrichota bacterium | reverse complement strand
TTTGAAACCCGAATCGAGGAGATCTTTACCTATGAAGAAGAAAATTAGCCCCCGGATGTCAGCTCATTTGAATATTCTGATTGCCCTGGCGGTGGCCCTGGCAATTCTCGTTTCCAGCTACTTGTTGAAGGGAACCGGCTATGCCGATACGGCGATGTTTATCCTGATCGCCATCTGGTTCGTGCCGTTTTCCTATCTTTCCGGAATGGGAAAACAACCGGATTGCCGGTGAACATGCCCTAAGGCGTCTCCGGTAAAGATGCCAAATGCCGACTTTTATCAGGAAACACAATTCCGGACGTTTTTACTCAATATTTTGCCTTCCTGATCGACAATATTTCCAGAATTCTTTTCATTTTTGAATCGTTTCAGATCTTGAAAAGGGAACGGCAATATGTCCTTATGGAAACTGGCTGCCGGGTGGTTGATTTTTTCCACCCTGCTGTTTGCCGAATCGGCCCCCATTATTCGCTTTACCCACCTCACGCCGGATGAGGGGCTTTCGCAATCCAATGTGCGCTGCATTTTTCGGGACGACCTGGGGCAGATGTGGTTTGGAACCTATGATGGTCTGAACAAATACGACGGCACCGGTTTCACCGTTTACCGGCACGATCCCGAGGATCCCGGCTCTATCGCCGGTAACCAGATTTCCTGCGCCTTTCAGGACCGGCAGGGAAACCTCTGGTTTGGCAGCGCCGCGGGATTCAGCCGTTATGATGCCCGCCGGGACCGTTTTGTCAATTTTGTCCACGATCCCGGGGACAGCAGCAGCTTTCCCGGGGGACACGTCAGAAGTATTGTCCAATGGCAGAACAAACTGGTGATCGGCACCATAAACCCCGCTCTGGTGGTTATGGATCTGGCTACCGGCAAATTTACCCCCTTTACCCGCCCACCGGAATATTCCGGATCGTCTTTTCCCGGTTTTACGATCAGCCTCCTGATGGATTCTCAGGATAGGATTTGGATGGGCACCAATATGGGGTTGCTGCAGTTTGATCCCGAGGCGGGAAGCTTCACCCCTTATCTGCTGAAGGATGAAAAGGGGGCGGACATCTCCTGTCAGATCAGGAGTGTTATCGAGGATTCCCGGGGGCGGATTTGGGTAGGCGCCTATCAGCATGGGGTTGGCGAACTGATTGAGGAAGGCGGCGACTATCATTATCGGATGATCCGGCATCAGGCGGGCCGGAGCGAGGGTTTGTCCACCAACCTGATTATGACCCTCCATCCCGGGGCAGACGGTTTGTGGATCGGTACGGAAAACGGGGGGCTAAACCATCTCGACTGGGAAAGCGAATCGGTTCGGGTGTATCAGTTTGATCCCGTTAATCCGGCCAGCCTTAGCCACAATTCGGTCTATTCCATTTGGGAGGGGGAAAATGGTGCCGTCTGGGCCGGAACCTATGCCGGGGGGATAAATGTGGCTTTTCCCTCCCAGCAGGATTTTCAGGTTTACCCGTCGGTGCCGGGGGGCAGCAACAGCCTGTCTCACCCTTCCGTTTTGGATTTTCACGAAATGCGCAATGGCAAAATGCTGATTGCCACCGACGGAGGCGGGCTCAATATTCTGGATCCGGAAAAAGGGACCTTCACCATTTACAACACCACCAATTCCAATCTGGTTAAGAACGAGATCCTCAGCGTTTTTGAAGATTCCCGCGGCCGGATCTGGTTGGGAACCTGGGCGGGCGGATTGAGCCGCCTGGACCCGCAAACCGGGCGTTTTGTCGCCTTTAACCGCGAAAACGGGGCTCTCCCCGGGAATAACATTTTTCGCATAGTTGAGGATCGCCAGGGATTTCTGTGGCTGATGGCCACCTATAACGGGGTGGTCCAGTTCGACCCGCAAACCGGGCGAACCGTTCGAGATTTCACGGAAACCAACGGCCTGCTTCCCTCCAATTTCGGCAAGGACCTTATCCTCGCCCACAGCGGCGAAATTGTGGTGTCCACCCAGAAAGGCATCCACTTTATCGATCCCGTCAGCGGCGCCATAAGCTCGATTACCGCGGAAAGCCCGGGACCGGAGCGCCTGAGCGAAGATCTTACCATTTGCGTCACCGAAACCTCGCCGGGCCTTTTCTGGATCGGCACCCGCAACGGTCTTAATCGCTACGACCGTAATACCGGTAAAACGGATTGGTTTTTTGTGAAGGACGGCCTGCCGAACAATATCGTCAAGGGAATCGAAGGTGATGCCCGGGGTAACATCTGGGTTTCCACCAATTTGGGGCTTTCCCGGTTCGATCCCCAGAGCGGCTCATTTAATAACTACTTGCGGGGCGATGGTCTGCAGGGGAATGAATTTAACGATGCAACCTCTTTTGTTTCTTCCGACCACAGGCTTTGGTTTGGCGGGGTCAGCGGATTCAATGTTTTTAACCCGGACAAAATTATCGACAATGGTCTTCCTCCGGAGATCCTCATTACCGGGCTGGAGATCTACAACCGGCGGATTCGCGTTGATGAAAATAACGGTCCGTTGAAGGAAGATATTCGTTTTGCCGAATCCATTACCCTGAACTATCGGCAATCCTTTTTCTCCATAGAATTCGCCGCCCTGGACTTTACCAACCCCCAGGCCAATCAGTATGCTTATTTCCTGAAGGGATTCGACAGCGAATGGCATTACGTCGGGAATCAGCACAAGGCCACATACACCAATCTCGAGCCCGGGGACTACACGTTTTGGGTCAAGGCCTCCAACAACGACGGGGTTTGGAATACCACCGGGCGTTCGCTGGGGATAACCGTGACCCCGCCTTTCTGGAAAACCGGCTGGTTTTATGCTCTGGTATTGCTGACCGGGGTGCTGAGCGTTTTTGCCTTTGTCAAATACCGGGTGCGCAGCATTGAGGAAATCAACAGCCGCCTGAGCCGGGAGGTGGAGATCCGCACCCGGGAGCTGCAGAACAAAACCGACCAGTTGGAGTCCCAAAAAGCGGCGTTGGAGGAAAGCCTGGAAATCCGCCAGATCATCGAAAATGAATTGCGTATCCAGAAGGAAAAGGCGGAGGCCGCCAGCAAATCCAAAAGCGAATTTCTGGCCAATATGAGTCACGANAATCCGCACCCCCATGAACGGGGTAATCGGCATGACCGACCTGCTCATGGAGACCCCCCTGAGCTACGATCAGCAGGATCTCGCCAAAACGGTGATGAGCTCCGCCGGTTCGCTGCTGAACATCATCGATGACATTCTCGATTTCAGCAAAATCGAAGCCGGCAAAATCGAGTTGGAGGAAATCGACTTCGACCTTCTGGAAGTGGTGGAGAGCGTCAGCTCTATTCTGGCCCCGAAAGCGCACGACAAAAACCTGGCGTTTTTCCTGATCACCCCACCGGAGATGCCCAACCAATATTTGGGGGACCCGGTGCGCCTGCGGCAGATCATCATCAACCTCACCAACAACGCCATCAAGTTTACCCATCAGGGGGAAATTGCCCTTTCGGTGTATCAGGAAGGGGAGGAAGGGGATCTGGCAAGGCTGCGATTTTCAGTCCGGGATACCGGGATCGGGATTCCGGAAGACCGCCTCAACCGCCTCTTTAAAAGTTTTTCCCAGGTCGATTCCTCCGTCACCCGCCAGTACGGCGGAACGGGTCTGGGTTTGGCCATTTCCAAAAGCCTTGCCGAACTGATGGGCGGGGAAATCGGGGTTAACAGCATCGAGGGAGAGGGATCGGAATTCTGGTTTACCGTCCGCCTCAGGAAGAGCCCGGAGCCCCGGGCGGTGGCCTTCGATTTTTCGTTTTTGAGCGGGCATCGTATCCTGATCACGGATGACCATCCCGTCAGCCGCCAACTCCTGTTGGACCATCTCAAGAACAGTCCCGCGGCAGTGCAGGCCGCGGAAAACGGGGTGGAGGCCTGGGACCTCCTGAAAGCGGCGGAAACGGCAGGGGAGCCTTTTACCATTTGTATCGCGGATTTCGGGATACCGGGAATGACCGGGGAAGAGCTGGTGATGAAGATCCGCGGAGATTCGCGTTTGCAATCCCTCAAGACCATGCTGATTACCGCATCTGTTGGCCGGGCGGATTTGCAGCGAATAATCCGGGCCGGTTTCGACACCTATTTGATGAAACCGGTAACCGGACGGCGTTTACGGGCCGGGCTGTCCAAAATGCTGGGCCACGAAACCGTTTCGGCGACCGAACCCGGAAAGGCGATCCTGGCATTTCCCCGGCAAAACGGGGAAGAGATCCGGCTTTTGCTGGTCGAAGACAACCTGGTCAATCGCAAAGTCGCCCAAAAGATGCTGGAAAAAATGGGCTTTGAGGTCGATGTGGCCGGAGACGGACTGGAGGCCCTGCAGGCGGTCGAGAACACCCGCTACGATCTCATCTTTATGGACATCCAGATGCCCCGCATGGACGGTTTGAGCGCCACCAGATCCATCCGGGACTGGCAAAGCGATGCCGCGGTGCCCATCATCGCCCTCACCGCCAACGCCATGAAGGGAGACCGCGAAAAGTGCCTGGCTGCGGGCATGGACGGCTACATTAGCAAACCCTTTAAGAAGGCGGAGCTAACGGCCGTTCTCAACCGCTTCCTCTCGTGATAGCGCGGCATTAAGCCGGGTTTTCCCGGCTTCAATTGGCCTCAACATTCCGCCTGTTTGGTCGATTACAGTTTGAGAAGGATTGGGAAAAAAATCTGCCTGGTGGGCAAAGGGCTTAATGAATAATACAGTGTTGAAATGGTGCATCGGTGCGCTGCTATTAACCGGCGTGGCGTTGGCCGGAGCCCCGAAGCTTATCCGGTTTAAACAATTGACGCCGGACGAGGGTTTATCCCAGGCCAACGTCAAGACGATTGTGGAAGACGACCTCGGGCAAATGTGGTTCGGCACCCTGGACGGCCTCAACAAATACGACGGCAATAATTTTACCATTTACCGCCACCATCCGGAAGATTCCGCTTCCATTTCCGCCAGCTATATTTCCTCGGCCTTCAAGGATCACGACGGCAGTCTGTGGTTCGGCACCTCCCAGGGCCTGAGTTATTACAATGCCCGCCTGGACCAGTTTGTCAATTTTCCCCTCAATAAATATCTGGACGATCCATCCCTGCCGGTAAACGTCCAGGCCATTGCCCGTTACCAGGATAAACTCCTGCTGGGGACCGATCGCTGCGGTTTGATTGTGCTGGACCCAAAATCCGGCGAGTATG
>JAGRBF010000639.1:0-284 GCA_020434205.1 Calditrichota bacterium | reverse complement strand
TTGCTGGTAGACCGCTCCGGCCGGATCTGGGTGGGCACCACGGTGGGGGTCCATCGTTTCGATCCGGACCGGGAAACCTTCACCCGCTATTTGCTGGCCGGCGCCCCCGGCGAAAGGGTCTCCAATGACATCCGCCAACTGGCGGAGGACCCGGACGGCGGGATTTGGATCGGCACTTACGGCAGCGGCATCGCCCGTCTGGGGCAGGAGTCCGAAGGCTATAAATTCTCCGTTAGGATTAGCACTGCCGGTTCCTCCTCCCGCCTCTCCAACAACCTGATCAT
>JAGRBF010000638.1 GCA_020434205.1 Calditrichota bacterium | reverse complement strand
CCGGCGCCGTAGGTGCCGAACCAGATGTTTCCGTGGCGGTCTTCCCGGACGCACAGCGCTGCCTGCCGCCCCGGTTGACGATTGTATTGCTCCGGGTAAGTCCATCGTTGGGGGGCGCCGTGCTGCGGCACTTTTACCACCCCGTTCATGGTGGCAAGCCATAAGGCATCTTCCCGGCCGCTGCTAATTCTCCAGATATAATCCGCGCTACTGTCGCTGCCGGCGGTGTTGTGCAGATCGAAAGCGTTTTGGGGCGGGGCATAAGTGTAAAGGCCGGCGGTGGTGGCTATCCAAAGGGTGCCGTCCTTGGCGCGAAAAAGTTTTTTTACCGAGGTGCGGGTGGGAAGCCGGGGGATCTCCGGATTTTCCTCCGCCAAAAAATGCCCCCTTCGCCAATCAAATACCTTTATGCCGTCGGCATGGGTGCCAATGAAAACGATTCCCCGTTGGTAATCCATGAGGCTTGCCACAACCCGGTATCGGGTTTGCACGCTCCCGGGGGTGATGTCCGGAAAGGCGAAAACACGGGAGGGGGGCGGGGCTTGTGGGTCCCTCGGCAACACCCGAAGCCAACCGTCTCCGCCGACCAGCCATCCCTCCGGAATTTCCCCGAGAAAGTGGGTGATGCGCCCGGAAAGTTCGCGAATTTCAACATTTGGAAATGCAGGAGAATCGCCGGAAGGCGGGGTATTCCGGGTGGTCGCCCTTTTCACCAAAAGCAGCTTCCCACCCGAAACCAGGAAGGTCAGGCTATCGGAAAAAACAATCTGGGACACATCCAGGGCCGGCGTGGATCCGGGCGATGGTGAAAAATTCTGGCGATCAAACGATCCGGTAATGGGATCAAATTGGGTGAGCCCATCGCTGGCGTCGCCAATCCAGATTCGGTTGGAATCATCGATTTCCACCAGCCTCAGATTATTGGAGGGGAGCCCTGCAGGTTGGGTGGGATCGCTCAGGAAATGGGTAAACTGCTCCCGCAGCGGATCAAAACGGGCCAGGCCCATCTTATCCGTTGCCAGCCACAGGAAACCTTCCGGATCGATGGTGAGGGAGGCTATATAGCCTTCTTTTAAACCGTCTTCACTTTCCGGATGGGCGGTCCAGTTGCGAAAATGATGGCCGTCGAAGCGGGACAGGCCATTGTCCGTGGCGATCCAGACATAACCCTGACGGTCCAGGAGAACCCCGGTAATCAGGTTGCCGGGCAGACCGTCGGCCTGACTGTAAAAGCGGGTTTGCGCCTGGCAAAGAACAACAGTAAGGCAAAGCGCCGCCCATATACCGGGCCTCATTAATGTCTGCCGGAATTCCATTATATATGATACGATGGAAGGCGGAAAATGGCAATCCGGGTTTAGGGGGAAGGATTTCCGGGATTAATCTCCGCCGCCGTCATCGGTGTAATAAACCGACGTCAGCAGTTCGCCTTCGGCGTGTTCATGGGCTTCCAGAAGGGTGATCAATTCCCGGACCCGTTCGAAGATATTTTTTTCTTCCAGCTCATCCGGCACCTCAATTGCTTTGAGGTCCCCCAGAATGGCGATCAGCATGTCGGTCATTTCCTGATGTTCATGCTCCAGCTTATTCACCGAAAATTCGTTTTCAGGATGAGCCGCGAGCACGTCGGCCATAAACCCGCCTTCCTCTTCCAGGTCGAAGTGCTTTTGCAGGTCGTTTTCAAAATCCCTCAGCAGGAAAAGAAAGCCGCGCCGCCACTCGGTAAAATTGTCCCCGGTGATGGTTTCCGCCATCATTCCGCTGATTTTTGCCATCTCCGCTTTCATCCGGTCGTGTTCTTCCTGAATCTCGCGGGCAATTTTTTTGGCAGCGTCCTTTTTCATAGGTGGCTCCGGAATTCTGTGGTTAGGTGGTTGTGTGGTTAATCGGCTTCGCCGAACAGCGAACAGCGAACAGCGAACAGCGAACAGCGAACAGCGAACAGCGAACAGCGAACAGCGAACAGCGAACAGCGAACAGCGAACAGCGAACAGCGAACAGCGAACAGCAAACAGAA
>JAGRBF010000637.1:312-2899 GCA_020434205.1 Calditrichota bacterium | reverse complement strand
GTGGGTGCCCATCATAATCCCCTGTAATGCTGATTAACCTGCTTTTTCCGAGGTGCTGATCATCAAAAAAATCAACATCCCGGATATAAACTAAGGAGATTGGGGCAGAAAACAAATGAAGATCTTCAAAAAATGAACAGTGTTCGAATCAGGTCGGCCTGTTCAGCCGAGGCGGGTAAAGCGTTCAATCAGGGACTGATGGGCAGGAAAGCGGCGGATCAGATCCTGCCTTTCGGCAAGCTCAAAGTCGGCAAACTCGAAACCGGGCGCAACCGTACAGCCAACCAGGGAAAAACTGCCGGGGCGATTAACCGCGGCGGCAAACCAGGTCCCCGCCGGCACCACCGCCTGAAAAACCTCTTCATTTTCCGGGTTAGCGCCCACCAGACTGTGGGTGAGGTTGCCGCGCGGGTCGATCATGTAAAGGGTCAGCGGGGCGCCCCAGTAGAAATGCCAGGCTTCATCGGAGTTGACCCGGTGAAAGGCGGAAAAGGATTCGCTGGTGAGCAAAAAGTAGATCCCGGTGGCGGCAGTTCGGGATTCCCCCCGGTAGCGTTCGGGAAGGCCTTCCGGGCCGAGATGGTCGGCCGAGCGGTAGATCTCCCGGAAAAAACCGCCCTCCGGATGGGGCTGTAGAGCGAGTTTCTCCACCCAAAATGAGGGATGCTGTCTTTCCTCCGGGATCACCCTTCCAGTTCCTCCGGATCCGGTTCTTCAAAATCGTCTTCATCATCTTCCCCGGATATATCCGCCTCTTCCCCATCGCCGGGAAGGGAACTTTGGGATAGCACCGCGAACTGATCTTCATCCTCGGCCGCTTCTTCACCCATATCGAAAGAAAATTCGGCCGGGGAAGGCATGGCCGGCATCTCATTGAGGGGCTCGTCGCCTTCCTCGATCAGGCGGAGCACAATCTTGCCGATATTTTCATTGTTCTCCATGCGATAATGAGCCTCAGCAACATCTTCCCAGCTCATCACGGTATCGATAACCGGTTTGATGCGGCCTTCTTCCAGGGCGGGCAGAACCCGGGCCACAAATTCCTGGGTCAGGGCAACTTTATAAGCCTGCTCGCGGGCCCGCAGGGTGCTTCCCTGAATGCGCAGTCGTTTGATCAGGATTTTGCGCAGGGAAACTTCATCCACCGAAGCCCCACCCATGGTGGCCAGCAGAACCAGGCGCCCGTCGATGGCCATGCAGGTGATGTTCTGCTCCCAATATGCGGCCCCGATGGGATCGATGATCAGGTCTACCCCTTTTTGATGGGTTTCGTTGAGGATGTGCCCGGCGAATTCGCCGTCCTTGTAATTGATGGCCACCTTGGCGCCCAGTTTCAGGCAGTAGTCCAGCTTGGCGGCCGAACCGGCGGTAATCATGGGAGTGGCCCCCACCATATTGGCCATCTGGATGCCGGCAGTGCCGACACCACTGGCGCCGGCGTGAATGAGCACTTTCTCTCCCCCGCGAAGTTTGCCGATCCAGAATAGAGCCTGATAAGCGGTCAGGAAAACTTCCGGGATGGCGGCCGCCTCGCTGAAGGACAGGGTGGTCGGCATGGGAATGGCCATTTTGGCGGGAACGGTAACGTATTCGGCGTATCCCCCACCGGGCAGCAGGGCGCAAACCCGGTCCCCCACCTTCCAGCCGGAACAGTTGGGGCCTACCGCTTCCACCACGCCGGCCATCTCCAGGCCCAGCAAAGGACTGGCACCCTGAGGGGGCGGATAGCGACCTTCGCGCTGCATAATGTCGGCGCGATTTAGGGCGGTGGCGTGAACCCGCACCAAAAGTTCGTCGCTGTGCGGTTGAGGTTTGGGGTATTCCCCGATGGAGAGTTGCTCCACCCCACCGGGCTGTCGAACGATTACCGCTTTCATATTCATCTTGATCTCCGCTACTGAATCGCTGCAATCAGAGCATTGGTGTATTCTTCGGTGGTGGCGCTGCCGCCCAGATCTCCGGTGCGGACTTCACCTGCTTCCAGAACATTGTTGATGGCCGCGAAAATGCGGTCCGCCGCGTCATTTTCATCGAGATGGCGGAGCATCAGCACCCCGCTCAGCAGGAGGGCGGTGGGATTGGCCAGGCCCTTGCCGGCAATATCCGGCGCGGTGCCGTGCACTGCCTCAAATACCGCATATTCGGGACTTAAATTGGCGCTGGGCGCGAGCCCTAATCCCCCGATCAGCCCGCTGGTCAGGTCGGAAATGATGTCGCCGAAGAGGTTTTCCATCACCAGGACGTCAAATTGGGAAGGATCCTGAACCAGCTTCATGGCGGTAGCGTCCACGATGGAATCGTTGACCTCGATATCCGGGTATTCCTCGGCCACCTTGCGACCGACGCGCAGGAAAAGGCCGTCACTGAGTTTGAGGATGTTGGCTTTGTGGACCAGGGTCACCTTCTTGCGGTTGAAGCGCCGGGCGATTTTGAAGGCGGCGCGGATCACCCGTTCGGAGCCTTTTTCGGTGATCACCCGTTGGCTTTCCACTACGCCGGGGATCACCTCGTGCTCCAGCCCGGAATACAAGCCTTCGGTGTTCTCGCGGATCACGATCAGATCCACGTCGTCATGGCGGGTTTTGAC
>JAGRBF010000637.1:0-255 GCA_020434205.1 Calditrichota bacterium | reverse complement strand
TTCCACGTTAACCGATTTAAACCCGCCGCCGATGGGGGTTCCGATGGGGCCTTTGAGGGCTACCTTGTTTTTCAGAATTGAGTCTATCGTCGCGTCGGGCAGGGGTTTGCCGTGTTTCTCCACCTGGGCCGCGCCGGCATTTTCCAGATCCCAATCAATTTTTACGCCGCTGGCGTCGATGACCTTTTGAGTGGCCTCTGCTACCTCGGGACCAATTCCGTCTCCGGGGATAAGGGTTACGCGATGTGCCACGAG
>JAGRBF010000636.1 GCA_020434205.1 Calditrichota bacterium | reverse complement strand
TCGCTCCTCAACTTGGGTTTTGGCGGGTTCATTATGTTCCAGCTATTGATCTGGCGTTGGATCCGTCTTACACCGATATTGATACACTTCAGGAAGGCGAGCTGTTTCAGTTGCCACTCTCTCTGGTTAACCTTTCAGGCCAGCAGGTGGATAGCGTAAAGATTCGCTACATCATTGTAAGTGCTAATAATCAACAGCAAGCAGGGGAAGAAGTGATTGGCCCGGTTCCGGCCGGAGAGGCATTAACGTTTACTTTTTCCCAAAACACACGAGGTTTTCCCGGACTGAACCGCCTTTTGGTGGAAGTCAATCCGGATAAAGTGCCGATAGAGCAAACCTATGAGAACAATGTAGGGGCGAGGTTATTTTACGTAGAGCGGGATAGGCGGGGGCCTGTACTCGATGTTGCTTTTGATGGGCAAAGGATCATCGATGGCGACCTGGTCTCCTCCCAGCCATTTATCTTGATCAGCCTGAAGGATGAGAATCAATACCTGGCGCTGGGAGACACCTCCTTGTTACAGATTAGATTAAAATCCCCCTCCGGGGTGGAGCGTAAAATTTCTTTTATGGAAGAAGGGGTAAAATTCCTTCCGGCAGTTCCGGGGCGGGAGAATAGGGCAGTAGTAGAATGGCAGGCCCGATTAGGGGAAGATGGGGCCTATCAACTCATCGTACAGGGCAGGGATGCAAGTGGGAATGAATCAGGGGAGTGGGAATACCGGGTTCGATTTGAGGTAATTAACCGGCGCAGCATTTCCCAAATATTGCCGTACCCCAACCCGTTTTCGACAGCCACCCGTTTTGTGTATACTCTTACTGGCGACCGGGAGCCGGAATACTTCTTGATGCGTATTCTGACCCCTTCCGGCCGGATCGTTCGGGAAGTAACCAAAGAAGAGTTCGGCCCGATGCGGATCGGGACCCACTTGTCTGATTTCGTCTGGGATGGAACGGACAATTTTGGAGATCGTTTGGCGAATGGGGTGTATTTGTATCAGGTCGTGACAAAAGATGGAGATAAAAAGGACTTTGAATCGTATGAGAATAGTCAGGTTGACCGCTTTTTTAAAAATAATATTGGGAAGATCGTCATTTTGCGGTAGGAGTAAGGGGTCGGCTATGTTTGGGCGGTTTCCGGTTTAGCCGAATGCTCCAGATATCAGTAGCATAAGGCGGTTTTTCTTTCTTGGGTTCGCAGGGGTTTCCAACCGCCACACAGTTGGAAGGGATGTTTTGAGTAACCACTGACCCGGCGCCAATAATGACGTTGCTTCCAATCTGCGCCCCCGGTAGGATCACTGAATTTGCCCCGATCCATACATGGTTGCCGATTACTATAGGGGAATTCATTGTTGATTTCGAAAAGTCATTTGGATCGTGATTGGAGGAGAGGATTTTTACTCCTGGTCCGATTTCGATGTTTGATCCAAAAATTATTCCATTTTTGGCATTGATATAGCAGCCTGGTGTATCCCCGGGGTCAACCATGATGCCCTTGGTAATATTATTGGGATGGATCACTTTAGACGTGAAGTGCACCGGCCATCGGGTCCGGCCATTTATCCTGAATATTTTCTGGGCGACACCATACCGGATGAGAAGGT
>JAGRBF010000635.1 GCA_020434205.1 Calditrichota bacterium | reverse complement strand
TTTCCCCTTTAGCGAATCCGCTGAACGTTACGGTATAGTCCGCATCAGCGTTGCCCATTTGCGTCGCCAACCCGTATACGCCGCGGAAATCCTCAACCAGCTCCTTCTCGGAGAGGTCGTTCCCGTTTTTGAGTCCCAGAACGGGTATTTTTTTGTTCAGATGAAGGATGGCTATCGGGGTTGGGTTACCACGCTTTCGCTGTGTGTGGTTGAAGAAAACGAGGCGCGGGAATGGCTGGAATCGGCTACCGCCCAGGTCCGGGCCCGCTACAGCGCGGCAACTGCTTCCGAGGATCCCGAATCGGAGATTGTTTCCGACCTGGTTCTTGGCGCCCGGGTTATTCCCCTTCACCAGGCCCGCCAATCGACGCTTATTCGCCTGCCGGACGGCCAGGAAGCCCTGGTAGCGACCGCGGATTTGAACAGCCTTAAAGATGCCCCGCCTGCCCCGCTTAACGCTGCTGCTATTTTAAAAACCGCACGACGCTTTCTGGGGATCCCCTACCTTTGGGGCGGCACCTCCACCAAGGCGTTTGATTGTTCCGGGCTGGTCCAAACCGTTTTTAGGCTTCACCATCTGGAGCTCCCCCGGGATGCCAGCCAAATGTATCACGTGGGGAAATCGCTGGACATCGATGCCGCCTTTAGCCAATTGAGGCCCGGGGATCTGTTGTTTTTTGGGAAAAGCCTGCGCAGGATAACCCATGTTGCCCTATCGCTCGGCGGCAGCGAGTACATCCACGCCGAAGGATGGGTTAAATACAACAGTCTGGACCCGCAAAGCCCCATTTACAATACGGAAAAGGGGCAAACCTTTATCGCCGCCAAACGTATTCTTGAGTAGTACAGACCTGATCAGGAAGTTCTTATTACAGATGGGGGTTGATATGCCGGATTCCGCACCGCGGATCACCGCTAAAGTGTTTGAGTTACCGCTGAAGTATACCTGGAAAATTTCCCGAAACGCTTCGGACGTTAAGCCTAACGTCCTTGTTTTCCTTTCCTGTCAGGGCATTACCGGCATCGGTGAGGCTGCCCCGAATATACGCTATGAGGAAAGTGCCGAATCCACCCTGGCTTTCATTGAAAAAGCCCGCCCGCTGCTGGAATCGGCGGATTTGAAACAGTATGCCCATTTGGGGCAGGAAATCCTGGACCTCGGTCCGGGACAAACCGCCGCCAAAGCGGCCCTGGACATCGCCTTGCTGGACTGGAACGCCAGGGCAATGGGGGTGCCCTTGTATCGTTTATGGGGACTTGCTCCGGCCCGAACCCCACTAACCAGCTATTCGATCGGCATCGACGAGTTGCCTGTCATGCAGAAGAAGGTGAGCGAAGCCCGGGATTTCCGGGTGTTGAAAATCAAGGTCGGAACGGATCGGGACCGTGAGATTATCGAAGCGGTCCGCGAGGTAACGGATGTGCCTCTCCGGGTAGATGCCAACGAGGGTTGGAAGGACAAACATCTCGCTCTGGAGAACATTCAGTGGCTGGCGGGAAAGGGCGTGGAGTTTATTGAACAGCCCATGCCGGCCGCCCAATTTGAGGATTATGTCTGGTTAAAAGGACGCTCACCCCTCCCCCTTATCGCCGATGAGAGCGTCAAGGGATTGGAGGATATTGGCGGCCTGAGCGAGGGGTTCCACGGCATCAACATCAAAATCATGAAGTCCGGGGGATTGCAGCAGGCCCACCATATGATATCCCTCGCGCGAGCGCACCGGCTTAAGGTGATGCTGGGATGTATGGTGGAAACCTCGGTGGCCATTTCCGCGGCGGCGGCCCTGACCCCTCTGGTCGATTATGCCGACCTGGATGGCCATTTGCTGATTGCCCAAGATCCCTTTCGGGGAATTGGCATCAAAAATGGCCGGATTATCTTGAATGACCTTCCCGGGCACGGTGCGGTTGAGCGATGAGCGATGAGCGATGA
>JAGRBF010000634.1 GCA_020434205.1 Calditrichota bacterium | reverse complement strand
TCAATATCTCCGGGACTTATGCCCGCTTCGCGCAGGCAATACTCGACCGCCAGGGCGGGAAAGCGGTGGTCGTGTTTTTTGCGGGAAAAGCGCTCTTCCTGGGCGGCGGCGACGATTTCCCCCTCCCGCAGAAGGCAGGCGGCGGAATCGTGATAATAAGCGGAAATGCCGAGAATATGGGTCACAACGGGTGCCAGGGTTTTGAGATCGCGAAGGGAACCGCCGTCGGAATGCCGGAGGCGGAACCTGGGTAAGCCTCAAATTTAGAAGATGAAACCAAACAGCCCAAAGGAATTTTGCCCTTTTGCGGGAAATTACCGGAAGCCGGGACCGATAGAGGGGCGGCCGGCCGTTTTTTTGCGGATGACGGTACTCACATTTTTCCTGTGAAAATCTTGACCACCTTTAGATTGTCCGGGGTCAAACCGAATCTGGTTCCTGTTCGTATATTGGAATACTGCCGCTACTTTGCGGTGGGCCGGGCAGCCGGTAAAACAGACAGTTTCCTCAAAACGGTACATTTCTATTCATATTTGTGCAATTTTCTCCGCCCCGTATTTACCGACCGGTTTTCCGTCTCCGCAGTGTGAATGGATAACAACTTAAGACCACCCGGGATTGTGTAGCAGTAAATCGAAAAAAATGTAAAATTATTCTACAGGAATTATTTGCCCGGGATGCAAGGAAAAATGCATACCCCGGAAGCCTCAACCACAAACAGAACAAAAACAATAACTTACAAATAAAAATTTCAATTCAAAACCATTTTGGCATGCTTGTTGTAGATGGTCGAGATGTCCGGTTTAACATGACCAAAATTTTGACCACAACCCAACATTCACTAAATCAGGAGCCATACATCATGAGGGACTCGTTAGAGCTGATCATCAAGGCAAAAAGCCACCATGGTCAACCGTCAAGGAGTGGCGCAGTTTTTCTTCAAGCTGTTATTTTTACCCTAATGCTGCTGAGCCTTACCCTTTCGGCAGCCAACGTCCGCAGCGTCGGCAGCGGCAACTGGACCGATCCCGGTATCTGGAGCAACAATCAGGTCCCCGGCCAGGGCGACAATGTCGTCGTGGACAGCGGTCACGTCGTTATTTACGACGCCAATTCCTCCGCCGAAGTCCGCATGATCCACATCCGCGGGAAACTGGAATTTACCCGTTCTCATGATACCCGTCTTGACGTAGGGGTGATTATCATCTCTTCGCGCGAGACGGTTGACGTGAATGCGGACTGTTCCTATCGCCAGAACGGGGCCCGCTGGGATGAAAGCCTCCCTACTCTGGAGATTGGGACTTTCAAAAATCCCATTCCGCGCGGCATTAACGCCACCATCCAGCTGAAGTATTTCACCGATATGGATGCCGATTGTGCCCCGGGCATTATGAACCATGCCGGTCGTATGGACATTCACGGCGCGCCCCTGAATTACACCTGGGTTAAGCTGGCCAACTCCGAGCACGCCGGCTCCACGGTTCTCAATCTTCAGGAAAACGTCAGCGACTGGCGTCCCGGCGACAAGATCGTCATCACCGGCACCGGCAAACCCGATAACTGGCACCAAACCGGTTCTCTGCTCACCAACGGTCAGTCCGAAAGTGAGGAGCGCACCATCGTATCCGTTTCCGGCAGCGCCGTTACCATCGATCGCCCCCTGAGCCACTCGCACCGCGGGATTGATCCGACTTACGGCGAGGTTGCCAACCTTTCCCGCAACGTGGTGATCACCTCCAAGGATCCCAACGGCGTTCGCGGCCATACCATGTATCACTACGAAAGCAAGGGCGCCATCAGCTATGCGGAATTCTCGCACCTTGGGAAACCCGGCGTTCTGGCCCGCTATCCGATCCACTACCACGTGCTGCGCAATTCCAACCGCGGTAGTTTTGTTATCGGAACTTCCGTCTGGGATTCCGGCAACCGTTTCGTGACCATCCACGCCACCGACTTCCTGTATGTGAAGGACAACGTTGGCTACAAGTCTCTGGGACACGGCTTCTTTATGGAAGACGGTACCGAGGCCTACAACCTGTTGGAAAACAACCTGGCCATTCTCGCCTACAAAACCAACCCGCTGCCCAACCAGGCCCTGCCCTGGGATAACAACGACGGCGCCGGTTTCTGGTGGGCCAACGGCCGCAACGCGGTCATCAACAACGTCGCCGCCGAATGCGACCAGTACGGTTTCCTGTTCGAAACCCGCTCCAGCATGAACCTCACCGTTTTGGGTCCGGACGGCCACTACCGCAGCAATCAGCGCGTGGAAGAAATTCCCTTCATCAAATTTAAGGGGAACGAAGTCCACAGCACCACCCTCTACGGGGTAAAAGGCATCGGGAACGCCCAGACCAACAAAGCCTTCAAAATTGAAGATCAAAGAATCTGGAAAGTCTGGTATGCCATTCGCCCGGACTTCTGGAACTGGGAAATCAACAACCTGGATATCTATCGCACCTCCTACGGTTTCTACGGGGTAGACACCAAAGCCGGGAAGATGGTGGATTACAGCGCAACCCGCTCCACCAACTCCATCATTCTGATGCGCGATACCCCGGAAGGTCTGATCACGTTCGAAGACGTCTATGTAGACAGCACCAAGGAATATCCGTTCATCATCGACGGTCGCAACGCCCGTAACCAGGATGCCAACGTCCATGTGCGCAACTACTCCCTGAACCGGGTAACCAACAATCAAAAAGGCGCGGATTCGGACGACCCGCAGCAGACCCCTTATCTGAACCTGTATCTGCACGACTGGTTCGGCGCCAATCAGGACGCCATTGTTCGCCCCGCCGATCAACCGCGCGGCAGCGACCTGAACTGGCAAAACCTGCCCCCCAACTTTTCCAACAACGTGCGGGTGGCGCAGCTGAACGAACCCTGGCCGAACAACCCGGTCCAGTATGTGGACGAGATGCCCCCGGCAACGGTTATCCTGTGGCCCAGCCAGGGCGATATTCTGCCCTCCAACACCACCGAGATCACGGTTATGGGAACCTGTATCGACGAAAGCCAGGTTTCCTCCGTCACCGTCAATGGTGTTCAGGCAACCGCCACCTCGGACAACTTCCTGACCTGGCAGGCCACCGTTCCGGTCAACAATAACGACTTCCGGATCGAGACCCGTTCCACCGACCAGCTGGGCCACAACGAAGTTATGGGCCACAGCATTTACGTCGGCATCGGGCAATCTCCCACCGGCATCGGCAGCGGCGATCCGGTTCCGGCAGCGGGCACGTTCCAGCTTTTTGAGAACTACCCCAACCCCTTCAATCCGGAAACCCACATCAAGTTCGGGATCTCCAGCGCCCTGAGCGGGCCCAGCGACGTGCGGATCAACATCTACAACGTGTTGGGTGAAAAAGTCCGCACCCTGGTTAACAACGAAACCCTGGAGCCCGGCGTCTACGACCGCCTCTGGGATGCCCGCGGCGACAACGGCGAGCAGGTTAGCACCGGCGTATACATCTACGAGATGATCGCCCGCAACCGCAACACCGG
>JAGRBF010000633.1:1180-1743 GCA_020434205.1 Calditrichota bacterium | reverse complement strand
GATAAATGACGACGTTTCCCCAAGAGCGAGGATACGCGAGTGTCTGACGCGCTTTTATTTGGTCTCTACCTTTTTTCGCTTCTGGCTTTAGGGCTTTTCGGGTATCACAAGTACTTTCTGATAAAGCTTTACCTGAAGTACAAACAATTTCCCCTGGCGACCCCGGAAGATCCGGCGGAATGGCCGGCGGTAACCGTTCAGCTCCCGGTTTACAACGAGCGCTATGTGGTTAAACGCCTGATCAAGGCCGCAGTTTGCCTGGATTACCCGCGAGAGAAGCTGCATATTCAGGTGCTGGACGACTCCACCGATTCCACCGCGGCCCTAACCGCCCGCCTCATTCGCCATCTGCAAGGCAAAGGGATCCGCATCGATCACGTTCGGCGCCCTAACCGGGAAGGCTTTAAGGCCGGGGCCATGGCTTATGGGCTGGAGCGCTGCGCCTCCGCCTACATCGCTATTTTTGACGCGGATTTTGTGCCCGGCCGGGATTTCCTGAAAAAAACCATCCCCCATCTCATCCAACCCGGGGTGGGCATGGTGCAGACCCGCTGGGGCCACAT
>JAGRBF010000633.1:0-1051 GCA_020434205.1 Calditrichota bacterium | reverse complement strand
TGGCGGCGCCAGGCGATTGTCGATGCCGGAGGATGGCAGCACGACACCCTCACCGAGGATCTGGACCTGAGTTACCGAAGCCAGCTGGCCGGCTGGAAGTTTATTTATCTGCCCGAAGTGGTTTCTCCCGCCGAACTCCCGGCGGAGATGAACGGCTACAAAAACCAGCAGCATCGCTGGGCAAAAGGCTCCGTGCAAACCGGCCTGAAGCTGATCCCCGACATCTGGCAATCGGATTTTCCCCTTTTCGTCCGGCTGGAGGCGGTTATCCATCTCACCAACAATTTCGCCTACCTTCTGATGGCCATTCCCGCCATCCTGCTGGTTCCGGTCGTCAAAATTCAGATGACCATGGGTGAGGTGCCCTGGAAGCTGGTCTTTGTTTATTTGCTGATTTTCTTTGGCGCCACCCTCTCGGTGATCCTCTACTACGGGCTGACCATCAAGGAACATTACGGCAAACTCTGGCCGCACATCATGAGCCTCCCGCTGCTGATGGCCCTGGGAACGGGCATGTCCCTCAACAATGGCCGAGCGGCCCTGGAAGCCCTGATCGGCTACCAAAGCGAGTTTAAACGCACCCCCAAGTTCAGGATCGAGGGCAACAAGGGCACCTGGCGCCGCAAGCTGTATCGCCCGGGCAAAAGCATCCAGTCTCTTTTCGAGCTGATCATCGCCGCGTATTTCAGCTACGGATGGTATTTTTTCGTTTCCCAGGAAGTTTATTACGCCATGCCCTTTTTCCTGCTGTTTATCGTGGGGTTTTTCTACACCAGCCTGGGCTCTCTGGCAGCACAGCGCTAATAAAGCGTCAATTGTGGCTTGTTCTGTTCGTCATCCCCATCCCGGCCCGAGACATACCGGGATGACTGGCTGAGCCCCTGTTTGTTAATCTTGCGCAAACACCTGTAACCTGAATGTCTGACCTCTTTCGCTATATCTTTCAGGACGCTTACCTGGCAAAATTTATGCTCCCGGACGCCGCTCGGGAGCGTCTGGATCGCCTTGATCCCCGCTGGTGGGTGGCAAGCGCCCAGCTGATCGCCTTTTT
>JAGRBF010000014.1 GCA_020434205.1 Calditrichota bacterium | reverse complement strand
GTAGATGTCCGGCGTGCCGGACATCTATCCCCGGCGTGCCGGACGCCTACAACCGCCATTCCTGCAGTCGATCCACAAATCGGGACAAAAAGGCGTTGGCCTGGAAGCCGTCCAGAGCGCGGTGGTCGATGGTGAGGGTAACGTAGCACATCGGCCGGATCTCCGCCTCGTCCCGCCCTCCTTTTTCCACCACAATCACCCGCTTCTCCATTTTCCCGATTCCCAGAATAGCCGATTGCGGCTGGAGGATGATGGGGGTGGCCAGCAGACTGCCGCTAACCCCGTGGTTGGAAATGGTGATGGTCCCGCTGCGCATGTCCGCGGTGGTCAGTTGGCCCTCCCGGGCCCGAACGGTAAGATCCTGCAGGCGCTCGGCGATCCCGAACAAACTGAGGGTGTGGGCGCGCTGCAGCACCGGCACCAGCAATCCGCCCTCGGTGGCGGTGGCGATCCCCACATTGGCATCCTGAAAAATTTCCAGGGCCTGGTCGTGCCAGCGGCTGTTAACCTCCGGCGCCGCCTGAAGGGCCTGCACCAGGGCATCGACAAAATAGGCGGTATAGGTTAGTTTGACGCCCCGGCTTTCGTAGTCACCCAGATTCGCTTTGCGGTGGGCCATAACCGCAGAGAGATCCGCCTCGAAAACCGCGGTAACGTGAGGGGCGGTTTTCAGCAGGCTGTCCACCATGTGCCGGGCGGTGTGAATCCGGGTGCTGCTGTGCGGGACCAAACGACTGGGAATGCCGCCGGTTTGGATGTTTTTCAGATCCAGCGCGGCAGGCCTGGTTTTGAGGTAGGTTTCCACATCGGCAGCGGTAATCCGCCCACCCTGCCCGCTGCCCCGCAGCTCGGTTGGGTCGAGGTTGTTTTCCTTCAAAAGTCTGCGCACCAGGGGGCTGAATCGCCCGGAAAGATCCTCCTGCTCCCTGCCGGCCGTCTGCTGCTCGCCTTCTGCCGCTATTTCCGGGGATTCTGCGAGAAAACGGCGCACGTCCTCGGCGATAATGCGGCCGCCGGGATTGCTGCCGGGAACCTGATCCGGGGAAATGTCGTGACTTTCCATCATCCTTTTGGCCAGCGGGCTGATGCGTCGTTTCGGCGATTGTTGCGCCATCTCCGGTTTGGGGTCGCTTTCTGCCCCTTGCGGGCGTGCCGCGCTTTCCCGGTCTGTGAGGGTTATCCGTCCCAATACCTCGCCCGGCGAGAGGGCCTCTCCGGAGTCCTTCAGAATTTCGCTCAGGATTCCCCCGGCCGGGGCGGCAATTTCCATACTCACCTTATCGGTGTTGATCTCCACGATCGGTTCGTTGGCGGAAACCGGCTCCCCGGCGGATTTAAACCAGCTCTCCAGAATGGATTGGGTGCCTTCGTGAGCGTCGCGGGGCAGGATGATGTCGATGGTTTTGGGCATGGGCTTGGGGTCACAGGGTTATATGGTTACAGGGTTCCATGGTTTTGCGCCTGCGGCGATCAGCGACCAGCGATTGCCTTCTTTCCGCTTTTCCAATAGTCTTTTGATCTTTTAGTCTAATGGTCCCTTGGTCCCTTGGTCCAATGGTCCAACGGTCCAACGGTCCAACGCTCTTAGGATCATCCTCCGGCCTCCGTCATCAGAAGGAGACCATCTCCGCCATCTTTTCCGCAATACCTTCAACCGTCGGCAGCATGGCGTTCATCAACCCCAGATTGTGGGGAATGGGGATGTCCGGCGGGGCCATGCGTTCCACCGGGGCGTCCAGGTCAAAAAAGGCTTCCCGGGCCACCACCGCGGCGATTTCCGCTCCGAATCCCGCGCTGATGTTATCCTCGTGGACAATCAGACAGCGGCGCGTTTTGCGCACCGAAATCAGCACGGATTCCCGGTCCCAGGGAGAAAGGGTGCGCAGGTCGATAATCTCGGCGGAAATGCCGCTTTGATCCGCTGCCAACTCGCAGCGCTCCACCATCGCCCCCCAGCTTACCACCGAAATGTCCCCGCCGCTGCGGGTGATGCGCGCCTTGCCCAAAGGCAGGGCGAAATGATCTCCGGGGTAAGGCCGGCGGGCCCAAACCCCGTCCAGCAGGGCGCGGTGCTCGAAAAAAATGGTGGGATTGTTGCTGCGCAGGGCGGTTCGCAATAGCCCCACCGCATCCTCGGCGTTGGAAGGATAAGCCACCTGCCATCCCGGTCCGTGGACCCACATCACCTCATTGGATTCGCTGTGCCAGGGGTCGCCGCATTTGTTGGCAAAGCCGCCCGGCATGCGCACCACGATCGGTGCGGCAAAGCGGTTGTTGGTGCGCCAGCGGATGGTGCCGCAATTGTCCAGTTGTTCGGTGGCCGGATCGGCGTATTTGCGAAACTGGATTTCCGCCACCGGCATCAGTCCGGCATAGGCCATCCCCACCGCCCGGCCGATAATGCCTTCCTCGGAGAGGCTGGTGTCGAATACCCGGCGCTCGCCGAATTTGTCCTGAAGCCCCATGGTGGCGGCGTGCACCCCACCTTTGGGACCGACATCCTCGCCGAACACCAGCAAACGCTCGTTGGTGGCCAATTCGAAGTCCAGGGTTCGCCGGATGGCGGTTAACATGTTGGTCCGGGCCGGTTCGGGTTGGGGCCGATCGTTGCTTTCCGGAAAATCAACCCCCTCAACCAGCAATCCGCCCACCTGCTGAACCCGGGGCCTGCCTTTTTCATCATTTTCGGAAAAGGCGTAGCGCCGAACCTGCCGGGGATCGGGGTCGGGGCGATTGCCGGCCGCTTCCACCGCCAGGCGAACCTCGGCTTCGGCGCTGCGGGCAAGTTCCTCCCACTCATGGGCGTTGAGGATATTGGGCACCAGATAATCCCGGAGATGGTGCAGCGGATCGTTGTTGCGTTCCGTCTCCAGCAATTCCTGGGGTTTGTAAGCCTGGGTATCCTGACCCGAATGGCCGGATAGCCGGGGAACCGTGAGGCGCAGCAGAACCGGTCCCTGGCGCTGGCGAACCCGCTGAACCGCCTCACGGGTTTTGGCCGCGGCATCGGCCGGCGAAGCGCCGTCCCCTTCGATGATGTGCAGGTCCGAGAAGGCCGCCAGATTATCGGCGATGTTGCCGCCGGGGGTCTGGAAATGAGAGGGAACCGAGATGGCATAGCCGTTGTCTTCGATGTAAAACAGCATGGGCAGCTTTTGGGTGGTGGCAATGTTCAGGGCCGCCCAGAAGCCGCTGGTGGCGGTGGAACCTTCTCCACCCAGAACCACTGCGATGGCCCCCTCGTAATCCGGGTTCTTCAGTTCCAGGCGGTGGTATTCGATAGCCTGGGCCCAGCCGACCGTGGGGGTGTACTGGGAGCCGACATCTCCGGCCATGGGCAGGACCGTGGCCCCTCCCCGGGAGGGCAGATTGCAAACCACCCCGATGTCCCGCCCGTCGCTGTACCCCCCCGACCTGGCCATGGGGGCGGCCACCGCATCTTCCGGGGAAAGGCCCAGGCTCAGCAACATCGGTCGGGAGCGGTAATAGGCGCCAACCCCGTCATGCGGGTGGGTTAGCAGAGAGCCCAGCAAAATCTGGCTCATGTCGTGTCCGCGGGCGGAAAACTGATACAACACCTTTTTTTGGGGAACCAGCTCCTTTTCTTCGATGTCGTCCATCCAACGGGACAAAAAGACCAGCCGGGCCACTTCCCGCCAGTCCGGTCCCGGGGGTGTTGCGGATCGGGTTCTGTTTTTCGAGGATAATTTTTTTGCGGTTTTAAGATCGGGCATGTGATTTCCAGGTTTTTGGTCTAGCGGGTATTCTCTCTGAGACGCGACGCATCGCGTCTTTACTAACTGATGTCACTGCTGCTGCGCAAAGCGGGCCAGGGTCTTTTTGGTGTATTCGGACAGCACCAGCCTTCCGCTGATCGCCGCCCGCTCCTCCAGAAGCTCGTCCCAATGTCCGGTACCTTCCCAGAGGTTGGCTTTCAGCAGACGCTGGGCTTCCGGATTGCTGTTCACCAGGTTGGTAGCCAGGGCCATCACCGCCTGGTCGACCGCCTCCAGGGTTTCGTGAACTTCGTAATACAGGCCCTTTTCTTTGGCCCACTGGGCGGATTGAAACTGCGAGGCGTTGATAGACAACTGGGCAAAAGCGGCGGCGCCGATTTTGCGCTGCACCGCCGGACCCACCACAAAAGGGCCGATGCCCACCACCAGCTCGCTGAGTTTAACCGCGGCATTTTGGGTGGCGATGCAATAATCCACCGCCGAGGCAATCCCGACCCCGCCGCCTACCGCTTTACCCTGCACCCGGCCGATGATCAGCCTGGGGCACTTGCGGCAGGCGTTGATAACCCCGGCAAATCCCATAAAAAAACGCCGGCCGCTATCTTCATCCTCAATGGAAATGAGCTCTTCGAAGCTGGCCCCGGCGCAAAAGGTGCGCTCTCCGCCGCTTTGCAGAACGATTACCGCGACCTCCGGATTTTTGCCGGCGGCGGTAATGGCCTCCCGCAGCTCGGCCAGCAGGCGTCCCGGGAGGGAATTGTGGGAGGGGTGGAAAAACTCGATAACGGCGATGCCGTTTTCCACGTGGCTTTTTACATGACCAGCCAGGCGATTGTCTGAGGCTTTCATTAGGCGTCCTGATTCAGCTTTTTGACCATGGTGAGGATGGTGGCCACCGCCACGGTTTCACCCTCATCATCGTAAACGTCGACATAAAACTTGACGATACCCTTGGCGATATCGTCCTCACTTTTTTTCTCCTGATCCACCTTCTCCTGCACGGTGAACTTCACCCCGATGGTGGTTCCCGGATAAACCGGCTTCACGAAGCGGCAGCTCTCCAAACCGTAGTTGAGCAATACCGGGCCCTTGGCCGGATCGACGAACAGGCCGGCGGCCTTGGAGAGGATAAAATACCCGTGCGCCACCCGCTTTTCGAAGGTGGTGCCCTCCAGGGAGGTGGCATCCATGTGCGCGTAAAAATTGTCCCCGCTGACGTTGGCGAAGTTGACGATATCCGCCTCGGTAACGGTGTGTTTATGGGTGAAGATGGTCTCCCCGACCTGCAGCTCTTCGAAGTGTTTGCGGAAGGGATGGATAATGGTTTCGCGGTATTTTCCGCCCGGTTGGTAAATGCCGGTGATTTCCGTCAGGCTGGTGGGGGTGCCCTGGATGGCGCAGCGCTGCAGGTAGTGTTTTACCCCGCGCATGCCCCCCATCTCCTCGCCCCCGCCGGCGCGCCCCGGTCCGCCGTGCACCAGGGTGGGCAGCGGAGAACCGTGTCCGGTGCTTTTTTTGGCGCTCTCGCGATTGAGGATGAGGATGCGGCCGTGGTGGCTGGCCGCCCCGATCACGAATTCCCGGGCCAGAGCATCGTCGTAGGTGGCGATGGAGCAGCACAACGAACCTTTGCCCATTTTGGCCAGGGTTACCGCGTCCCCCATGTCGCGATAGGGGATGATGGTGCTAACCGGGCCGAAGGCTTCGATATCGTGAACCCCGGTGTTGCGATGGGGGTCTTTTTCCAGCATAAGGATGGGGCTGAGGAAAGCCCCTTTGCCGGGATCGGCATCCAGCACTTCGATGTGCTGCGGATCCCCGTAAACGATCTCCGCGGTGGCCGCCAGCTCGCCCACCCGTTCGCGCACCTCGGCCACCTGGTCGTGGCTGGCCAGCGCCCCCATGCGCACTTTTTCGTTGCGGGGATTGCCGATGACGGTCTGGGAAAGGGCTTTTCCGAGGGCCTCGCGAACCGCCTCCACCTGTTTTTCCGGGACGATCACCCGGCGGATGGCGGTGCACTTTTGCCCGCATTTGACGGTCATCTCCCGGCGCACTTCCTTGATAAACAGATCGAATTCCTCGCTGCCGGGAACGGCGTCTTCACCCAAAACCGCGCAGTTCAAAGAGTCCGCTTCCAGATTGAAGGGCACCGATTCCCCGATGATGCGGGGATGGCTCTTCAGCATCCGCCCGGTGGAGGCCGAGCCGGTAAAGGTAACCACGTCCTGAGATTCCACCCCATCCAGAATGTCCCGGGCGGAGCCGCAAACCAACTGAAGGGCCCCCTCGGGCAGGATGCCGGAAGCGATTATTTCCCGCACCACCGTTTCGGTGAGGAAGGCCGTGGCGGTGGCCGGCTTCACCAGAGCCGGAACCCCGGCCATCCAGTTAACCGCACATTTTTCCAGCATTCCCCATACCGGGAAGTTGAAGGCGTTGATGTGAATGGCGATGCCCTCTTTGGGCACCATGATGTGGTGTCCCGCGAAATTCCCGCCCCGGGACAGGTCCACCATATCTCCGTCGACGTGAAAGGATTGGTTGGGGAATTGCCGGCGCAGGGAGGCGTTGGCGAAGAGGTTGCCGAAACCGCCTTCGATATCGATCCAGCTGTCGGCGCGGGTGGCCCCGGTGCGGTAGCTGATCGGGTAAAAGGTTTCCTTGACGGCGGAGAGGTGCAGGGCCAGGTTCTTGAGCATCAGCCCGCGTTCCTGAAAGGTCATCCTCCGCAGGGCCGGTCCGCCGGTGCGGCGCCCGTAGGCCAGAATATCCGGAAGGCTGAGGCCCTCGGTGGAAGCGTGGGTGATAATCTCTCCGGTAACCGCATCATAGAGCGGTTTGCCCTCGCCGTCCCCGGTAATCCACTTGCCCAGTACGTAATTGCCCAGTTTTTTCATGATAGTTGATTGGTGATGGGTGATTGTTCCCCGATTATCAGGCCTCCAGCCTTTCATTGGGATTGGCAACCTCATGTTGCCAGGATTGTTAATTATTGTTGATAGTCTTCAATAGCTACAGCTTACCCCACTCTGATCGCTGCTCGCTGCTCGCTGA
>JAGRBF010000632.1:1431-1913 GCA_020434205.1 Calditrichota bacterium | reverse complement strand
GCCATCTCGTTGTCGATATCGGTAATGCCGGTGATGGCATCGGTCATCAGGATCACCGCATCGGCTTCTTCCACGGCAATTTCCACCTGCTCGCGGATGGCGGCGTCGATGAGGTCGGAGGATTCCGGGATGTAGCCGCCGGTATCGATCATCATAAAATGGCGTCCGCTCCAGTCGCTGGTGGCATAATGACGGTCCCGGGTAACCCCCGGTTCGTCGTGCACAATGGCCTGGCGGCGGCGGATCATGCGATTAAAAAAGGTAGATTTGCCCACATTGGGGCGGCCGACGATGGCCACAACGGGTAATTTCATAGGGGGACCGGCACCTGTATCAATCGTAAAAGATTATTTAGCAAACTCGGACATCAATGGCAACCGTTTAATTGACGGCAGCAGCGCCAAATTTAGGTTGGTTTTGCTGGGTTTCCAAGCGATGAGCGATATCTAATCAATCCGTTCGCTGATCGCTGTTCGCTGTTC
>JAGRBF010000632.1:0-1293 GCA_020434205.1 Calditrichota bacterium | reverse complement strand
CTGTTCGCTGTTCGCTGTTCGCTGTAACCATTAGTTGCTTTGCACCACCCCAGGCTCTAAATTTAATGTTCACCCGTCACCGGATGCGCCATGACCATGTTTCAGTCCCCATTTTCCGCCGGTCAGGAAGTCAATACCCGGGTTATCAAAACCCTGCAGCAACAGGCCGTGCAAATGGCGCCCTGGCTGAAGACCCTGGCCTTTTTGCTGATGTTCCTGGCCGCCCTGCTGGCCCTTTCCATTGTAGGGCTGCCCCTCTCCTGGCTGCCCTTAACCATGGGGATTGTGCTGTATCAGGCGGGCCTCCGGGCCGCCTCGCTGCAATCCACCGGGGATCCCCTCGCCCTGGTCCAGTTAATGGGCCGTCTCAAGGTTTATCTGGTTATCGCCCTTTTCGGGCTCACCTTTTCCCTGATGATGCTGGCGGTGGGCGTCTGGTATCTGACCCGCTTTTCCGCCGGTGAAGGGGCCGGATTGCTCAGTCAGCTCCTGATCCGGATTGCGGACTTATGGCCATAGCGGAAATTTCCCTGGGCCCGGCACAGGCGATTCCGCGCGGCAAAAGAGCGGTATTCGATCTGCCCGGCGGCAGCCAGGTTCTGGTTCTGCATCATAAAAAAAGATGGCTCGCCATCGAGAATCGCTGCCCCCATGCCGGCGCCACCCTCTCCGAAGGCCTGATAAAAGGTCCTTCATTGATGTGCGTCTGGCACGGCTGGACCTTCGACCTGGAGAGCGGTGTTTGCCGGACCCATCCCGAAACGTCGCTGAAATTTTTTCCCCTTCGCCTGGTTGAGGGCGAGCTTTGGCTGCAAATCGAAACAGAGGACAAATAATCGCATGATCACCGATCCCAACGTCGAGCGTTATCTTCACGAACACGCCCCCCTGCCCCATCCCATTTTGGCGGACATGGAAAAACTCGCCCAGCAGCGCGATTTTCCCATCATAGGCCCTCTCGCTGGACGGCTGATCGCTAATCTCCTCAAATTCGGCCACGTCCATACCGTGCTGGAATGCGGCAGCGGTTACGGGTATTCGGCCATGTGGGCCGCCCTGGCCCTGCCGGCCAACGGCAAAGTGGTGTGTATCGAATACGAGCAGGACAACATCGACCTGGCCCGGGGGTTCTTCGAGCGGGCCGGCCTGCAGAACAAGGTCAAGTTTCTGCAGGGAAACGCCCTGGATATTCTCCCCACCCTCCGGGACACCTACGACTTCATTCTCAACGACGCCAACAAGGAGCAGTATCCGGACCTGCTGCCCCTGATGATGGAGCGCCTGCGCACCGGG
>JAGRBF010000631.1 GCA_020434205.1 Calditrichota bacterium | reverse complement strand
GAAATAACCCTCTGATCGGGGCCCAAAACTGCTACATCACCCCCCACAACGCCTGGGCCACCCAGCGAGCCCGGGTGCGGCTGATGGAAACCATCGTGGAAAACGTGCGGGCGTTTCTGAATGGAAAGCCCTGTAATGTTGTGAATTGAGGCCCGGGCCAATCCGGTCACTTTATCCAGAATCCAGGGGCCAGCAGGTCAGGCTTTACCGAATAACAATTTTACTTCAAAGAGGAATTCACCTACAACCCGAGGAAAAACCATGCGCAGAAAGATCTTCACCCTTTCCCTGCTTTTTTTCAGCCTTTTTGCCACATCCCTGCTCGCCCAAAGCGCAAATTACCAGGATCTGGTGGCCCTCTTTCGGGAATGGCGCCAATTTGAAAAGCCTCCCCTGCGCGAGGGAGCGCCCGACTACACCGCGGCCACCTTCGAAAAACGCTATCAGGCTTTTCAGCGGTTTCAGGAACGCCTGAACGCCATCGATTACCGGTCCTGGCCGGTAACCCAACAGGTCGACTGGCAGTTGCTGCAGGCGGAACTCAACGGCTTCGACTTCAACCACCGCATCCTCAAACCCTGGGTGCGCGATCCGGCCTTCTACAAATCGGTATGGACCTACCAGAGCGACGTACCCGCCCACGAGGGCCCCACCCATCACATGACCACCGAGCTGTGGACCTACGCCTTCCCCCTCACCAAAAGCGAGGAAAAACGGCTGATCGGCGATCTCGGCGTTATCCCTCCCCTCAACCGCCAGGCCCGGCAAAACCTGACCGGCAATGCCCGGGAGCTGTGGATCGCGGGCATCCGGGACATCCGCCAGCAAATCGAGGATCTGGATCAGCTCCGGGAAACGGTGGGCAGCAAAGCCAGCAAGAAACTGCAGACCGCTATCGCCGAGGCCCGCCAGTCCACCGAGACCCTGGCCGCCTGGCTGGAAGCGCAGGGGGCTAACAAAACCGGCCCCTCGGGAATCGGCAAGGAAAACTATACCTGGTATCAGCAGAACGTTCACCTGGTCCCCCTCACCTGGGATGAAGAAGTGACCATCCTGAAGCGGGAGCTGGCCCGGGCCTGGTCCTCCCTCAAGCTGGAGGAACACCGCAACCGCGACCTGCCCCCCATCCGTCCCGCCGCCACGGAGGCCGAATACGACGCCCTGGCCAAAAGCGCCGCACAAAATTTTCTGACCTTTCTGAAGGAAAAGGAGATCGTGACGGTGGCGGACTACTTCGAGCCCACCCTCAACGAACATTTAATGAGCTTTGTGCCCCCCGAAAAACGCAATTTTTTCGTGATCACCGCCCATCACGATCCGCGCCCCCTCTTCTCTCACTTTTACCACTGGTTCGTCCTGGCCCGCATGGCCCACGAACCGCATCCCAGCATTTTTCGCAAGGATGCCCTGCTCTACAATATTTTCGACAGCCGGGATGAGGGGCTGGCCACCGCCCTGGAAGAGCTGCTCCTGCAGGCCGGCCTTTACGACCAAACTCCCCGGGCCCGGGAAATCGTCTACATTATGATCGCCCAGCGGGCCGCGCGGGGTCTGGGATCGCTGTATGCCCAGGCCAACGAGATCAGCATGGAGGAAGCCGGCAAGGTCCATTCGGAATGGACCCCGCGGGGCTGGATGAAAACCGAACCGACCCTGCTGCTGTTCGAGCAGCACCTCTACATGCGCCAGCCGGGTTACGGCACCAGCTACATCACCGGGAAATATTTGCTGGAAGAGGTGATCGCCACGTATGCCCACCGCAAGGAGCAACAGGGCCAAC
>JAGRBF010000630.1 GCA_020434205.1 Calditrichota bacterium | reverse complement strand
GTTCAGGACCTGCGAGGCCCCGGGTGCCAGCACGCCGGTTTTGGCAAACGCCCTCAGCTCGGCCGCCGGTTTGGGCATGGAGGCGCCCGGCGAGGAAAGGTAGAGCTGCACCACTTCCCTCCCGGCCACCGCGCCGGTGTTGGTGATGCTCACCGAAACGGTCAGTTCACCCTCGAATATTTCGGTGCTCAGTTGGAGATCCCGGTAGGCGAATTGGGTGTAGGACAAGCCGAAGCCGAAGGGATAAGCCACCCGCAGGCCGGCGGTGTTAAAATGGCGGTAGCCCACCCCAATGCCGTCCGAATAGCGGACCTCCGCGGCGCGATCCCCCCCGAAAAAGACCTTCTTATCCGGGTCCGGCCCCAGCAGGGTTTGGCCGGGGAAATTGGCCGAAGAGGGCACGTCCTGAAGGTCGATGGGAAAGGTGGTGGCCAACTTCCCGGAAGGATTTACCTGCCCGGACAAAACCCCGGCAATGGCGTGTCCGGATTCCTGCCCCGGTTGCCAGGCCAACAGAATGGCGTCCGGCAGATCCCGCCAACTGACCGTTTCGATAACCCCGCCGATGTTGAGAACCACCGCCACCTTTTTGCCGGCGGCGTGATAGGCGGCCTGCACATCGCGGATCAGCTGTTTCTCGGCCGGGTCGAGGTAAAAATCGCCCTCGGCTTTGCGATCGGCGAACTCCCCGGAATTGCGCCCGATGGTGACCAGCCCCAGATCGGTGCGGCCCACCACGGCGTTGATCTCCGCTATGGAAAGGGGGCGCTCCGCAATGGCCGGAGGCAATAAAAAGGGATTTTCCGGCGGGGCCAGTTTGCCCTTTTCGGTTTTGATGTAAGCTGCGTAGGAGGCCCCCAGGGCGGCGTCAATCCTGAATCCGGCCGCCTTTAAGCCATCGGGAAGGGAAATGGAATAGGCCTCGTTGACGTCCCCGCTCCCGGTGCCGCCGGTGATCATCTCGTAAGCGGTGTTGCCGAACAATCCCAGCCGGGCTTTGGCCGGTAGCGGCAAAACCCCGCCGTCATTTTTGAGGAGGATCATGCCCTCCGCGGCGGCCTGCCGGGCGATCCGGGCGTGGGCGGTCAAATCCGGCTGGTTGGAATAGCGATAGTTGTTGAAATACGGGGAGCGCAGGATCAGCCTGAGGATGTTGGCGATATTGCGATCCACTGAGGCGCGGAGAGTTGGGTCGTTGCCGATAGCGGCCATCAGGGCCTGCTGCTGGATGCGGGTCCCCGGCATCAGCAGGTCGTTGCCGGCATTCATCTGGGCCACCGCATCATCCCCGGCAAACCAGTCGGTCATCACCAGGCCTTCATAATGCCAATCGCCGCGCAAAATGGCGGTCAGCAGATCCCCGCTCTGGGAGGTGTAGGTGCCGTTGAGTTTGTTGTAGGAGGACATGATGGTCCACGGGCGGGATTCCATAACCGCGATCTCAAACCCGCGCAGGTAAATCTCGCGCAGGCAGCGCTGGTCCGCCAGCACGTTGATCACCATGCGATTCCACTCGTGATTGTTGGCGACGAAGTGTTTCAGGGAAACCCCCACCCCCTGAGATTGCACCCCGCGGGTGATGGCGGCGGCCATTTTCCCGGATATCAGGGGATCTTCGGAATAATATTCGAAGTTTCGCCCTCCCAAAGGATTGCGATGGATGTTCAGCGCCGGGGCGAGCAGCACGTCGACCCCGTATTCCAGGGCCTCGTTGCCCATCACCCGGCCCACCTCTTCCACCAGCGCCACATCCCAGCTGGAGGCCAGCAGGGTGGCAATGGGAAAAGCGGTGCAGTAATAAGTGTGGTCGCTGTCTCCCTCGCGAACGGGTTTGATGCGCAGGCCGGCCGGTCCGTCCGCCAGCACAATGGCCGGAATACCCAGGCGGGG
>JAGRBF010000629.1:2768-3106 GCA_020434205.1 Calditrichota bacterium | reverse complement strand
TTCAACTGCGTCCGCAGGGGGAAATCCGCCTTCATCGAATTCAGAGCGCTTTCCAGAGGCGCCAGAATTAAGGTGAGCGGGGTGCGGAATTCATGGGAAATATTGGCAAAGAAGTTGGATTTGACGTTATCCAATTCCTTGAGTTTTTCCGACTGGGCTTTTTCCAATTGCAGTTGGGCCTTGAGGCGGAGGCGCTGCAGGTCGTAGCGCCGCCAGGCCAGGAGGAGTCCCGCGGCAAGGACCAGATACAGCAAATAAGCCCACCAGGTTCGCCACAGCGGGGGCAGAATATGAATGTCGATGGCCACCCCTTCCTCGTTCCAGATGCCGTCGTTATT
>JAGRBF010000629.1:1249-2700 GCA_020434205.1 Calditrichota bacterium | reverse complement strand
GCATCAATCCAATCATCATCGAACCCGTTCATGCGATAGGCATAGCGGTTTTTACCCGAATTGAAGTAATTGAGGGCGGCGAATTCGAAGGTCAGATACTTTTGATCGTGCCCGAAGGAAAATCCCTCCGGACCAGCGATGTCCCGGGCCACCTCCCGGTCGAAGGTCTTGATGCTGGTGATCACCACCGGAGGGCGGTAGGGATTGTCGACGATTTGCGCCGGCCAAAAGGCGTTGAAACCGTTTTCCCCGCCGAAGTAAAACCGGCCGCTGTGGCCGCGATGATAGGCGGAGAAGTTGAACTCATTGGCCTGCAGGCCGTCTCCGGCGTCGTAGTTGCGAAAGGCCCCGGTTGATGGGGAGAAACGCGACAAACCCAGGTTGGTGCTCAGCCACAAATGGCCGTCATCATCCTGAAGAATGCCGTAAATAACCTGATTGGGAAGCCCGTCCTGCTCGTAATAGTGGGTAAAAGTTTCTTCGCGGCTGTCCAGACGGGAAAGTCCGCCCTGAGAACCGATCCAGAGAATGTCCGGCTGGAAGCGATCTTCCAGAATGGTGGCCACAATGTTGTTGCTGGGGGTGTTGGGGTTCTCCGGATCGTGCACATACCGTTTAAAGCGCGCGGGTTCTCCTGCTTTGCCGGGAATGAGACGATTCAAACCGCTGTCGAAGGTACCCAACCAAAAATTCCCGCGGCGGTCTTTGACAATTTTACAGATGTAATTGTCGCCCGGGCTGTTGGGATTGTCCGGATCGTGGCGGAAGTGCCGGAATTGTTTGTTGCTGGCTGCTGCCGGATCGAAGCGCACCAGCCCGGCGTCGAAGGTGCCGATCCACAAAACCCCGCTGCTGTCCTGAAACAGGGTAAGCAGGTTGTCCGTGCCGATGCCGTGGTCGTCCGCCGGATCGTAGGGGAAATGGGTGAAGGTCTCCTTCCGGCTATCAAAGCGATCCAGCCCCCCGCCAAGCGTGGCCAGCCACAGAACACCGGGATTGCGGACATCCTCCCGGATGCTGATCACCGAGTTGTTGCTCAGGCTGTTGGGTTTGCCTGGATCGTGGCGAAAATGGCGGAAGCTGCGGGCCCCGGGCCGCAGTTGATTGAGTCCGCCTTCCTCGGTGCCGATCCACAGATTTCCGGCCCGGTCCTCCCAAAAAGACCAGATGCCGTTGGCGCTGAGGCTGCCCGGATTATCGCTTTCGCTGCGGTAATGGCGAAAACGCTCGGTAAAGGGGACCTTCAGGTTGATCCCGGCCCGGTTGGTGGTTATCCACAGGGTGTTGCTGCGGTCCCGGAAAATTTTGAAGATGAAATCGTCGCTGAGGCTGTTGCGGTCATCCGCCTGATGGTGAAAGTTCCGCCAGAGCGGTTCGCCCTCCGGATCCTCAAAGATCATCTGATGAAGCCCGCTACCCCAGGTGCCCACCCAGTAAATGCGGCGATTTTC
>JAGRBF010000629.1:0-1120 GCA_020434205.1 Calditrichota bacterium | reverse complement strand
CGGGTGCCGATCCACAGGTAGCCGTCTTCATCCGCGCTGATGCTGGTGATGTTGTCGTCGCTGAGGCTTTGCCGGTCCCCGGGTCGGTGCCGGAAGCGCTGAAAACCCTTTTCCGGTGCGGCCGGGTCCAGCCGGTTGAGCCCGCTGTCGTAGGTGCCCACCCACAACATCCCGCTGCGGTCGCTGAAAAGGGCCGAGATGTTGTTGCCGCTGATGCTGCCCGCGGAGAGGGAATCGTGCTGAAAACGGCGGAAGGCCGCCGGCCCGGATTCCGCATCCCATCGCAGCAAATTGAGGCCGCTGTCGAAGGTACCCACCCACAGGTTGCCGGCCGAATCGCTCAGGCAACACATGGTGGAATTGCTGCTGATGCTGGTTGGGTCAGCAGGATCATGGGTGAAGTGCCGGAAGCTCTGCTCTTCGGGGATCCATAAATTCAGGCCCCTGCTGTTGGTGGTCATCCACAGGCGCCCCGCGGTATCCAGGGTCAGGGCGCGTACGAAACTGTCTCCCAGGCTGTTGGGGGCCCTGGGATTGTGTTTGAAAATCCGGAAACGGTAGCCGTCGAATTGGTTGAGCCCGTCCTGGGTGGCAATCCACATAAAGCCGGTGTGGTCCTGGAGAACGTCGAACACGGTGCTCTGGGAAAGGCCTTCTTCCCGGGTGAGGTGGCTGAAGTGGGGGGCGTTCTGGGCCACGGTACGACCGACGGGCAACCAGGCCAGCAAAATGAAAAAGAGGGACAGGCCCTTGCGGGATGCCATCGGGTCTCTCCGTTAAGTGTTGGAATGCCTGCCGGTGCGCGTCGGCAGCCGGCGGTTTGGCCCATGATACCGGAATTCTCCGGAAATGTTTGGGGGCGTTACAAAATTACCCGTTTTGGAAACGAGCTTGTCTGTGAATAGCAAAAAAAGGTTTCATTTTTGAAGAGATGTCGGGAAATCGTCAAAAAAATTGTTGGGCAGCCATTACCAGGCGGGACCGTAGATGAGAACTGTTCTATTTGCAAAGGCGCTGTTTGTTCTGGGGGTTGCGATGTCCTTTTCCGCGGTGTGGGGCCGGGAATTGCCGGCCCGCAACCATCACCCCCTCGGACTGATTATCCGTTATCCCCTCAACT
>JAGRBF010000628.1 GCA_020434205.1 Calditrichota bacterium | reverse complement strand
TTAGCAGCCGCCGGTGTTGTGGCTATCCCCCCTCGCAGGGAACCCCAAAGGCTGCGACAACCACAGCATTGCAGCAGGGTTTTGTCAATAAATACACCGCTATATCCTGAAAAGAGACCGAAAATGAAAAGAAAACCCGCAGATCACCTTGGTTTTTCCCTCTCCATAGACAAATCCTCACCCGTTTCCGAGGCTTTTTCCAACCTTTTTGGAAATGTCGTCGAGGTGGAAAAACTATCCCCGCTCAACGGTGCACTTACCCCGGAACGAATGGCTTTGATCCAGCAGCGCATTGCCAGCAATTTCTACGACCAGGATGAGGTTCTGGAAACGGTCGCCGAGCGAATTCTCAACAATAAGGATCTGCGCAAGTTTCGTTCTTAAGGCCACTTACCGCATTTTTCCTACAATTTTCCGCGCTTCCCCTTGTGTTCCGGCGGCCAGTTCCGAAGGTGCGCCAAATCCCGTAATTTGCTCCGAAACAGGTTCCTTCCCGAGGCCGATCCGCGTCTGCTCCGGGGCTGGAAGATCCCCTTCCAATAAGGGGTAAAACAGCCGGAAGGCGCACTCTCAAAGGCTTCTATAATAATATTTCTCTTGACATTCCAGATGATGTTTAGGATATTTTGCGGCCTAATAACCAATCTACTACAAATTACCCCGGAGGTAAAAATATGAATCGTAAGGAGCTCGTAGACGCCCTGGCCGAAAAAACCGGTCACACCAAAAAAGATGCTGAAAGTTTCCTGAATGCTTTCATGGATTCTGTTGTGGGCGAGCTGAAAAAAGGTGGTTCCGTAAACCTGGTCGGTTTCGGTAGTTTCAAAGTTTCCGAGCGTGCCGCTCGCGAAGGTCGTAACCCTCGCACCGGCGAATCGATCAAAATCGCTGCCTCCAAAGTTCCTACTTTTAAAGCCGGAAAAGAATTCAAAGAGTCCCTGTAAATCAGGAATAACTCTTTTCAGAAGTCTTTTTAATACCGGTCGGCGCCTTTTGCCGATCGGTATTTTTTTTGCCCCCTTTTTCAAAATCAATATAATCGGAGAGCTCTTCCAGAAAGAAGTTGGCCTGCCGCAGGTAACGCTCCGCGGCGCAGGTGCGCTTCATACACATGGCGCAGCCGATGGTCAGGTGGCAGCTCACTTCCTCCTTGTAATCCAGCTCAAGGTTCTTTTCCGCATCTTCGGTTTCCCGGCGGATTTCCGGGTCCGGGAATTCGGTGTTCACCACCCGCGCCCAGGCCTCCTTGAGGAGATTGTCCAACTGCTTGATGCGCCCCAAATACTGGCCAATGGTAGCCCGCCACAGCAGCCGGGCCCGATGCGCCTCGGGATCTCCCGCAGTGCCCCCGGTGGCCGGGGCGGCCGAGGCGGAGAACTGTTCGGCAGCTTCGAGGACTTCCTGAATGGTCTCCCTCAGATACCCGATTTCCTTGGTGCTGAGCTGATTCTCCGGATGCCGGTCGTTCAGCAGCCCCTCGCCATAGGTAAACATCACATCGAAGCAGGCTTTGATGCTCACTTCCATTTCTTTGAGGGAGGTGCGGCCGCGCTCGGAAACCTTTAGCAGGGCATCCTCTACCCGGGATTTGGCGGTGGGATCGGAATGCTTCTGCAAGACCTCCAGAATGGTGATGGCATCGCCGCGCGGATAGCTCTCATCGCTGATCAGGGAAATCAGATCCTCCAGGGA
>JAGRBF010000627.1:2306-2458 GCA_020434205.1 Calditrichota bacterium | reverse complement strand
GTTGCGTAACATGAGTTTTAGGCAGCCTGCCGGGGTTAGCCGCCGACCGTGCCTAACAAAACCATGGTGCCGGTGGGTTGGGGAACCCCGCCTTTGGGCTCGATGGTCACCGCAAAAGCCGACAGCTCTTCGGGATTGATGGTCTCCAGATC
>JAGRBF010000627.1:0-2192 GCA_020434205.1 Calditrichota bacterium | reverse complement strand
CTGGCGCTGAAGCTGGCTTTGCGGGTTTGCGGGTCCAGCAAAACGCGGCCGTGAGCCCTGGCGGGAGCCCCTTCCAGGGCGCCAAGCTCGATTTTCTGCAGGTCCGGGGACCCCAAAATGGCCATCACCTGGCGGTTGCGGGACAGCTCCCCTTCCAGATTGCGGATCACTTCGTTGCCCATCTCCAGGCGGGTGTTAAGGTCGGTGATCTCCCCGTGCAAAAAGGCCGAGTACCCCCATCCCATTGCGGCCACCATCAGAAGGATTGCCGCGGCCCAGGGCCATACCACCGTGCCGCTGCCTTCGAAACCCAGGGTTTGTTCGGGCGGCATGGACGTCACATTTTCCGGCCGGGAACCCGGATTTCCGGTAATTTCTTTCATAATACGATCTTTCAGTTCCGGGGAAGCCTGAACCGGCTCGACCGAAGCGGGCAGCAGTCCGGCAACGACCTGCATTTCCCGAAGGGCGCGAATCGCCTCGGAATTCCCGCTGTTCAGCAAAGCTTCGAAGGCTTCCCGATCCCGGTCTTCCAGGGCGCCCAGGCTATACCCGGCGGCCAGTTCTGTCAGTTTTTCCCGATCCATTATCAAGCACTCATTGGTTAAAAAATTCGGCCAGGGTGTTTCGCAACTTCTGCATCCCCGAACGCATGCGGGTTTTGACCGTGCCCAGCGGTAATTCCAGTTGCTCCGCCAGTTCCCGCTGAGAGAATCCCTGAAAATACGACATTTCTATCAAAGATCGCTGCTCGGGCGGCAATCCTTCCAGGGCTTTGCCAATCAAAATTTTTTGATCGGAAAAGGCCACGTTATCCAGGGGATTGGCCGTCGACTGGTCCGGAAGCTCCTGAAGGGCTTCCGCTTCGATTTCGTAGGACCGCTGGCGGGCCCGCGAACGCGCCCTCAGAACGTCGATGCAGCGATTCCGGCAAAGGACCATCATCCAGGCCAGAGCATTGCCCCTGGCGTTTTGGTATTGCCCCGCCTTTTTCCAGATGGTCATAAACACATCTTGTATTACGTCCTCGGCGAGAGAACGGTTTTGCAGGATTTTCAGAGCAAGCCCAAACAGCTGCGCATGGTAGCGGTCGTACAGCTCCGCCATCGCCTGCGCCTGGCCGGCGGCGGATGCTGCCAGAAGTTTGGCTTCACTAAAGGTGACGAAAAGATTTTCCGATGGGCTGCTCACGACTTATTCGCTTGCCTTTCCCGATGGGGATTTTCTGAACAGGATGGTCATAACCAGAATGGCTATCGCCAGCGACAGGGTTATGATATTGGCAAAAATGATTGGCAAATCCTGCAGGATAATACCATAAACCAGCCAAAGAATCAAACCGCCGCAAAAAATGCCGAAGCTCAACGGGGAGAGATCGTCCGCCTGGCGGCTTTTCCAGATTTTGATGACCTGAGGTAGAAACGAAATTGTCGTTAAGGTAGCAGCCCCAAAACCAATTAGCGTGACGAGACTCATTTTAATCTCCGGCAAATGGAACACCGGCCTAACTTAGGATCTTTTTTGCAGCTTTGGAAGCGCCTTTTTGGGGAAAGTGTCGGAGTGTCGGCGTTCCGCCATGTCGGAGTGTCGGGGTGTCGGGGTGTCGGGTAAACGGAGTTAATTTTTGGTGAAGTAGTTTTCCAGATAGAAGCGGTCGGTAAAGTAGTGCTGCCGCCAGCCGGGTTGATGACGGTCCAGCAGCAGGGCTTCGCAGGCCCCGACCGGGTAAAAGACCACCCGCTGCCAGCTCCCGATATCCAGGCTATCCAGCTCCTGCTTCAGGGCCTGGCGCTGCCCTTTAACCACCTCGGCATAGGGCAGGAATCCCGCCAGTGCCGCAAAAGCGGGCAGCGGCTGATAATCCGCCTCTGCGGCCATCTCCCCTACCCGGTATTCGGTGTAGCGCGCCACCCCTTCCTGCCAGAGCTGCATGGAAAAATAACGATAATCGGGTGGGTCCAGCGTCTCGACCAGAGCGGCCCGGGCCGCCAGAAAATCCCCCAGCCTTTTTTCGGCTCCCGGTTCGGAGCCCGACTGCAGGGCGGCCCTGAGAGCGGCGAGATAGGTCCCGAAGCGGGCCTTTACCGCCGGGTCCTGATAGGGAAAGGGATGGTTCAGCTGCCACATGCCGGTCTGGTCCCCCCCGGCAAGGTCCAGGGTTTCCAAGGCGGCAAAATGATCGGGCTGGGCGG
>JAGRBF010000078.1:36498-38468 GCA_020434205.1 Calditrichota bacterium | reverse complement strand
CGCGATATCACCTTCCGGCACAATACGGTCTCGGGAAATCTTCCGGCCATGGCTTTCGCTATGCGACTCAATATTGAAGATGATAATCCCAATAACGAGAACATCAATTTCTACAATAATATCTGGTCCGACCCAACCGGCACCATGGGGGCCCAGGATCCCAACCAAAGCAATGATTTTTCGGATACCCCCCCGGGAGAGACCAACAGCTTTGCCCTCAATAACAATCTCTACTGGAACGGCGGCACAACCCTGCCCAACGACAATGCCGAGCTAATCAATTACGACGATGATGCCAATCGGGTAGAGGGAGATCCGCAGCTTGCCGACCCGGCTGCCATGCTCCTGCCGCGCTGGGACCCTCAGAACAACCTTTTTGCCGACGGTTCGGCGACGATTCGCCAGGTCTTTACCCATATCGTTCAGCAGTATGCCACGCCGGGTTCCGGAAGCCGGGCCCTGGGCGCGGCCGACCCCACCCAATCTCCCGGGGAGGACATTATGGGAAACCCGCGATCCGCCACCACCCCGGATCTGGGGGCGGTCGAAAGCCAAACCAGCACCGGCGTGGAAAACGGGAATAATCCGATCATCGAAAATTTTCATCTGGGGCAGAATTACCCCAACCCCTTTAACCCTTCCACAACCATCAAATTTGTCCTGAAAAAGGCTATGGAGATCCGCCTTGCGGTCTTCGACGTAGCTGGACGGGAGATCAGGATTTTGGCAGAGGGAAACATACCCGCGGGCAGGCACCAGGTGGTGTGGCAGGCGGACCACCTTCCCAGCGGTATTTATTTTGCCCGACTTAAAGGCGAGGGACAAACGCTGTCCCGGAAGATGATCCTGCTCAAATAGACATATCTATCGACGCTGATCCAACAGCCATTTGTAAAGCTCCGGATTTTGATAGGTTTCCGTCCATGAGTCGTGGCCGGCCTCAGGATAAACCGTGAAGCGGACATCACCCCCGCAGCGCTCCAGAGCTTTCACCATTTCTTCTGACGCGCTCAGCGGTACGATGTTATCCCGCGCACCATGAAAAACCCACACCGGCAGGTTTTTAATTGAACAGGCGCTGGAAGCCTGTCCACCGCCGCAAACAGGTGCTATGGCGGCAAAACGACAGGGTTCGGCAAGCGCAAGTCCCCAGGTGCCAAATCCCCCCATACTGAGTCCGGTCAGATAAATGCGATCCTTATCCACCCGGTAATTCGCCTCGATATGGTCCAGGAGACCACTGAGCATCTTCAGATCCCACCACTGCCCTTCCGGGCATTGCGGCGATACGGCAATAAAGGGGAACTGCTCGCCGGCAGCAATGTGTTTTGGCAATCCGTGGAACTTGACCTTTTCGAGATCGCTGCCCCGCTCCCCTGCTCCGTGCAGGAACAAAACAAGAGGCCACTCGGCTTGCGAGGCGTTGTATCCTTCCGGCAAATAGAGCAGGTAATCTCCACCAACGGTCTGGGTTATTTCCTTGCTGAAGGAATCGGAGATCTGAAGGCCAGGCTGGCCGGCTAATTTTTGACGGGCGGAGCAGCTGAGCAGCAGCAACCCGACGAGGGTCGCCAGTAAGATTTTTTTCATTTTTGAACCCCTTTTGCCTTTCCAAATACGGCCTCAATCATCCGGTCCGCAAAAATACCATGGCCCACATCATTGACGTGGATACCGTCTCCACTGTCGAATTGAGGGGCCAGGAAGCCGCCCTCTTCAGCCATCCCATTCCAGAAATCAACCACCCCGGCACCAAATTTCCTGGGATAATGCACCAAAAGGGAATCGCGCATTTCCATCAGATTGCGGCGCTGCTCCTCTTTTTCAAAATTGCGGGGCTGAGTGGTGGTCACCCAAACCGGGATTCTGAGACGAGACAGACGCCCCACCAGGGTGTCGAAGTTGGCAATCTGTTCGGGTATCGAAAACCCCGAAGAGGCATCATTGGAGGGGAGATTAATCAAAACCAG
>JAGRBF010000078.1:25338-36429 GCA_020434205.1 Calditrichota bacterium | reverse complement strand
CCGGGCATAATATCGTAGCTGGTAAAACCACCGATGGCCAGGTTGACCACATGGAGCGAGCTATCCCCGCCGTGCGCGTAATCGCGAAAGCGATTCACCCAGGCATTCCGGTAATCCTGGGGGCCGGTTCCAGCCGCAGTAGAAGACCCCAGAACCACGACGTTTTTGCGACCCGGCGGTGGCGGCGGTCCGGTAAAACGCACCTCATCAATCAACAGGGTGCGGGGGCCTTTATCGGAAAAATTTCTGCCGAAGAAGACGGTTTTGATTCTGGCGAGATCGGCCTGACGCCTTTGTTCTGAAAATTGGGCCATGGCAATTTTTACCGGGAACCACTGCCCTACCGGAACGCTCTCAACAAAATGGCCCAGGCGAACCTTGCCCGTTTTGAGGTTGTTGAGATCTTCCAGATAAACGCGCGGCAAATCGTCGGGCGCCATGGGGGCGGGGCTGAAGAGCATTATGTTCAGGGTGTCCATTTCGGAGAGATCCGCCCCACTCCACCCCTGCCGGGCAATGGCCACTCCCCAACTGCGACAGGGCACGCTCCGCCAGATTAACTTCAGGCTGTTTTTTCCGGAAAAAGCCTCACCGGTTTCAACTGCCACTTTGGGCCCCGGCTCAATCAGATTTAGCTCTCCGGGCGCCTCGACAAATCCCCAACTGGGATCGTAATAATCATCCCGGTCGCTATCGCTAAAAAAGACGGTCTCCACTGTCTGGGGACGGACGGTAAAACTCAGCATGAACAACAGGAAAAGGGCTGTTTTCATTATTTCACCAATAACATTTTATGAGTGGCCTGATGTTCTCCGGCGCTCAGGCGATAAAAATAGATCCCGGAAGGCAGTTCCCCGGCATTGAGATTGATGTGATGCGCCCCAGGGGAATAATTGCGGTCGCTAAAAACCCGGCGAACCGATTGTCCCAGCACGTTAAAAATTTCCAGGGAAATTTTTTCTGCGACCGGCAGGGAGAAGCGAATCTGAGTTTCCCCGTTAAAGGGATTGGGGTAATTCTGGGCAAGCTCGAAATTCCCTGCAATTGGTTGATCCCCGTCGATGCCAAGGGGGGTAAAACCAATGGCGTCCATCATGGGCTGAATTTCCGGATTGCTCATAAACAGATTCCAGCAAAGCTGGCTGCGGTAATTTTCGATCATCACCACAATGGGGCCCTGATCGATAGCCAGGTAGCTGCGCGCAAACCAGTTGCGGCTCACATTGTAGGCATCCTTGAAACCGAACTCGCCCCACAGGTCCGCCCCATAGGTGTGGTAAAAATGTTTCATGGCGGCAATGGATTGCTCGGGAGTGTAGGGCATGGCGCTCAAGGCCGCAGTTGGGCTGATGGTGCCGTTGTCGTTGTACAGCGGGCGATGCGCCGAATAGCCATCCGGATCGTCGCTGGCGGTCAGGCCCCATCCCGAGGAATCGTAGCCGGCAAAGTGATAGGGATTTTCAATGGCATATTCCCAATGGATCAGGGAAATATTGCGGTTGTTGTTGAAATAATTGCAGTAGGTATCCCGCTTGTTACGGGGATCAAAACCCATAAAAGAATAATGGGTGAAAAACAGCGGCCCTCCGTAAGGTGGTCCCACCCAGATGCGATGCCCGTAGTAGCTCTGCCCATTGGTATACCCGCTGCCTGCCCACCCGTTGTGATACAGAGAAGCCGGCACCGGATGGGTCGGTGAGGCAATGGCCAACAGGTAAACAATCATGGTCTCGTTGAAGCCCCGAATGGGCAGGTTCATTTGCCAGCCGAAATTGGGGGACCAGTGCCAGTAGAGGACCGAGCCGGTGGGCGTGCGCCGGAACCAATCCCATTCCACATCCTCCCAAAGTTCGGTGGCCAGATCCCTTATCTCCGTCTCGACTGAGTCGCTACCGGTAAAATATTGCCGGGCGGTGAGCAGCCCCATGATCATAAATGAGGTTTCCACCAGATCCGCCCCGTCGTCATACTGGCTAAAAGGAATTACTTCCCCCGTTTCGCCGTCCATCCAATGCGACCACACCCCGTGAAAACGCCGGGCGGTGTAGCGCAGGAAACGGGCCATTTTGAGAACCCGGGCAGCCGCCGAATCGCGAGAGACAAACCCCCGTTCCGCCCCGACCACGATGGCCATCAACCCAAAGCCGGAACCGCCGGTGGTTACGGTGCGGGCGCTGGCGTTTCGCTCCCGCGCCATCCCGCTTTTCGGATGCCCGAAATGGTAAAAATAGCGAAAGGTGGCTTCCTGCACCGAGGTCATTAGCTCTTCATCGGTCATGGAAAATGAGCTGGCGCTGACGGTATCGGAAGGGGCGGATTCCTGAAGTGAGCGGTTGGCGGCAGTGGCGTAGTAGTAAAAGGTGCAGTTGTTTTCCCCAAAAAAATCGCTGACCACGGTGAGGGAATTGGGAAAGGGATTAACCCGGGTATAAGGCCCATCTGCAGTTTCCGACTTGTAAAGATAATAGCCGTAAATGTCCGCACTAGCATTGTAATCCCACAGGATGTCTATCCGGGAATCGTGGCCGCTGGCCGAAATTCCGGTCGGCGAATCCGGGGTTCCGCTCCCGCTGCTCGCCCCGACAAAACGAATTTCATCCAGCCATGCCAGGTGCTCAACATTGTCCCCCGCAGCCTGATAATGGAAGATCGTTTTGGTCTGGGCGCGGTTAAACCCCTCGCTTCCATCACCGATATCCGCCAGGGGAATCGCCACTTTCTGCCAGGTCAGGCTGTCTCCATCTACCCCGGTGCTCAGGTAAGCTCCCAGGGAAACCCGATCGCTTTTGCGATTACTGAGATCCTCCAGGGTGATGTCGGGCAGATCCGCTGCCGCAATAGCCGACGGTCCGTTGATCCAGTAGGTCAGGCTGTCCAGCTGCGTAATATCATTGCCTGGCCAACCGACCCCAGCCACCGCGATGCCCCAGTTCCCGATGGCAGCAGAACGCCAGCGTAAACGCAAAGCGTGTTGCCCTTCGTAAGCATGGGCCGTTTCTACCGGGAATTTGGGTCCGTTTACCAGCTCCACATAGCTGCTTCCCTCATCAAAACCCCACGAATAATCGTAGAAGATATTCCCGGTAGGGCTTTCGGTAAAAATCACGATGTCGGACTGGGCCAACACTATACTTCCCAGGGAGCTCAGGAGAAAAAAAACGAGTGTTTTGAAACGGCTTTTGCGGCTTGAGAACATGATAAATCCTTCTAAAATTGAAATTTGGCTGGAAAACTGTCACCAACACTGTGACGGGCCGGGGTCCATGCCCTACCTCCGTATGAATCCCGGCCGGAAGATTGCTGACGCCCCCTATTGCTTTTCAATGAAAATGGCATTGATAATGGATTCCCCCCGTCCGGCATCCAACCCAATGGCGATCTCCCTTTGGGGACCAACCTCACCTTCCCAGACCAGCCACACCGCCTGAAACGGCGCGTGCTGACCGGCCAGGTCCAAATCCCGGGCGAGCAGTTCCCCGTTTACCCGCACCGAAAATACCCGTTCTCCAGGTGCGGCATTCGCGATTTCGGCAAACCCCAGAGCAACCCGGTAGCGCCCGCTTTCGAACGGAACGGTCAGACTTTTGACCCCCGTCCGGGCACTTTGGAAGAGCGGGTCCCGATCGTCCCCTGTTATCTTATGATGGGTGGAGATTGACCTTCCGGAAGCGGGATTCCCCTTAACTTGCCGGAGGAGGGAGCCCGGAAACCAGATCTCCTCGCCAGTGAAGACAAAGTTCTCTGTGCCAAGGTTTATGGCAATGGTATCCGGTTTGAGGGAGTCCGACCCCGGCGGCGCGGGCAGGAAAACTTCTTTGCGGGATTCCAACACCTGCTCCTCGAAGCGGGCACGGACGACAATACTATTGCGCCCCGGTTTGAGGGGCACCATTTGCCGTATCGTCGCATTTTCGGTGCCGAAAGACCCCAGCTCATTCCCATTTACCCGGATATCGACATGAGGCGCATTGCTGTAAATCGTCAGGGGCAACGGCGATTCCAGCCACACCGTTTTTCCCGGGAAATCGTCCAGGGCAATGTGCAGAACAGGACTATCCAAAAGGTGAGCCCGGTAAAAATTGGCAATGTCCTTCGGTCGCCGATCAAAATAATAAAGGCCTTTCTGGTTGATGCCCACCTTGCTGTCCTGGCGGTGGTTGGAGCCAAAATCGAATTGATTCCAAATCGCAGTTCCCGCCAGGGAAGGCCAATCGCGCAAAATCCGGAAATTCTCTTCGTGAAAATAACGCTGATACTCCGTGCTGAAATCGAAGCGGGTGGGATTAGCGGCGTGGATGCGTTCATCACTGCCGGCGCCATATTCGCTGATCAGAATGGTGCGTTCCGGGAATCGCTGCTGATAATCGCTGAGAAACCCGGCCAGATCCTCCGGCTGATGGCCATACCACCCGAAATAAAGATTCATCCCGATCACATCCGGGATTTCCCCTAATCCGCGATCGTCCGCCAATTCTCCCTCGGAAAAGGCCATGGCGCTCAATCGCCCCGGATCCTCCTGCTTTACCCGCATTTCCAGACCGCCGGCCATGCGCCCCAGGGCCTCATAATAACCCATTGGCAAAGGATCGGGTTTTCGCAGCATCACCTCATTCATGTATCCCCAGAACAAAACGGAGGGATGGTTGTAATGCTGGCGAATCATTTCCACCAGCATACGTTCGGCGTTTTCGGCAAAATCCCCGCTGGGGTTAACCAGATTGACAATGGGGATTTCTTCCCACACCGCCAAACCCAGGCTGTCGCATGCCCGCAGAACTGCCGGGTCCTGGGGATAATGGGCCAATCTCAGGAAGTTAAAGCCGTCATCTTTGATGAGCGCCATGTCCCGACGATGCTGATCGTCGCTCAGGGCATTGCCATACCCGGCCAGATCCTGATGACGATTGGTTCCGGTGAGGCGATAGGGTTTGCCGTTCAGGGAAAAACCGTTCCCGGAATCGATTTCCACCCAGCGAAACCCAAGGGGATTTTCCACCCGGTCCAGCAGAACCCCGCCATCGTAAATTTCGCTGGTTACTTTGTAAAGCTGGGGAGATTCGGGGGACCATAAGAGCGGGGAGTCGACGATGGTGGAATCCTCAAAAGCGGCCCGGCGGAAGGCAACCGCCCGTAAGGGGGCCTTAATTTCCGCGACAACCTTACCCCGGGGATCGGTAATCCGATGGCGCAAAGAGAACTCGGCGGTTTTGCGCAAAGCGCTGATGGCGGATCCCCGGATTTTGACCGTGGCTTTTTCTTCGGAGACCCTGGGGGTGGCAATAAAAATACCGCTGGAGGCGTTATCGGTCAGGTTGAAGTATACCGGCTCGGTGGCGATCAGCCAGACATCCCGATAAATGCCGCCGTAGAAGGTGAAATCCGCGTTGAGCGGGGGGACATCCGGGTTATGGCGGTTGTCTACCTTTACCGCAATCTGGTTCACTTCCCCAAACTTAACCCGGTTGCTGACGTCAAAAACAAAGGCGGTATACCCCCCGGTGTGGCGACCCACGAATTTGCCGTTGACGTATAGATCGGCAATCTGATTGGCGCCTTCAAAATAAAGGAAGATGCGCCTTTCACGAAGTTCGGGTTCCAGCTCCAGATCGCGAAAATACCAGCCGATACCCCGCCGGTATTCCGTTTCCTTTTGGGTGGCATCCACCGCGTTCCAGGTATGGGGAAGGTTGACCGAATCCCCTTCCGCGGCCGGGATTTTTTTGCCGGGAGCTTGTTCTTCCCCCGCCCGGTAAATCCAGTTTTGGTTGAGGGAACGTTTCAGTCGGGGGCTGGGAGGGTCGTGCTGCCCGGAGCAGGAGACCATCCAGAGGGCAATAAAAACAAGGAACCAAAAACGCATGGGAACTTTCCGGCCAGAGGACCTGAATCGCTTCACAAGGATTTTAAACGCGACTAATTGGCGACCACTTCAAAACCGGCCGACAGTTCTGCGGTGGAGCTGCCCCCCACAAAAACGGTGAATTGGCCGGGTTCGATGGTTTTTTGCATCCCGCTATTATAGAAAGACATCTGCTCGGGATAAATAGTAAAGTTCATTGTTTTGGCTTCACCGGGTTGCAGGGTAATTCGTTCAAAAGCCACCAATTGGCGCACCGGCCGGGTTACGCTACCCACATTGTCCTGCAGATAACACTGGACCACTTCATCCCCCTTGCGGGTCCCGGTATTGCGAACCTGAAATCGCACCGCCATTTTTTCGCCCACCCCTATGGATTCCCGGTCAACGGCCAGGCCGTCGTAGGCGAAGGTGGTATAACTCAACCCAAATCCGAAGGGAAACTGGGGTGTCCAGTGGGCATCCAGATATTTACTGCTGAAAAAGTCGTCTTCGCGCGGGGGCCGGCCGGTGGAGCGATGGTTGTAGTAAATCGGGATCTGGCCGGTTACCCGCGGAAAGGTCACCGGCAATTTTCCCCCGGGGTTTTCCTCACCAAAGAGCACTTTTGCCACCGCGGGTCCCATGCGAACTCCCAGGAACCAGGTTTCCAGAATGGCCGGGGCATTTTCCGCCAGCCAGGGTATGGCCAGAGGACGTCCGTTCATCAGCACCACGACGGTCGGCTTGCCCCGTCCGAGAACCGCTTTGGCAAGCGCCAGCTGGTCGCCCGGAAGCCCGATGTCGGTGCGATTGGAGGCTTCCCCGCTCATTCGGGCGGTTTCCCCCACCACCAGGATCACCGCTTCGGCCTGATCTACCGCCTGTAAAGCCGCTTCCATCAAACCTTCACCGGCAAATTCGGGCAGGGTATAGCCGGGTTGATAATACACGGAGGTGCTTTGGGGTAATTTTTCCCGAATACCGCTTAAAACGGAAACGACATCCTCCGCCATTCCCTGCCCGCGCCAGGGCCCCAGGGGAGCATCCTGGTCGGCCGCCAGGGCTCCGATAACCGCCAGCGAGCCCGGAGCCGGCGGCAGGGGAAGGATACCATGATCATTTTTGAGCAGGACGATGGACTTTGTGGCGGCTTCCAGAGCGATTTGCAAATGGTCGGGGTGAAGAATCAGCGTCTTTTCCCGTTCCGCATTGTGGTAGCGGAAGGGATCCTCAAACAAACCCAGACGATATTTGGCTTCCAGCACCCGCCGCGCCGCCTGGTCCACCACCGCCCCGGACAACCGGCCTTCCCGAACCATTTGCGGTAATTCGAGGTGGTAAATTTCGCTGACCATATCCACATCCACCCCGCTGGTTAGCCCCAGAATCCCGGCCTCGGCGGGGGTGGCGGCCACCCCGTGGCGCTGCAATTCCATAATCGCGGTGTAATCGCTAACGACCAATCCCCGGAACCCCCATCCATTGCGCAAAACCTCGTTGATCAAATAGCCGTTGGCATGCATGGGGACCCCGTTCACTTCGTTGAAGGCGCCCATCACGGTGGCCACCCCGGCCTCGACCGCCCGGTGAAAGGGGGGCAGGTAAATCTCGAACAAAGTTCTCGGTGAGATATCCACGATATTATAATCCCGCCCCGCTTCCGCCCCGCCATAAGCGGCAAAATGTTTGGCGCAGGCCAGAATGGTGTTGGGTTGGGAGAGATCGGTTCCCTGAAATCCCCGCACCCGAGCCGCGGCCAGCAAACCGCCCAAATAGGGATCTTCGCCGGCGCCTTCCACAATACGCCCCCAACGGGGATCCCGGGCCACATCAACCATGGGCGCAAAGGTCCAATGCAGACCCTGGGCGGAAGCCTCGACAGCAGCTACCCGGGCCGTTTTTTCCGCCAAAGCAGGATCCCAGCTGCTGGCCTCTCCCAGCGGTGTCGGAAAGGTGGTGCGCCACCCGTGGATAACATCCTGAGCCAGCAGAAGGGGAATTCCCAGGCGGGATTCTTCCACCGCAATGCGCTGTATTTCTGCGGAATAAGCCACCCCTTGCAGGCCGAGGAAGGAACCCGCCTGCCCATCCCGGACGTTTTTTTGGTAAATCTGCCGGATGCTGTCCCCATTTTCGCCCCAGGACCAGCGATGCTGGTTGAGCTGACCCAGTTTTTCCTCAAGGGTCATTTTGGCCAGGAGATCGTCGACAAAAACCTTCATTTTGCCTTCGTCAACACCCCTCTCCCGCACGGTCTGGGTCCGTGCGGGAGAAGCAGTGCTAATCAGGAGGTACAGCAAGGTGGTAACCAGGGAGATTTTTCTTGTCAAAGTCATGAAAGAGTCCGGACGTTAGTAATCAATTTCAAATGTGGCAGGCAGGGTGTCGGTCCTAAACCAGCGCCCGTCCCCCACCGCCTGTTCCTTACCGTTTAAGGTTACCCGGGAAGGCATTTCCGAGCGCGGATTGCTAAATTGGATTCCCCCGGCCGGCAGATCTACTCCCGGAGCAATTTCGATGCGATATCCTACCGGGGTGGGCGTCACGCTGTATCCCAAAACGCCGTAATATGTCGGCAATCCACCCACCGACATGCCGTCCGGATTGTCCACCCAATCGCGATAAAGACCGGCGCCCAGTTTTAAGGAACGGTTGGGTTCATCTTCATAGACAAACATGGCCCGCACCGCACTGATAAAATCCGACCCCACCCAGGTATGGGGCATATCCCCGATAAACCCCGGGGTGCGATACCCTTTGCGAACCACTTCCGCCCAATGGTTCCAGGATCGGGGGCGCAAATCGCCTTTAAAGAAGTCGATCAGGGCGTGGGCGCGGTCACGCTGACCGAGATAGACAAAGGTCCCGATCAATCTAACCTCATACGGGGTATAATCCCGCCATTCGAATGCCGGATCCCGGCGTTTGCTGAAATAATCAAAATAGCGGTCGAAGGTATTGCCCGCATACGGCTGCGGCAGGTAGGGCAGTTCGTTGCAGGGATAAATGGCGATAGCGGTTGAAGTGGCGTCAAAATCCCCCAACTCCACGCAGCCCGGAATATAGTCGATATTTTCCTTTGCGATGGAAAGATCGATGGCGCGGTAAAGGTTCTTGCGAAAGGTGTCCCGCGAATGGCGAAATTTCTGAGCGGAAAGACTGTCGCCCAGCACCCGGGCAATTTCCACGGCATCTTTGTAGCCTTTCATGCCGAAGAAGGTATCCCAAAAGGAATGCATGGGTTTGGCGGAATACCCTTCATGACTGATAGACTCGGGGAAAAGGCCGTATTTGGCGGCCATATCCGGATCCTCCACCTGATATTCCGTGGTGGAGCGCTGAGCGACCAGGGTGTCCATATAAGCGACCGCCCTGACAACGTGGCTAAAGTTTTTGGCGAGGAAGGCGGTATCCCCGGTAAACAGGAAATACTGGTATAAACCGAATATCAACTGCCCGTGGCTGTCGTGTTCCGGAGTCGGTGTGGGTCCCCGCCGGTCCACCACGCAGGGCACCTTGCCGCTTTCGAATTGATATGGGGCGTACCAGTCCAGAAAATCATGGACTTCTTCCCGAACCCCCAATTTCAGCAAAGCGGAAGAGGTCAGCGAACCGTCCCGGATCCAGGACCGTTCGTAGGAGCGGGAGCCGGGCTGAATCCCCGCCCCATCTCGGTTTATCAGAATATAGGCAAGATTGGAGCGCACCAGGTTTACCAATTCCATCCCGGATGCCGGGAGTTGGAAATCCACGGTATTGATTTTCTGTCGCCAGAAATCCGCTACCGCCGCGCGCCGCGCCGGCACTTTTTCGGAATCGACCACCGGGGCCCCGGCGGGGTCGGTAGAATGAAAAGGCACCGCCAGGCGCACCGTCAGGCTTTTGCCGGCCTTGAGGTTGTAGGCATAACGAAAAGCGCCGCCGGCAAAGCCCAGGCGATCTTTCGCCTCCCGGTTTTCCGGCAATTTATTCTGGGCCAGATGCCACACCACCGGCCCTTCGTCCGCGTTTACCGCCCCGAAACCATCGGGTTTGTCCAGCGGCAGGACCCGCTTTTGGCCGTTCACCAAAACCCCGTCCTGCCATTTGCTACCCATGGAGATCGATTCCACCCGGGCCACCCCGCCCGGCCAGTTGAGAAACTGCCAGGGGGAATTGACCTGAAAAGGCCGGATGGCCAGATAAAGATTGCCCTTGCGGTTGGCCGGGGAAAGATTGGTGAGGGTATATTCGGCGTAGAGAACCGATTCCCCGGCCGCGCCGTCGGCAAAGATTTGGGTGGTTAACCGCAGGTCGGCGGTTTCCCAATTCACGGATGGAATGGGCAAATAGTCTTCCGCCAGAGCCTGGCTCAGGTTTACGTCCGCCCAGGTCCGCAGGCCATTTTCGTCGTAGACAAACGGTTCGATGGAAAACATGGTTTTGTCGACTTCCACCATGCCTTCTTCGTTGATCATCGCTTCCCGGCTATCGTTGTTTACCCCGACGATGGTCCAGTAGGGTTGCTCGCCGTAGGCGTATCGCGGGAAATAACCGCGGGGAAAGGATTTGGCGACGTTGCTGAAGTAGCTTTCCCGGGTTTCCGAAAAATCGAGGTCGAGGATTTTCAATTCCCGGATTTCAAATGCTTCCCCGGCGCTTTCCAGCAGGGTCAATCGCAAATAACGCGCTTCGCTTTCCGGCATGTACAAAAATTGCCGTCCTCCCCGACCTTTTTCCACTTTGTAGGCATTCGCCCAACTTTTGCCGTCCTGCGAAACGGCTACGTTAAAACGTTTGGGGTAGTTTTTGTCATGCCAGTATAGTTTTACTCCGCCGAACTCGTAAAAATCGCCCAGATCCATCTCGATGGTTTCGCGGGTTTTGCCGTCGCTTTTCCAGGTGGTCTGCTCGTTGTCGTCGCTCAACGCAGCAGCCCGGCCGGAATTGCTGCTGATCGTAAACTGAGGGAGGGGTAGTTTGGTCCTGGCAGGTGGCAAGGCTTCGAAGCTCACCCGGTCGATGTAAACGCTCCCCTTCCCGCCGTTGCTGGAGGCAATGATAAATTCCAGACGTCCGGATTTGTGAAGGGTGCGGTCTTCGGTGGGCCCCCAGGCAAAGTCCAGATGGCGCTTGCGTACGGTGATCTGCTGCCATTCCTCCGGAAAATGGAAATTCTGACGGTTTACCCACCAGACATTTTCTGCCTCGTCATCAGTGATCTTGAATTCAAAATTATTGTCCGGCGCATTGCCCTTCACCCAGAAGGTAAA
>JAGRBF010000078.1:20457-25168 GCA_020434205.1 Calditrichota bacterium | reverse complement strand
CTGCTGTCCATTTCGTCCAGGACGGTTTCCTGAGGGTAAGCAGTCAGGGAAAAAAGGAGCAGAATGGCGAGGGAAGCTAAGCGGGTCACAGCGTTTTCCCCGATGATAGGGTGAGAGATGACGTTTTCGAAGATTGGAGCTTTCCGGCGGGTTCCGGCATCAACGCCGGAACCCACGGCATGGGTCCTCCAACCACACAAGCAGATGTCTATTTAAGGGGTCCGAAATCCAGGATCTCCAGACCCTTCTGAATAACCGGATCCTTCATGCAGTATTTCCAGATTAATCCGGTTTTATAGTTTTCAATCATGATGACAATGGGACCCTGGTCAATCCCCAGGAAGTCGCCGTCGATCCAATCCAGGGTGGGGTTAAAGGAATCGTAGAAGCCGTATTTGCCCCACAGTCCTTTCCCGCCGTATTGATCGTACATCGCCCGCAGGGTGGGAATGGTAACTTCCGGGGCAAAGGGCACCGAGGCGCCGGGAGCGGTGGGGGCAATGGTGCCGTCATCAAAATAGGTTTGTTTGAAGTTTTCGCCTTCCCCACTGGTTCCCCGCGCCGAGTAGGTTCGGAAAACCTTGTCGTCGAAGTTGAATTTTTCTCCCGGGCCGTCGCAGGCGGTAAGCCCCCAGATCAATTCGTTATAACCCTTCCAGCCTTTGATGTTGCGGCGCGCATATTCCTGCTGGGCCAGCACGGCACGTCGGGAATTTTCAAAATAATCGATACCTTTCTCCCGCATGTAGGCATCCCCGATCCCACGGAAATCAATAAACATGTGGGAATACTGATGGCCGAACAGCGGGGGGAAAAGGGCATGCTCCAGATTGCCGATTTCCGGATAGGGTTCGTCCCAATGGTAATGGTCCAGCCACACCTGATAGGCGCTTCTGGCATCCCGGTAGCCGCTGCCGGCAGCCAGAACATACAGATAAAGGGCCTCGTTATACCCGGTCCAGGCTGCGGGACCAACCCCGTTTTCCGGACGCCATCCCATAAATACCGCGCCGGGGCTGCGATGATCGCTGCCGGCGGTGGTCCAGTCCCAATCGATCCGGAAGGTCAGGGAATCCGCCAAAGCGCGAACCCGCGCCTCATCGGCATGGTCCCGATCAAAATACTGGGCGGCAAAGCGCATTCCCGCAATTAACCAGGCGGTATCGATGGTGGAAAGCTCGCAGGCCCATTCCCGCTCTCCGGTTTCCATATTGAGAAAATGATAATAAAATCCTTTGTGCCCGGAGGCCATGGGGTCCGTTCCGCTCTGCGGAGAATGCCAGAAAAAGTTCATGGCCGCCAGGGTATACCGAAGCGCTTCTTCCCGGCTTATCCAGCCTTTTTCCGCCCCAATCGCCCAAACCGGAATGGCAAAACCCACCGCGGCAATACTGCTGGGCGCCCCGCTTTTGGTGCGATCCCGCACCAGACCATTCTCCGGATTCAGTTCACCCAGGAAGTATTTGAAATTGTAGTATTGAAGGGAATCCAGAAAAGCCTCATCGCTCAGATGGCTGAGCGGCAGAGCTTGCTTTGTAACCTGCTGACCGCACCCGGCCAGCACCATCAACACCAGAATGCTCAGGAAACGAATCGCGCTCATACATCTCCCTCCAGAATCACCCGCACCCGGTGTTCTCCCGGGCCCAGCGGCGGTATTACGTTTCCGGGAATTTCCGTGCCGTTGACGGTTATCTTTTTGACGCCACGGCTGATGCCGTTGGGATTTTCCACGAGGATGTGATAAACCCCGTCCCGGAAACGCCGCTTGGCGGTAAAGGAAGGCCACTCACGTGGAATGCAGGGGTCCACGATCAGGCCGTCCTTGCTGCTGCGCACCCCGACAATATTCTCGTGGGCGATGGTAAAAAGCCACCCGGCCGATCCGGTATACCAGGTCCAGCCGGCCCGCCCGTAATTGGGACTGTCGAAACCGTCGATATTCCCGGGAAGAACAAACGGCTCGGCGTAATAGCGGTGGGCATCTTTTTGGGCTTGAAGGATGGGGTTGAGTTTCTGAAAAAGACGGAAGGCATCCTCTCCCCTGCCCATCTCGGCGAAAGCCATCACGCTCCAGGTGGCGGCATGGGTGTAAACCCCGCCGTTTTCCCGCAAACCCGGCGCATAACGGGTGATGTAGCCGATATTTTTGTCCGGGGTGTGGTAAGCGGGGCGGAACAGGGTGGTTCCGTTGTCGCCTTCCAGGTGATCCAGAACCGCCTGGGCAACCTTATTACGGCGGTTATCATCGGCAACTCCGGTGATGATCGCCCAGGTCTGGGAGTTCAGGTAAATTTTGTTTTCCTCTAGCGACGGATCGCCCATCAAGGCGCCGTCATCTTTGGTGGCGCAGATATACCATTCCCCATTCCAGGCGTGTTCGTTCAGGGCATCCTTGAGGTTCCGGGCCCGTTCCCTAAAACGAGCGGCGGTTTTGACATCAGCTTCGGGACTATCCGTGGTCAGAATATCGGCCCATTTCACCAGGATGTCGTATAAGAACATTCCCAGCCAGACGCTTTCGCCTTTCCAGTCCAGTCCCACCGCACTGAAGCCGTCACACCAATCACCGGCTCCCATCAAAGGGATTCCCCGTTCGCTGAAGCGCTCCAGAACCACCTCGATAGCCCGGACGCAGTGTTCCTGTAAACTACCGGCGCCCTGGTCGTAGTAAGGAATTTCTTCCAGCAGGGCCCCGAAGTTGCGGGTTTCGTTGAAATAGCGGGTCAGCATATACGGCAGCCACAGCAGATCGTCCACCATATCGGTGGGCAAGCCGGTTTCGGTGAGCGGATGCCACCAGTGCAGAACCTTGCCGTCTTCAAACTGATGGCGGGCGTTCAGACGCGCCTGTTCCAGCATCTTTGGCGGGTCCAGAGGAAGCCAGACCTGGCTGGCCTGCATCTGGTCCCGGAATCCGAAGGCGCCGGACTGCTGGTAGTAACCGGTCCTGCCCCACAGATGCCCGGAAATGGCCTGATATTTCAGCCAAACGTTGTTCAAAAGGTTAAATGCCGGGTCCGGGGTTTCCAGGTGGACCAGGCTGCAGAGGTTCTTCCAGTAATCGGTTACTTCCTGAAGTGCTTCGCGGGCCCGCTCGACATTGCGGTAGACGTCGATCAGGGAGGCCGCCTGTCCGACCAGATTTTCCCGGGAGATTTTGTCGGGTTGGCCCAGCAGAAAAACGACCGTTTTTTCTTCACCGGGGGCCAGTTCAATATCCGTTGCCAAAGAAGCCACCGCATCCTCATAGCGGCCGGTTTGGCCCGCGAATTCACCTTCGCGAAGACCCCGGGGATTGTGGAACCCGCCATGACGGCCGATTAGCTGATCCTTGCTGGTGTCCCAGCCGGACAGGGGTTCGCTGGCGGCATGAAAAGCGATATAAGGCCAGTCGGTATTCCAGTGGCCGCGTTCGGTGGGAACCTCCCAGAGCAGCTTGGTGGCCACCAGAGCGGAGCGTTTGGCGTCGAAGGCGGTGTCGATAAACAGTTTGTGAAATTCGCGGTGGTTGTCCGGCGCCGCCCCGAGGTTCCATTCCAGATAAGAGGCCAGTTGGAAACGGCGACGCTGGGTGCCGTTGTTTCGCAGGGTCACCAGCCAGATCTCCACCGGATCCCCCATCGCTGCGAAGAGGGTCCATTCGCTTTCCATATCACCGAATTTCTGAACGAAGGTGGTATAGCCCAAACCATGCCGGGCTTCATAAAGGTCGTATTCCGCCTGAACCGGTTGGTAGGCCAGGGAGCGGAAAGCCCCGCTGTCCAGATCGCGAAGGTAAAGCCACTTGCCCCAGTCATCGCGGATCATATCCTGATTCCACCGGGTAAGGCGGTTCATGGAGACGTGCGTCCGCCAGGAAAAACCGCCCCCTGCCTGACTGACCGCCAGGCCGAAATCCCCGTTGGAGATAATGTTGGACCACGGGCGCGGGGTCTCCGGGGTGGTAATCACAAATTCGTAGCCATCCCTGGCAAAGTGGCCGAAAGGATTTTCAAAGGCCGGGGTGTTGCTGGATTTCACAAGAATGCTCCCATTGCTTTGGGGATGAAAAAATGAATTCTCAAAATTCGAAGCCTACCGTAAACCGCTGGGTGTTTTCCAGCAGACCGTAATCCGCCCATGCATAATCCAGGCGGAAGTTATAGCCGGACAAGCCGAGTTTCAGCCCACCGCCCAGGACCAGGCCGCCCTCGGAATCTTCCAGGAAAAGTTCGCGATAGCCCCCGCGAAGGGCGAACATATCGCGGATCTGCCATTCGGCCCCCATGCTGAGGCTCTCCTGGTTGTCGTTGGGATGGGATGCGTCCACCGCAATTAACAGGCGATTGGTTTCCCCGAAGCGGACCGGGAAGGATATCCCCACCCGGAAAATGGTCGGCAGGGCATAATTTTCGGTCCGCAGTTCCGCCGGCAGATCGTTGTTGTCTCCGCGCCGCAGGGGATCCAGATCGTACTGAATGTAAAGATCCCGACCGTTAAATCCGCTGCGGGGGCCAAAATTGGAAATGCTGGCGCCAAAAGTGGGGCCGTTATCCGAGATGCGGTATTGGACCCCGACATTAAGCCCGAATGCGGTCACGGTACTGTGCCAGATATCCTCGCGCATGTAATTGACCTGGAATCCCACGCTAACCCGATCGGTCAGCAGGGTTCCGTAGGCCAGCCCCAGCGCAAAATCATTCACGGTATAACGTTCGCCCGTTCCCAG
>JAGRBF010000078.1:3533-20324 GCA_020434205.1 Calditrichota bacterium | reverse complement strand
TGGCTGTGCGAAAACTGGGCCTGGGCCGCGGGAAGGCGCCCCAGACTGGCCGGATTGTAATAGGCCGCCAGAGCTTCCCCATACATGGAGGCGCTGGCGCTGCCCAGTGCCGCATTACGGGCACTGGGTTCGATTTTCAGGAAAGGGAGGATGGTGGTCCCGGCTTTGCTTTGTCCCATAACCGGGTTGCCGATACCGGCCACCAACACGGCTGCCAACGCAACGGCAGCCAGAATCGTTTTTTGAGTCGCTTTCATAATAACTCCCTGGATTGGGGGAAGTCCTTGACGCTGGTTTTTCCGGTTATTTGATGATGGCGAATTTGCCGATAAAGGGATCGCGCCCTTCGGATTCTACGTGATAGATATACAATCCGGGAGCTACTTCCAGGTTGTCCTTGGAGCGCAGATCCCAGGGAACAAATCCTTCGGTAATCTCACCGGAATGTTCCAGGGTCTGGACCAGATCCCCGACCACACTAAAGATCCGGATGGTGCATTCAGCGGGTAGCCCGCGAAATTCCATGCGTCTTTCCCCGCGTCCCGAGACGGCAAAACGGGCCGGTTCGAAACTCGCTGCGCCGACATAGGGATTGGGCACCACATAAGGCTTCTGATCGGAGGCATGTGCCGCGTTGCGATCCAGAGACTGTCCGGTGCTGGCAAAGGTAAAGACGTCCCCCTTGCTGAAGGGAAGGATCACCTTGAGATCATAGAATTCGCCGGCGCCTGGCGGATTGATGGCGGCTCCCCCAAGACCGGTGGTGTCCACGGAAAACTGCCAGGTGGCCCGGGCGGCAGTCGGACGGGCTCGCGCATAGGTGACGACTTCGATATATTCCCCGATACCGTTGAGGGTCCCATCATTGTCCAGATCGCGGAAGCGGAAGTTCAGCTGATAATCCCCGCTGTCGGTTTTGGCCACCACCTTCAGCTTGGCCGGTTTGGCGGGCAAACTTACCGCAGCAATAGACGTGTCGAGGTAGGTATCCCCGAAAACCACCTCGATATCATCCGGGTAACCCGGGCGGTCCAGGGTGGTGGGCAGGGCGGGCGCATAGCTGACGTTTAGTTTCAGGTTGGACGATCCCACCCGGAAGCCGCTGTTGGTGGTATCCATCGCGGGAATCCTCCCGGTGTTCACATTCACCAGGATTCCCGCGCCCACCGGGCCTCGTTTTTCACCCCTAAAATCCTTCCCGAATGAATAAAGGGTATCCCGGGTGGTCACATCAATGAGCGAATAAAAGGAGGCCCGGGCACTATCGAGGGGGTTGTCGAAATGAATTTCAAACTGGTGATTGTCCGGCACTACCGAAGAATTGACCACTTCCACCTCCACCGTTCCGGTACCTTTTCCGGCAATTCTTTCGGTGGAATTTAGGGCAGCCGGGGTATACCCGAGCGCCGGAGGATTGGGACGCACCACCACCACGTTGGGCGGCAGAATAGTCCCGCCACGCAGGGTGCGGCTTACGGTAATGGCGTTTTCCGAAGGATAAATCTGGATGGAATCCGACCCCTGGTCGTAAGCGCAAACGGCGTAATAATACTCCTGTCCGTTGGTGACGTCGGTATCGGTAAAAGTATGGACCAGACCGGTTTCCTCTCCCAGAAAATAGGCCACCCCTTCTACGGTAATGGGTGAGAAACCGTAAATATCGTTTACCAAGTCGAACTGGGCAATTGGTTTTCCGTTGCCAATGGTGCTGCTCCCGGTCCCGGTGGTTATCACGTCGGGATCCTGAAAATCGGGATCGGTACTGCGGTATATGCGGTAGCCTTCGAAATCGTTGCGGCTGGTTACCGGATCGAAGGCCCTTTCCGCCTTGTCATCCCAGGTAACGGTGACGTATCCGTCTCCGGCGAAAGCCTGAACGGTGGGCTGCGGCGGCGGTACGGCAAACTGATAATTGGCCTTGTAGATCTGCTGCACCACCCGGGTGGTGTTACGCAGTTCCCGCAGGTTGGCCCCCCAGCCCAGGGCCAGGCTGAATCGTTCCGTTTTGCCTGCTTCCAGGGTAAAGGGGCCGGAGGCAAACAGGAACCCGATGTTGTAATTTTCCACCAGGGGATTATCGAATTTTGCCCCGGTTGTGAAAAAGTCGAACAGTCGACGGGGCCATTCCTGACCGTTATCAAAAAAGACCACGTTGTCCACCACATTGGAGGTCGCCCCGGGGCCGGCCTTAATGCGGTTCATCTTAAAGCCGGTCAGCCCGATCTGGTCGGATTCGTCCACATCGGTGCGATCAAAATTGGGTTCGCCACGGGTGGGAATACCATCGCCTTCCCCGGTATCGCCGGATTCAAAAATGCCGTCGGCACCGGTATCGCTGAATTCCGCCACCCAGTCCATATCCTCGTCGCCGGTCCACCATAATCCATTGCGGAAAGCCGGGCGTTGCTCCAGGGGGCCGAAAAAATTTTCGAAGGCATTCATGTCGTAATTCGCTTCCACATAGGCGCGGATGGCGTCAGTGCCTTCGATCAATTGCCCGGGGCCGCCGTCCCGGCGTTCGTCGATAATGCCGTTGAGGTCATTGTCGATGCCGTCGGTGGGATTTCCCGGGGTTTCCATATAGGAATATCCGAGGTAACCGGTGGGGCCTTGCACCCCGTGGCCGAAGTTATCCCAGGTATACACCAGGTTCAAGCCGGCTTCCTGATCGAAAAAAGCGTTGTCGTCGTCGGATTCGGGAACCCCGTCCACCCCTACCCCGGAGCCGCCTACCCCCGAGTCCATGTAAAGGCCGAAGATAATATTGTCCACATAATCGATAGTGGCTTCGTTGGTGATGTCATAGTGCCAGAAAATCACGTTGCCGGCCTGGGGATTGGCCCACTGAAAACCGCGCTGCTCTACCCGCAATCCCAGCCCACGACGGCGCCGGAGCGGGTCCTCGCCGGCATCCCGGTCGTCCGGGAAATAATCCCAGGCATCGTAATACTGATCGTCAAAAACCACATAGCTTTCCTGGTCCGCGGCGGGCCGTTTCCCGAAGTAACCGTTCCAGGAGCCGCTCCAACCCGGATCGTCCGGATCTTCAAGCTTGTCTACCCATTCGTCCGGCCAGGTGCGCGGATCGTTGCTAACCGCCGGGCTCAGCCCGGTGTTGATGGTGGGATCGGTCTGGAAATATCCGGGACGGGGTTCAAAACGCATGGTCCGGTTAAAATAAGGGCTGGTCCCCTGCCGCTCCCGGTATCCGGTTTCCATAATGTAGGCAAAACTGCCGTTGCGCAGGCGCACTCGGGCCAGAACGAAGGGGGTAATCCCGTCGCTGTAATTTTCGTTGGAGCCCTTGGGAACTTCCACCGAGTGGAAAACGCTCAGGTCCACCGTTAACGGGTCGGGAGGATAACTGCCCACCATGCCATAACTCAGAAAGAGGGTGCGGATATTGTTGGCGTCATGGGTTCCCTCACGTTCGTACTGCAGATCCCCGCGCAGACTGTAAGGAATGAGGGGCTGGTAATTCTGGGCTATCGCCAGACCTGTGGCAAAGGTCAAAAGGATCAAAGTCCGCATGGACCGGCTGATTGTTTTTTTCAATACCATAATCTCTACCTGCCTTATCGGCCGCTTCGAATTGAAAGACCGAATTCAATTCGCCGGGGTTCGTAAAATCTGCTGGGATTAGTCAATTGCACTTTGTCAACTTCCGGGAAACGTGAATAATCCGGGGTTCCGGTATTGCCGAAGACAAACCCGTTCACAAAAAATTCGTTGAACAGATTGGCAACCTGAGCAAAGATCCCTACCCGCATTCCGCCGAGTTTGTAAAACTTCTCGCCGCGTAAATCCATCAGCACAAAAGTCCCTTTGCGGCCGGAGTTGGTTTCCAGCTCGGAGTTGAATCCGGAACCGATGGACGGGGTATAGGGTTGCCCGCTCCCCACTTTCAGAATACCGCTGAGGGTATATTTGCCGGGGTCTGCCACCACCAGCGTGGCGTTCAAGGTATGGCGCTGATCCCAGTTAAAGGGAATATCGCGCGGTCGGGGATCTTTTCCGCTATCGGCCCGGACCGCTGTTTCATTGGGGTCGCTGGAGTTGCCGCGGGCAACCTGAAGGGTATAATCGATGGATGAGCTAACTTTCCCGACCGCCCGCTGGCTCAAGGCCAGGGTAAATCCGTAGGTATTGCCGAAGTCCACGTTGGTGAAGCGGCTGTAGCGTGCGGTATTGTAAGTGGTAATAAACTCCACGCCCAGGAGGTCCCGGATGTCTTTGTAAAAAGCACTGACTTCCAGCCCGAGAAATTCGGTGAGAGCCTGTTTGAGTCCGACCTCATACTGGACCGTTTTTTCCGGTTTCAGATCCGGATTGCCGCGAATACTGTAGTTGTCCACCCCGGCCTGCAGGTCTTCCAGCTCCTCGTAGGTGGAGTTGTTATAGAGATTGCTCAGTCCCGGCAATTGGTAGAAATGGCCGTAAGAGGTATAGATAGAGGCCGTGGAAGAAAGCGGAAAACTCAAACCGATGCGCGGCGCCAGAGCCCATTTGCTGGTAGTCGCCTGATCAATCGAATTGGGCGCACCGGAAATGGCGTTGGCGGGATTGCGTAAATCGCTGGGAATGGTGGAGCGCGCGTCGAAGTATTCCAAACGAAGGCCACCGCGCACCACCAGGTCCCCCCACTCCAGGCGATCCTGCAAATAACTGGCCATCTGAACGGGATGATAAGCGCGCAAACCCGGAAAATCCGGCAATTCCCGCCAGAAGGAAATCAGGGTTTGCTGCCCGTCTATGGTGCGGGCAAGCACATATCCCGGGGAGCCGAAGGTCATTTCCGAGGTCTGGAATTCCAGACCGGCTTCGATCAGATTGGTTCGATCGGCCTGCCAGGTCAGGTTGAATTTACCGATGCCGGAGTTGGTCTCCTGCTCAAAGCGTCCCAGGTCGACCCCCTGAATGGAAGCGCCGTCCTCGTAATTGGGGGTAGAGCGCGAGGCTTCCGCGGCAAAATAGCGCGGATCGTCAAAATCTTCGTAGGTCCAGTCGCTGTAATGAAAGTAGTTGTTCCGGATACTCAGCTTGTAAAACACCTTTTCCGAGAGGGTGTGGGTCAGGTCGATCCCGTGAGCCAGGGACTGGGTGTGTTGGGTTTTGATACCCTCCGGATTGATGCGAAAACCGTGATTATAGCGCTGGCCTTCCAGGTCGTTGACGATTGCCTGGTAGCTGACCTGAATGTTCCCGAAGGACTGATTGGTCAGTTTAAACTGCCCGCTCACGTTGCGGTTGTTTTGCATAGGGACTATTTCCCCGTCCCCGGTGGGAATCAGAACCGGCGTTTCCAGATCGCTGCGATCGGTGGGCATAAAACGCCGCTCGCCGAACAAATAGCCTTCATCCTCAAAATAACGAGCGCTGATCAAAAAAGTGGTTTTCGGCAGGAAAGTCGGGCCGCTGAGGGTGAGCTGCAGATGGCGCAGTCCCAGCGGATCAAAATCGCCGTTGTTGGGATAACGCAGGTCGTCATTGGTAAAGTGATCGCCGCCGTAGGCCTCCGCACTCCATTCGAAGCGGTCCGAACCGGAGCGCAGCACGGCATTGACCACCCCGGACATCGCCTGCCCGTATTTGGCGTCAAACGTTCCGCTGATCACCTGCACCTCCTCGATAACCGAGCGATCCAGATCCAGAATGGAGGCATTGTCGTAAGGATTGTTGACCGTTACCCCTTCCACCTGATACTGCACTTCTCCCAGGCGTCCGCCGCGGAAGTGCCCATCCACCACCCCGGCCTGAAGGTTAACGATCTGGTCCAGGTCCCGCAGGGGCAACTGCTCCAGCTCATCTTTGTTGACGCTGGCAATCTGATTGGTAACGTTGAATTCCACCAGGGGTTTTTCGGCAACCACCACCACCTCATCGCCTTCGATGGTCTCTTCGGCGAGTTCAATGTTCAGCTGAGTGGTTTGGTCGGCCGAAATGCGCACGTTCTCGACCACTTTGGTCTGATACCCCAGGTATGCAACCCGGATAGTGTAGGTGCCCGATCGCAAATTCAGGATCAGATAATAGCCGTCCAGGTCCGACGTGGCCCCCATCTGGGTGTCATCCAGACTAACGTTGGCAGCAATTAGCGGATTGCCTTTGGTGTCGGTTATTAAACCGGCCAGCTTTCCGGTGGTTTGAGAACAGACGATGGTCGAAAAAAACACCGTCACCCAAACCGTCCACCGCAGCAGTAATCCAGCTTCAGAACCTGCCTTTTTGACGGTGAAGAGATAGAGGTTTCCCCACATGACTCACCTGCAGCTTTGTCTGTGAATAGTTTCAGGTGCGCCATTGCGGCGCACCTGAAGATCAAATTGAACGCTAAGACGGTTGGTTTATTTTACCAGGGTCATCTTGGCGGTACGGCTGACAACGGCATTGCCGTTAGCCGGATTTACCACCTGAACATGATAGAAATAAACACCCGAAGCGAGAATACTGGCGTCAAAATTCAAGGTATGGACGCCACCGGCCTGCTTGCCACCATTCAGGTTGGCAACTTCCTGTCCCAGAATATTGAAGACGGAAACGCTGACATCCCCGGCGAAAGGCAGGGTGTAACGCAGAGTGGTGGTCGGGTTGAAGGGGTTCGGATAGTTTTCGGACAGCAGAATGCTGTTGGCGACGACCGGAGTGGGCTCATCGTCAATTGCGGTCAGGGTTTCGTCCATATAGATCCAGGGGAATGCCGGGCCGCCGGAATTTTCACGGAAGAACCAGGTGCGGCTACCGTAGTCATTCAGCGGATTGTCGAAGGAATCCCCGTCGGCCAGCATCACACCCATGTACAGCAGGTGATCGCCCAGGCCGGCCTGATATCCGAAGTATTTGAGGTCGACTTTCATTTCAACGACATAACCTTCGTCGATATCGGTATTGTCGTTAACCGTGGTGGCGCCTTTCAGGGATACCGCAAATTCGGCGGCGCCATCATTTACCATAACCGGCAGAACATCGTATGCGGCTGCAGTGCCAACGCTGTCGAAGGTTGCGCCAAATACCCAGGTTACCGGGCGGTTGTCGGAATCCACAGAATCGCGGTCCATAACGATAAAACGGATCATGTCCAAACGATCGAAGGCGTTCGTGCCCTGAACCAACTGGTCGTTAACATCGGCTGCCAGATACAGGTAATCGCCCTTGAAGTAGGCTTTTACGTTGGCAAAACCGGGATCCAGAACGGGCGGACGGGGGTTGCCTTCCAGTTCCGGCTGGAACTGACCGCTGCGCCAGGGACCAACACCGGGATAAGCTGCGCGGACCAGGCTGTCATCAAAGGCCAGGTTAAAGCTGTAGGCGGTGCTCCAGGCATCGTCGTTCAGGTCGCCATCGATAACCGCGTCGGCATAGTTGGCGCCGTTGGGCAGGCGAATGTCTGCGGCGATTTCCGGCAGGGCGCCGGAGTTAACCGTTACGTCGGGACGAGCCATAACCCGGCCAACGTTGTGCAGGTTGGCGTTGCCCCAGGGGCTTTGCCAGTCGGTGCGGGAGGTAGCGGTGCGGGTAGGATCCCCGGTGCTGACCCAGTCGCAATCCCAAATGGAGAAGTTCAGCTCAACGATATCGCCATCGGCATCGGTAACGTCATATCCGAGTACCCCGAGGTCCAGGCGCATTTCGATCACATAACCTTCGTCCGGGGTGGTGTCGTCGTTGGAAACCCCACCGATGACCCGGAATCCGGCATCCCAGGCATCGCGTTGTTCCTGGGTGCGGGTGGTATCCCCGAAGTTGCCAAAACGCCCGATAAAGCGGGGCTCGGCGCCGGCGGTGATCAGCGAGTCGATGTTGATGTACCAGTAGGTGTAGAAATACTCAATGGCCGGGGTGGTGCGGCTGTCACTGGCGCGATCCTTTACGGACATCAGAACCCCGTCCCAGCGTGCCCAATCCTGGCTTCCGCCGACCGAAGAGTCCGGGCAGTAGAAACTGAGATAAAGCTGGTTGTTGCTGTCGACCAGGAACTTCACGGTAGCGTTGGTCTGGTCAAAATAAACAGCTTCCTGAAATTCGGCGCGCCATCCGCTGGTGGGCAACCCGGTCCGGGTGCCGTAAGCCACATGCAGGGATTCTGCCTGGCTCCAGACGGCTTCGTCCAGGTTTCCATCGAGGGTAATGGTTTCGCTGCCGACACTGCGGGCCCAGATTGCATCTTCACCGTGACGGGAAAGCATCTGTGCCCAGGCCAAAGTCGTCAAAACAAGCCAGACGGCCAAAGCCGACATAACAAATTTTGTAACACTTCGCATAATTAAGCCTCCTGAGGCGTTTGTTTGGGTAAATAGACCTTTAGATAAGGTGATAGAAGTTATGGGATCAGCGGCGAGTGATTGGATTCGCATCCGCAGGACCCGCCAATCACCAATCCGGTAGACAATTTTTCGTGATAATCCCCATTGCTTTCCACCTCACCGGAAATCATCTGCAGCAGATAGCGCAGGGCTTTGCTGCCCAGTTCCACGATCGGCGCGTGGACGGTGGTCAAACGGGGGTTGAGCAATTTGCTGAGGAAAATGTCGTCGAAGCCGCCCAGGGCGACATCATCGGGAATGTTAATCCCGGTTTGCTTGGCCGCTTCGTAGGCGCCCAGAGCCATCATGTCATTGGCGGCAAAAATGGCGCGGGGTGGTTTGGGGAGGCCGAAAAGGCGCATAAATCCGTGATAGCCGCCTTTGATGGTAAAATCACCCTCTACGACCAGGCTGGGATCGATGCGCAAACCATGGTCCAGCATACAATCGAGGTAGCCCTGGTAGCGTTCGTCCGCATCGCTGTTGCCCTCCGGTCCTTTGATCATGGCGATGCGCTCATAGCCATGGGATATCAGGTGGCGGACCATGGAGGTGGCGCCCTGGTAGTTGTCTATGGTAAAGGAAATACAATTTTCGATTTCCGGGCGGGAGTTGAGGAAAACAATGGGGCCGCGAATTTGTTTCAGGCGTTGGGACAGGCGGCTGTCCATCATCTTGGGCGCCATCAGGATAACCCCGTCCACCCGGCCGCTGTCCATAAATTCCACCAGAGTCTGGACAATATTGCGCTGGTTGTGGGAGCTGGAGATCATCACATAATGACCGGCCAGATAGGCCTCTTCGTCGATACTGTGGATAAGGTCCATGAAAAATTCGTCCACCAGTTCGGGCAAAATAACCCCGATGGTGTCGGTTTGCCGGCGGGACAAATTGCGGGCGCGGGAGTTGGGGCGATAGTTGAGATCCTGAACGACGTTCATGACCTTGCGTCGCGTTTCCTCACGGACCGGCCCCTTCCCGCTTAAGGTACGGGAAACGGTAGCCGTGGAAACGCCGGCACGCCGGGCGATTTCTCGGATATCGACTTTCATCTTGGACCTGGGCTAATTTCTCTTGTGGCTCAAATGTAAACGTTTACATTTGTTGCATTAACTTACGCTTATCGGCAATTCTTGTCAAGACTAATTTTGAATTCGGTGGAAAAAGGGGTCGCTATTCTTTGACACCGCCAATCATGATGCCCTGCAGGTAATACTTCTGCAAGGCCAGGAAAACCACCAACACCGGCACCACCGTTACCACCGAACCGGCCATCATCAGCTCGACGTCCTGCACATGCTCGCCCAGCAGGGAGGACAACGCCACCGGCAGGGTATACAGATCCTCGCGGGTCAGGACAATCAGCGGCCAGAGGAAATCGTTCCAGGACCCCATAAAGGTAAACAGGGCCAGCGTTACAAGGACCGGTTTGGCCAGAGGCAGGATTATCTTCCAATAAATCAGCCACTCCCCCGCCCCGTCGATGCGCGCCGCTTCGATCAGACTGTCCGGAACCCCCTGGAGGTACTGGCGGATCAGGAAGATCCCGAAGATGCTGGCCATGGTGGGCAGAATTACCCCGAAATAGGAATTCAGCAGCCCCATCTTGTTCAACAACAGGAAAACCGGGAGCATGGTGACCTGCCCGGGAATGATCATGGCGGATATCAGGCCGGCAAACAACGGGGTGCGTCCCCGAAAACGGAATTTGGCAAAGGCAAACCCCGCCATGGAATTCACCAGCAGGGAAAACAGGGTCACCCCCAGCGCCAGGAGCAGGCTGTTGAGGAAATACCGTCCCAGATTGAGCCGGGAAAACAAATTAATGTAATGTTCCGCGGTGAAGGTTTCCGGGAAAAAGCGCGGGGGGAAGTCCGAAGCTTCCCCGGAGGGCATAAGGGAGGCACAAAGCATCCACCAGAACGGGAATACGGTTATCACCGCCACCAACAACATGCCCAAATGAAAGAGTATGCTCCACAGTTTGTTTTTCATACCGCCCCGCCCCGGTTAATTCGTCTGCGAACCAGTTCCTGAACCAGGCCCAGAACAATCAGGATAAAAAAGAGAATAAAGGCAATGCTGCTGGCGTAACCCATTTGCCACCAACGGAACCCTTGCTGGTATAGATACAGCACAATGCTCAGGGTGGCGTTAAGGGGCCCTCCCTGGGTCATCACAAAGGGTTCGGCAAAAAGCTGGAAATATCCGATGATGGTAATGATGGTCACAAAAATGCTGGTGGGCGCCAACTGCGGAATGGTGATGTAAAACTGCTGTTGCCACCAGTTGGCCCCGTCGATCCGGGCGGATTCATAGAGCGTTTCCGGAATGGCCTGTAAGCCCGCCAGGAAAATCAGCATGTTATAGCCGAAGTTCTTCCAGACCGCCAGCAAAATCAGGGCTGGCATCGCCCACGTGGGATCCCCCAGCCAATCGATCGGCTCGATCCCGAATCCGGAGAGCAGGTAGTTGATCATGCCGTAGCGGGGATGATAAAGGTAACGCCAGACCACTGCTACCGCTACCAGGGTGGTGACCACCGGCAGGAAAAAGGCCAGCCGAAAAAATTTCCGGAAGCGCAGTATTTTGGCATTCAGGGCGACGGCGGCCGCCAGGGAGACCAGAATGGTTAAGGGGCCTCCGACCATCACGAAATAGAAGGTATTAAAAAGGGCCTTCCAGAAGAGAGGATCCTCCAGGGCGCGGCGGTAATTCTCCAGAAAAAGAAAGCGGGCCCGCCCAAAGTTGCCCAGGGCGTAGACGTCAAAATCGGTGGCGCTCATCAACAAGGCAGCCAGAACCGGCAGAAAAAAGAACACCAGCAGGGTAATCAGGGCCGGGGCCAGGAAAAAGATGTGGGCGTAGCGGGAGGTTTTCATAACAAGCCCTTACTGAGCAGCCAGCGCCGTTTTTCCAGAATGCGGTCCACATCCTTATTCAGGTTTTTGACCCCCTCCTCCAGGGAAAGTTGCCCGTAAACCACTCGTTCCATGTGCTCCTGAATTTTGACGGCAATACGCTCCCATTCGGCAATGGGCGGGGTGGGTGCAACCGCGGTCAGCTGTTCAAAAAAAGCCCTGGCCTCCCGGTCCTCCTGAAGTTGGGGAGCTTCCCAGGCCGCCTTAACAGAGGGCATGTCGTTGGTCAGCTCAAAGAAGGTTTTTTGAATGTCGGGACGGGCCATAAATTCCACCAGCTTCCAGGCCTGCTCCGGGTTAGGGCAGCCACTGGAAATAACCAGGCTGGCTCCCCCGGCGACGGAATTCCGGCTCTCCTTGACGGGCATGGGCGCGGTGGTCCACCGCCCGGCCAGTTCCGGGGCGCGCAGGCGCATTTCCGCGATATTCCAGGGTCCGGTTATCATCATCGCCATATCGCCGCGCTCAAATCCCTGATAGATATTGGCGAACTCAGTCATGGTTCGCGGCACCAGGCCCTGGCGAAAAAAATCGATGTAAAAACTCAGGGCTTCCAGGGTCCGGGGATCATCAAAAGCCCCGTATTGGAAGTTATCGCGGAGGATTTTGCCGCCGTTGCTGAGAATCAGGATTACCGGGATCTGCCAATCGTTGAAGATCAGAGAAAAGAAGGCCGCGTATTTGGAATCAGTCTTTGCGACAATGGCGCGGGATACATCCTTCCACTCATCCCAGGTTTGGGGAGGGTTGGGATAACCGGCGTCGGCCAGAATATCACTGCGGTAAAAGAGAAGGCGGGTATCGACGTACCAGGGAACCCCGTACACCTTTTCGCCAATAATATTGGTATTCCAGATTCCTTCGAAATAGGCTTCCGGATAAACCACGGCGGAACCGGCGATATAGGCATCCAGGGGAAGGATGGCCTCCAGAGAGGCAAACTGAGGTATCCAGGTATTGCCCAATTGGAGCACATCGGGAAGGGCCTGGCCGGCATAAGCGGTCAGCAGTTTTTCGTATGCCGCTCCCCAGGGAATCGCCTGGACGGCAACCTCGATATCGGGATATTCCTGCTGGAATTTTTCGATGAGGGGTTTGACCTTCTCCCCCTCGGCGCCCATGGCCCAAAAACGAAGTTTGACCTTGCCGGTGTCCTGAACTGTACAGGAACTGGCCGCCAGCCAAACCAGCATCAACAACCACTTCATTTGCCCACGTTGCCTTGCTTTTCGGATTGCTGTCAGTTTTAAACGACACTGTAAGCGTTTACACAAACATACATTCGCCGGGAATTCCGGGCAAGACAAATTTGAAGGAGGGTTTAGGGATTATGAAGAATGAAAGGCATCCAGAATTAAGCCGGCGATAGTCCGGCCGCAAATTGCCCCGATAACGTTGCCGGTACCGCAATAGCCCCCCATTACCCACAACCCCTTCTCCAGGGCTTCCATGACCGGTAGCCCGTTTTCGGTAAACCCCACCGGGGCCGCCCAGCGATGGGTTACCGGCGCTTCGACCCCAAGGGTCTCGCGGAGGAACTTATCCAGCATGGCCTGGATTTGCGGGGAGGGCTGGCTCAGGTTTCCCCATTCCCCATCGCCTCCTTTATCCCGGAAACCGCCCAGGGCAATCCGGCCGTCCGGCAATTGCTGCCAGTATTCCAGGCCATAGCGGGCGTAAACCGGTCTGGGGAAATCGACCTCCGGGGCCGGGGCGGTGGCCAGCATTTGCAGACGGGCGGTGCGGACCCGGCCCTTCAGGGCCGGCATCAAAACCTCTAACCCGCCGTCCACGGCCACCACCACCTCGCGACAGCGGACCGTCCCGGCCGGGGTTACCACTTTTCCCGGGGCCACGGTAAGGGCCGGGGTATTCTCATAAAGATTCGCACCCAGGGCAATTACCTGACCGGTTAGCAGGCGGCAGCGTAGCCAGGGATTAAAGCTACCATCGGTTGGGAAAAGAAGCCCCTCCCCCTCCGGCCCGAAGTATGGGGAAACCGGGAGGCGATCCTCCCGCATGGCTTCCAGTTGGGCCTGGCAATCCGCCGCTTCTTCCGGGCTGGTGGCAATGCGCAGGGAACCGGTTAGACGGATTGCTTCCGGGGTTTCCCCGCACATGCGTTCGATTTCCTCAATGGTAGATTGATAAATCAGGCGGGCTTTTTCCGCCCCGATAGTCTGACGGGCCTGGTGGTAAAACCGGGCCATTCCGGCCAACAAAAAGCCGCCGTTGGCGCCGGCCGCTTTGCCGGCAATCCGGCCGGCATCAATGCCGATAACCGACAGGCCTCCTTCGCACAATTTTTTCAGTGTGGCCAGACCGCTCCCCCCCAGCCCGACCACACAGACATCACAGCTATGGTCTTCCTCAAGGACCGGGAGCACCTCGGGTTTCGGGCCGGACTGCCATAGTGGTGAGGTTTGTTCGGATATTGCCAAGGACATGGTGTCCCCTTTCGGATTGTTTCATTGTAAAAATACTTCACAGAACAAGGGGAGGCGCAGGGAAGTTGTCCCTTTGCTTTGCTAAATGTAGGCGCTTCCTCCCCGGAAACCCATCAGTGATACCGGCAAATTAGCCTTACCACATTGACCTTTGGTCATCGTTAGAATTTTTTAATGATTTTTTTCACAAAACCCCGGATTTTGGCATTCCGTTTGTGATTTGCAGGTTAGAATCGTTCCATTAATGTTTTAAAGGAGAAGTTATGATCAATGGTTTTTTGCGCTTTCTGCTCATTATGACCCTGCCTGGCGCGGTGTGGGGCGGCAATTTTCAGATTGGCGGCGAGACGGGTTTTAACAGCGGCGTATCCGTAAAAACCAACGTCCTTTTCAGAAATATTGCCAAAGATTTTCCGTTTATGCTGCGGGCCGGGGTGGGTTATACCGCCCTCAATCCGGGCAATTCTGCCGAGGCCCGGCGCATTTTCATCAACAATGCCACCAACGGTACCCCGGAAAAACGGGGTTGGCTTTGGGATATGCGCCTGGACTTTTTGTATCCGGTAAAGTGGTTTTCCCTCAAACGGGGCTATTTTTACGCCGGACCGCGCTTCAGCAAATTTACCGGTAATTTCAACTATGTCGGGGGAAATGAGAACTTCGACGTCACCAGCAATGCCTGGGGATTCGGGGGCGGACTGGAATCTCACTTTCCAATGACCAAACGCTTCGATTTTATCCTCAGCGCGGGCCTGGATTATTATGCCACCCGGCGTCTTCAGGGTCACGACACCTCCTACAGCCCGGATGGCGAAACCATCAACGGGCGGGAAGATTACACCTACGAAAACGCCGACAACGCCATCAATCAGCCCAAGTTGACCCCCCATATTTCCCTGGGAATCAATTTTTTCTTTAAGTAGCAGGCAGAATAGTAGGGGCAGGTCGCGACCTGCCCCTACTATAAACCATGCCTAATCAGGTTACAATCGCCGTTTTCCACTGGGATTCGGCGCTGACAGGCAAAATTACTTCTTGGATTTTTTTCGCACCACCATTCCAGCGACGATCACAATAAATACGATCCCCAGGATTAGTCCAATATCATGCAGGAATTCCCTGCACTTTCTAGACTCATTATAGGTCTCCCAAACCCCTAATGCTTTTTCTCCTAAGTAGTATTTGAAGACCACCACAATGAAGATAGTCGCGGAAGAGACTATCCCGATATCCAATAACCTGCCCGGATTCTTGTAGTGTACCCGCGAGATAAGCGAAACGAGAAGCACCACAACCAACAGGATAACAAAAAACCAAATGCAAAGATCTTCCGGTTTGGCGTTTTCACAAAACCGAACTAAATCCCGGCAAAGTCTTTCCATCACCTCCCCCATCCCCAACGAGGCCTTAGCCTGTAAACAAAGGTTTACAATTTATCCTAACGTCTCCAACAGCCTTTCCTGGACTACTGCGCTCCTTCTTTTTGTCGAATCAAATTTGGACAGGCCCCGGTCAAGAAACCTACCGGGGTGAAGAACCCTAATCCCCCACTTCCTCCTGAATAACCACCATTTCTTCCCCACCAATTGCGTAATACCGCACAATGCCAGTCACCTCTACCCGGGTGTTCTCCCGGGGAAGGGGCTGGGACGTCAGCACAAATATGCCGTCCTCCCCCGCCGTTACCTTAAAGGTATGGAAAAGCAGCAGGGAGAAATTTTCGGTAACGGTTCCCTCGACGGTCACCGTCTTCCCAACGAATTTGCGGGGATTATCCAGGATATCCCGGATCTCGGTTCTGGGGGTCCCTTCCCGGCAGGCAATCGCTGCCAGGATCAGAATTCCAATCAACCACTGTTTTGAACGCCTGAAATTAGCCACCAGAATCAGCACCTTTCCCGGATTTCGGCTTGGGTTTTTCTTCCTTTTTGGTGAAATAGGCAATGCTTTTTACGGTCATCAGCATGGCAACGGCAGCCACCAGGGTAAACATCACCCCCAAATACAGGGAATCCCCTTCAATTGTCTGACGGAGATCGCTGCCCCGGCTACCGGAAAAAAGTTGCCGGAACAAATCGGCCACCAGCTTTCCAAAAACTGAGCGCCCGCCTTCTGCCACCAGGAAAAAATTGCGAAAGGCAAGGTAGGAGAATAGAATGGCCGCGGACATCAGGGAACCCCCGATAACGATATTGGCTTTCTTCTTGGTCAGATACCCAACCAATAGGGCAAACACCAGAAGGAAGAGAAGAATTCCATCGTGATTCAGAATTTTCTTCACAATATCCATAGCGCCATCCCTCAGCGGCCTGTCGCTTGCGCCGAATACCTGGCCATTTGTAAGATCAGATCCCGGATGGCGGAATAGAGAAAAGCAGGGAGAAATCCCAGAAACGATAGTTTGAGGTGCGTTTCCCACTCCTGGCCATCAACCCAACTGATAAACAATACCGTTTTTTAGGGGATAATGCAATATGGAGAATAAAAGGCAGGTTATTTTTTGAAGATCGCGGAAACCGCTTTTACAAACATCATAATACCCATCAGGACCATTCCGCCGGCCAACCCGGCCACCACCAGAACTTCGAAGGGGCGAAAGCCTCCGCCGATCTGCAACACCCGCGGGAGGTAGCGATTGACCTTGTAAATCCCGGAAAAGTTGCGGTCGATATACTGAATAATATCCGGACCGATATACAAAATGACCAGTCCGATTGCGATAAACGTCCCTCCGCGAATGGAGGCGTTCAGCAATTGGGCGCCGTTTTCGCGAATGATGTTGATCAGGGTTACCGCCCCGATCAGCAACAGCACCCCAACCAACAATTGTTGCGCAAAACTGAGGTCTGCCATCCGGCATCACCTTTTGGGATTTACCAGGCGTTATGTGCGCCGTTATTTCTTTTTCTTAGATACCACTTTTAGCAGGGGCCCCGCTACAAAGAGAATCGACCCCATCATCACCAGCACCAAAAAGCCGGCCACCGCTCCGTCAAAAAAATCGTTGCTGGCCTGAAAGAACTTGTTGAATCCCCGATCCAGGGCGGTGTCATTCAACAGGGACATCACCCCCTTAAATATCACATCAAAGTATTCCAACATCAAATACAGAATGGTGGGGAT
>JAGRBF010000078.1:0-3471 GCA_020434205.1 Calditrichota bacterium | reverse complement strand
GGACAACAGGCCATACCCCACGTAGCCGATCAGCAATACCGGAAAAATTGAGGAATGGTAAATTTTGAGCAAGATTCCCATTAATTGGGGACTCCACCAAATTCTCTTTCAAAGAAGAACTGAGACACGCGCCGGACAGGTGGGATAATTACTTACAGCCCTAACCTCGATAGCATAGATTAGGTTAGGAAAGGGATTTGAGCAAGTGTTTTTTTGGGATTTAGGGAGATTGCAGAGGGTCTCCGTGGTCCAGAAAGCGCAGGATCGCCGCCATAAGTTTGCGGCGGGCCGCTTCCCCGTACACGGTTTCCAGGGGAAAGGCCAGAACCACGGAACGATAATCTCCGTTATATAGCACTCCCGCTCCCCGCTGGTTTTCGGCATACCGAAAGACAGTTCTGGCGCTGGAATCGGCAGCGGTTATGGCGTCCACAAATTCGGCCGCGTAAAGATCCTCCCGATAGCCCTGGTTAAAGGTGAAGGTGGTCCCCGCCGGCAGCTCGCCGAGGGTATCCGCGCAGACAACTTCCCCTCGCCGGGCTCCATAGGCGGCCTGCCAGCGATATTTCAGCCAATCCACCGCCAAACGCCGGGCCGGGTGGTCCTGGTCCCGTCCTTCAAATGCCTCGCTTCCCACATAGGCGCCGGAGATCAGCAGAGCCCCGCCCGCTGCGCAGAAGTCCCGCAACCGTTTCACCATGGAATCGGGAAAAACCGCAAAGCGCGGATTCGCCTCTCCCGGCAAAATCGTGGTTTTTTCCTCACCCAGCAGATAGTCGACCATCGTGTAATCCCGCAGATCCACCCATCCGCTGGCAACGGCTTCATCACTTACCGTTACCGCGGAATACCCGGCGGCGGCAATCGCTGCGGCATGGGAAACGGCAAAATCGAAGGTATTGCCGGGTACAATTCGCGTTTCGAAATCGGCATGACTGGTCCCGTGGCCGGGCTGTTCGTTGGTCAGGAATTTTTGCTGATTTTCAAAGACCAGTTGGGAGCCAACGTAGGCGATCTCCCGCCGGTCCGCCACTCCGGGATCCCATTGATCCATAAAACCGCGCAGATTTCCGGCTTCCAGGCGGGCCGGGCCGCAGACCCGATCGAAGCCGTTGACGATCAGCACCTGCGCCAGAGAATCCGACCCGCGAACCACCGCGGCGGTTTCCGAGGGAAAGCTTTCCCCGCCTTCGTTGAGGGCACTCACCCGAAATCGGTAAACCACCCCACTGTCCAGCACGTCCGAGGTAAAAGAGCTTTCCGCCACCCGGGCTCCGTTGTCCCACCCGCTGCTATCCTTTGCGGTGTAGACCAGGTATGCGGTGGGATCGGCCCCCGGCTCCAGAGAGTCGCTGACCGCCCGCCAGCGCAGCACCGCCCGGTTTTCCCTGAGCTGACAGGTTAGGTGGCCCACCGGCAGCGGCTGCACCTTATAGTCCCGGCCCTCGGAAAAGGCCAGAAAGCGCAGCATGGCTTTGTAGATGGAACGGCTCACCTGAAACCGGAAGGTGGGGTCCAACCCGTAAATCATATCCCCGTAATTATGATGGGACAGAAGCTCGAGGAGGGCCGCCGGAACATTAGGACGAAAGGATTCGCTGTAATCCTTGTTCCAGATGCTGCGGCGAGTCCATTCCGGGTTGAATTGGCGGCGGATGTCCCCGACGATCTGGGTCTGCAGCATATCGCCGAAATCGCGGTTGGCCAGGCGGGAAACCCCGTCGGGAAATAACCGGGTGGAATCCGCCCCGTCCAGACTGGTGATCATCAGGGTGCCGATGGTGCGCTCGGTGCCGGTCATCCCCGCGTCGGTATGAAAGGCCAGCGACAAATCGATTGGAATGCCCAGCCCTTTGGTGGAGCGGTCCTTGTTGGGGCCGAACGGCGCTCCTTTCAGGTAATTGACCCACTCTCCCCTGCCCCGGTAATCGTCCTTATAATCATCCTGCGGATCTTCGGTAACATTATAAACCAGGGTATCCGGCATCCCGGCGTACTGCATATAATATCGCGCCCCTTCCTGATAGCGCGCCCGCCCGCTGGTCCGCCCGTTGCGTGCCACGTTTCCCATCCCGCCGCCAAAACGAACCGCATCCGGGGTTATTACCCCTCCCGCCTGGCTGTGATTGCTCAGGCTCACCCTGCCCCGTTCTGGGTTTCGTCCTTTCGGAAAGGTGAAGGTGCCCAGGTAAATCCAGGTGCCGGCCCCCATTTGCTGATTAACCTGAAAGGTGGTTTCCCCTCCGGCATGAGAGACGGTGTAGCGGGCGTCCGGAACTGCCCCGGGATGCGAACCGTAGGCAACATGGACCGCGTATTCTCCGCTTTCCGGAAAATCAGGAGTCCACTGAACGGCCAGGGTTGCGCTATCCGGGACGGTCGGAAAGATGCGGAAGGTGCCCAGCCGGAAGGGATTTTCACCGTTGCCATAGGGGGGATTCCCCTCTCCAAATCCCACCGGGTCTACCTGGGCCAGGCTGTCCGGGATACGCGTTTTTCCAGTCGTCAAATCCAATTCCCGGTAGCTCAGACTGTCGGAATGGTCATTGTCAATCAGCACTTCCCGGTTCTGCAGATCCCGTTCCCGGGGCAGAAAAACCCGCGCGCCGGCATTCTCCAGCATGGGCACGAGATAAGGCAGGGTAAAAGCCATCGGGAACATATCTTCCACGATTTGAAACACCCGGGCGCGCTGCCATTTCCACCGGTCCTGCTTGTAATCGTAATACCAGCCGTGGCTGTGCCATAAGGCAATATGATTGCCCTGAAGCCCTTTTGCGGGCCGGAAGGGGCGATTCAGGTTTTCTACGATGGGCTTTCCGAGAGCCAGTTTGGCCAATCGGTTGCTATCCACCGGGGTAGTGGACCGGTAGGCATTGGGAATTAGCTGTTCCAGAGGAATCCGGTCGGCCTGCAGGTCTATTTGATAGGATTTGAATGTTCCCGCGAGTCTGGCCAGCAGTTCGCTGCGAATTTGCCGGGTATTCTCTTCCCGGAACGGCACAAAAGCAAAGGCAGGATTCAGAAATACTGCCACCCGGCGCTGATCCCGATCCACCAGGATGGTGTCTATCCCCGCATTGGGATGCACCTCAAAAGGGAACTTTCCCGCCCGGGCCTCCTGTAAAAAACCGTGCACAATCCGGTATGCCTCCCGGGTCTTGCCGTCCAGGCCATCGATTTTATAAGGAATAGCAGCAGGCCGAAAGGCGCAGGCGGCCAGCATAAGAGAAAACACGCATAGCAGAATTCTGGACATGGGCAGGAGGGTAATGGTTAGAATTGGCGATTGAAAAAAGCTTAGAAGCTTATGTTACGCAACCAAACCCATTTTTGCTATTTAACCGCGAAGCCGCGAAGCCGCGAAGAATTAAGGTGTTTGGTTTTTGCCAGACACAGAATTGCGGCGCCCACACCTGCTTTGGGGAGCGGGCGTAAACCAGCTATCCATGTTGGTCCGCGGATAACCGC
>JAGRBF010000626.1 GCA_020434205.1 Calditrichota bacterium | reverse complement strand
TCCGGATAATCCCCCTGATTGTAGCGGCTGTAGTATTCCACCGCCATTTCATCCGGGTTGGCCCATAAAAGGTCCATCAAAATCTTGTCGGTGGGGTCGAAGGAAACCGGCGGATACCCTTTGAGGGCCTGGAAGCCTTTGTAAGTGCCGTAAGCTGCCAGATAGAGCATCGGCAAAACCGGTACCACCGGGGTGTCGCTGCTGTAATCGGGTTTGAGTTTGTCCTGATAGCGGTGCATATCGCTGTTGTGAAACTCAAAGGCGGTGCTGGATTGGAATCCCTCCAGCTCCGCTTTAAAGGGGTTGCCGAGGTTGAAGGACTGCGGGGTGTATTGCGTCGCCGAACGGGGAGCGCTCACCTGAAAACTGGCGCTGTTTTTGGGAGGCTGGGCCGAAAAAGCGCCCGAAAAAGGGGATGGTTTTAGCGGAAAAAGATCCGGCAGCGCCGGGTTCCGGGCCGGGGCCGTCGTGGAATCCGGAATCGTCTTTAGGTCCACCCGGCTGGAATCCGACCGGGGCGTCTGGGAGAATGCGGTGCCCGACCAGAGGGCGAGGCTCAGGATAACGAACATCCCCAAACGATAGCTTGAAATCACGCCCGGCCCTCCGTTGGATTGACTTTTCCTTTCAACGCACCCTAAACCAATATTGTTGCCCGGGGATAAAAATTCCAGGGAAAAATCGGGAATCGCCGCTTCGTCCCCCCGCCTAATATTCTCCCCAGTGGGTAATGCGCAGATCCTGCAGGGTTTTCCGGGAAATGGCTTCCACAAAACGCATCACCAGCTGACGGTTGGTGATCAGCGGGACGTTGAAGTCTACCGCCGCGCGGCGAATCATGTAGTCGTTGGTCAACTCCTCTTCCTGGTAATTTTTGGGGATATTGACCACCAGGTCGATTTTCCCCTCCTTGATGTAAGTGAGGGTGTTGGGTTCGCTTTTCTCCAGGGGCCAGCGCAGGGCAACAACCGGCAGGCCATTGTGCTTCATAAAGTCGGCGGTTCCGCCGGTGGCAAAGAAGTTGATCCCCATCTTGTGCATGATGCGGGTGCTTTCCAGCAATTCGGCCTTGGAGACGATCCGCCCGGTGGAGAGCAGCACATTTTTGATGGGGAATTTGAAACCCACGCTGATCAGCGCTTTCAGAAAAGCCTCGTCGAAATCGTCGCCGATGCAGCCCACCTCCCCGGTGGAGGCCATTTCCACCCCGAGGGTGGGATCGGCGCCCTGGAGGCGGGTAAAGGAGAACTGCGGCGCTTTGACCCCCACAAAATTAAGCTCGAAAAGGGGATTTTCTTCCTGTTCCACGGTTTCGCCCATAATCACCCGGGTAGCCGCTTCGATAAAGTTGCGCCCCAGGATTTTGGAGACGAAGGGAAAACTGCGCGAGGCCCGCAGGTTACATTCGATCACCTTGACGGCGTTGCCTTTGGCGATAAACTGGATGTTGAAAGGTCCGTTGATGTTAAGCGCCATGGCGATCTGACGGGTGATGGTGCGGATGCGCCGCATGGTTTCCAGGTAGGTTCGCTGGGGGGGAACCACCAGGGTGGCGTCTCCGGAGTGGACCCCGGCGTTCTCGACGTGCTCGGAGATGGCGTAGCAGACAATTTCCCCGTTTTTGGCCACCGCATCCATCTCAATTTCCTTGGCGTTTTCCAGGAATTTGCTGATCACAATGGGGTGTTCCGAGGAAACATCGGCGGCGCGCTGCAGAAAACGTTTCAACTCTTCGTCATTGGAGGCCACCGCCATGGCAGCCCCGCTGAGGACGTACGAGGGACGCACCAAGACGGGAAATTCCACCTCGTTGGCGAAGGTGAGGGCTTCTTCCATCGAGGTCAGTTCTTTCCAGACCGGCTGATCCACGCCCAGGGTATCCAGGAGGCTGGAGAACAGGCGACGGTCCTCGGCGTTGTGAATACTCTCCGGCGAGGTCCCCAGAATCCGCACCCCGGTTTGGTGCAGTTCCAGGGCCAGGTTGTTGGGAATCTGCCCGCCCATGGAGACGATCACCCCCAGCGGCTGCAGCTTGTCGTAAATCTCGATGACCGTTTCCAGGCGGATTTCGTCGAAAAACAGCTTGTCGAATTCATCGTAATCGGTGCTCACCGTCTCCGGGTTGTAGTTGAGCATAACGGTCTGGTAGCCCAGGTCCCGGAGGGTCATCCCGGCATTGACGCAACACCAGTCGAATTCCACCGAACTGCCGATCCGGTAGGATCCCGAGCCCAGCAAGAGCACCGATTTTTCCAGGGGAAAGGAGATCTCGTCTTCCACGCCGTTGTAGGACAGATACAGGTAGTTGGTCTGGGCCGGGTATTCTGCGCCCAGGGTGTCGATCTGCCGGATAAAGGGACGGATATCCTCTTTTTGGCGCAGGGCCCGGATGTCGTTCTGATTGCGTTTGGTGAGGATGGCCAGCTGCTTGTCGGAAAAGCCGTGCTGCTTGGCCAGGAGCATCACATCCCGGGGCAGATCCGGGTTTTCCACGATGGTTTTGCGAATGTTGACGATGTTGTCCAGCTTGTACAAAAACCAGCGATCAATGTGCGAAAGCTTGTGGATATGGTCTATCTCGTAGCCGTTTTCCAGGGCTTTAGCAATGGCGAAAATGCGCTCTTCGGTGGGCTCGGCCAGTTCCTTATCGATGTCCTCAAACTGAAAGTTGTTGGCCACCAGTCCCTGAGCGCCGGTTTCCAGCATACGCAGGGCTTTCTGCAGCGCTTCCTCGAACTTGCGGCCGATGGCCATTACCTCGCCGACCGACTTCATCCCGGAGCCGAGACGTCGGGAGACCATGCGGAATTTTTTGAGATCCCAGCGGGGAATTTTGACCACCACATAATCCAGAGACGGTTCAAAAAAGGCTTTGGTTACCCGGGTAACGGCATTGGGAAGCTGGTGCAGCCCGTAGCCCAGAGCCAGCTTGGCGGCGATAAAAGCCAGAGGATAACCGGTGGCTTTAGAGGCCAGGGCGGAGCTGCGCGACAGCCGGGCGTTGACCTCGATAATGCGGTAGTCTTCTTCGTGGGGATTAAGGGCGTACTGGATGTTGCACTCCCCGACGATCCCCAGGTGGCGGATAACCCGGATGGCCACTTCCCGCAGCATGTGGTATTCGCGGTTGGAGAGGGTCTGGCTGGGCGCCACCACAATACTTTCCCCGGTATGGATCCCCATCGGGTCGAAGTTCTCCATATTGCAGACCGTTATACAGTTATCGAAACGGTCCCGCATCACCTCGTATTCGACCTCTTTCCACCCTTCCAGGTATTCTTCCACCAGGATCTGCTCGGCGTGAGCCAGGGATTTGGTGGCCAGTTCTTCCACCTCCGTTTCGTTGCGGCAAACCCCGGAGCCCAGTCCGCCCAGGGCATAAGCAATGCGGATGATCACCGGAAAGCCCAGAGAGGTGGCCACCTGAACGGCATCTGTTACCGTGGTAACGGCTTTGCTGCGCGCCGTCTTGGCCCCGATTTCCGCCAGACGCTCCGCAAAGCGGGCCCGGTCCTCGGTGTCGATCACCGATTCTACCGGAGAGCCCAGGACCTTAACGTTGTATTTATCCAGAACCCCGGCATGGTAAAGCTCCAGCCCGCAGTTAAGAGCGGTCTGACCGCCAAAGCTGAGCACGATACTGTCCGGTTGCTCCTTTTCGATGATCTCTTCCACAAAGTGGCGGTTTACCGGCAAAAAATAGACTTTGTCTGCCAGGTGATCGGAGGTTTGAATGGTGGCAATGTTGGGGTTGATGAGGACGGTCTCGATCCCCTCCTCTTTGAAAGCCTTAATGGCCTGACTCCCTGAATAGTCAAATTCTCCGGCCTCGCCGATTTTCAGCGCCGCACTCCCGAGAATAATAACCTTTTTGGGTTTTTCCATTTGCTGCATGTGTTTCCTTAAACAAGCCGCGAAAGCTCGAAATCGCGAAAATTGAACTTAAAAGATTTAATACTTATGGGAAAAGATGGCAGGAAAAACGGTTACCTGAGAACCATTCTGGTAATGCCTTTCCCAATATTGCTCTCATTAAAATTAATGATAAAGCCCAGTTGAATCTTTTTCAATTTCATGTAGGTTAGTAACTGTGTTTGCCATAAGCCATTTTTTGAATCTGAGCTATCAGCTTTCAATTCACAAATAACACAGTGGTTTATCAATACATCCAGGCGATACCCTTCTCCCAGATTGACCCCCTTGTAGACGATTGGCAATGGAACCTGTCTTCCAACCTCGTATCCTCGTGAAACCAACTCAAAGCAAAAAGAAGCCTCGTAAATTCTTTCAAAAAGTCCCGGGCCAAGTATTTTGTGAACAGTAAATGCCGCATCAACAACGTCTTGACCAATTAAGTTTAAGGCTTGCGGCAAATCAGTTTTTCTGAAATTCAAAGACAATCTCCACAGTGGTTTCCTTTTACTGTAGATGAAAAAAATTGTCTTTTTCCATATTCGCCAGGTCCTTTTCGCGATTTCGAGTTTTCGCGGTTGACAAATCCCGCGATTTATAGTTAACCGATCAGTTCCCGGAAACGATCGAACAAATACCCGGCATCGACCGGGCCGGGGGTGGCTTCCGGGTGGAACTGCACGCTCATGAAACGCCCGGATTTATGCCGGATGCCCTCGTTGGTGTCGTCGTTGAGGTTGATGAACCACTCCTCCCAGTCCCGGTCCAGCTTCCCGGCATCCACCGCGAAACCGTGGTTCTGAGAGGTGACCAGGCAGCGATTGGTGCCCACTTCCAGGACCGGCTGGTTCTGGCTGCGGTGCCCGAATTTTAGCTTGTAGGTACTGGCGCCCGCGGCCATGGAGAGCAGTTGGTGACCCATACAAATCCCGAAAACGGGAATGTCCCGGCCGATAACCCCGCGGATTTGCGCCACGGTTTCCCCGCACATCTGGGGATCGCCGGGGCCGTTGGAAACCATCAGCCCATCAAAATTTTCTTTGCTCAGGTCGTAATTCCAGGGCACCCTCAATACGCTCAGACCGCGCTCCCGCAGACTATGGACAATGTTGTATTTGGCGCCGCAGTCGATCAGGGCCACCTTTTTGGGGCCGCCCTCGTACAGCACCGGCTCGCGGATGCTGGCTTTGGCAACCAGGTTTTCTTCGTTGGGATCGTAGAAATCGATAGGGCTGTCAATTTCAATCTTGCCCAGCATGGTGCCGGCGTCGCGCAGTTTTTTGGTGAGGGCCCGGGTATCGATGCCGGTGAGGGCGGGAATCTGCTGGGATTCCAGCCAGTTCCCCAGGCTGCGAACGGATTTCCAGTGACTGTGTTCGGGGGAATAATCGGCCACCAGCAGGGCCTGAATCTGGATCCCGGACGATTCGAAATTGCGGTCCAGGCCATCCTGCTCGTTGGAATCCGGAATGCCGTAATTGCCGACCAGCGGATAGGTGACGGTCAGGATTTGCCCCAGGTAGGAGGGATCGGTCATGGAGTCCGGGTAACCGACCATGCCGGTGTTAAAGACCACCTCGCCGGCGACCGACTTCGGATAGCCGAAGGAAAAACCGGTAAATTCACTGCCATCTTCCAGGATGAGGCGCCCCTTCTGTGCAGATGCTGGATTAAAAAAAGAATCGGGCATTTTGCCTCCGGC
>JAGRBF010000625.1:401-2637 GCA_020434205.1 Calditrichota bacterium | reverse complement strand
GGGTTAGCCTGTCCCTGACCTCCCCATTCGACAACTCGGTGGTAACGGTAACCCTGCCGGGACAGACCCCCCAGACCTTTACCCTCAACCGGGGACAAACCTATCTCTACCGCGATTTTGCAGGAACCCTGGACGGAACCACCGTGGTAAGCAGTTTTCCAGTGGGGGTGATTGTCAGCAGTGACAATACCTCAGGCAACTCTTTTTCGGCCACCCAGCTGATTCCCGAGCCCCTTCTGGGCAATCAATTCGCCATTCCGGCCCCGCCGGCTTTTCTGGACGGATACCTCAAGGCCTGTGCAGTCCGGGACAATACCACCATCACGGTGGACGGGGTTACCCAAACCACCCTCAACCGGGGTGAGGTCTACTCCGCCTTTCATACCAGCGGCCTTTTCCTGGAGGGATCTCAAAACCTGGTGGTCTTATCCTACCTGGTCGAAGTTGAGGGGTCGGCAGCTTCCACGGAACTGGTGCCGGCCGTGGATGAGGGCGTGGATTTCGTGCGGCTTAACACCAGCGGCCCGGGCCGGGTGGACAGTGTCCAGGTGGTGGTGCCGGCCAACGAACGCACCTTGCTTCGCGCCGGCGGGCAACCGGTGCCGGAGAGCCGTTTTACCCTTTTCGGCAACGGCGCTTACGCCCAGGCCAATTTTTTGCTCGGCAACCCCATTAATCTGAATACCAGCGGCGCCAGTGGTTTGGCCGCCCGGGTGGTGGGCGAGGGTCCCGGGGGACCAACCCTAACCACCAGCAGTGCGCGTTTTCGCGACTTTTTTACCGTTACCCAACTGGACAGCCCGGTTTACGGCCAGCCGGTGCGTTTCCGGGTTTCCGCGCCGGCAAATTTCGATCCCCTGTTCCGATTTATCTGTTACCGGCCGGTGGGAACCCTGCCCTACGTTATCGATAATCTGGTGCTGCAAAACGGGGAGTACTTCGGAACGATCCCCGGGCAGTACATCAACGAAAAGGGTGTGGAATTCCACATTTCTTTTTCGGACGGCACGGTATTGCGAACCTCTCCCGGGGTAAATGCCGAGCGCGATCCCGCGGTTATCAGTGTTCCCCTGGCGAACTTCCAGCCGCCCTCTCTGGACATCGAGGCCGCGGTATATAAAATGATCTCCATCCCCTATCCCCTGGATTCTCCCTCGGTCAATTCGGTTATCGAGGACGATTACGGTCCGTACGATCCGGCGGTCTGGCGGGTCTTCCGCTACCTGCCTTCCCTGGGGGATTACCGGGAACTCCCGGATCTGGTGGAGGGTGCAGAAGACTTTCGCCGCGGACGGGCCTTCTGGCTGGTCGCCAACCTCGACAACATTTTTGACGTGGACGGCACCCGGACCCTTTCCGCGGTAGACAGCGCCCGGGTTACCCTGGAAAGCGGCTGGAACCAACTGGGGAATCCCTTCGCCTTCCAGGTCCGCTGGGACAGTATTCCCGGGGCGGACGCGCTTCAGGGGCCCTACTATTATGACGGGGTGGAATACGTTATCGACAACCGGCTGCGTCCCTGGGAAGGGGTATTTGTGTTTAACCCGGGCGCGGCTTTCGACCTGGTTATCCCGCCCTACGATGCCTTGCAGGGTCTCGGGAAATCCCCGCAAAACGGGGTGGATGAGGTTGCCTGGGCCCTGCGCCTGCAGGCCAGTATCGCCGGCACCCGTTACCGGGATACCCAAACCCGTTTGGGATGGGTAGAGGACGGCCAACCCGATCCCGCCACCCTGGCGCTGCGGGAACCTCCCCCGGTTTCCAGCAATCTGCAGGTGATGATCCTGGAAGAAGAAACGTCTTATCTACAGTATTTCAAGTCCTTTGCGGAAGCGGGAATACGCTGGCGGCTGCGGGTCGCCTCACCGGGCGCCAACCAAACCGTTACCCTGCAGTTTCTCGAAGAAGCGGCCCTGCGCGAGGGTTTCGAACTGGCCTGTTACGACGCCAAAACCGGCAAATCCCTTCCGATCCGGCAGGGGGTATTGCAGTTAAGCACCGGGGCAAGCGGCGAGCGATTTCTGGAATTGGCGGTGGGGAGCGCGGATTTCCAAACCCAGACCGCCGCAGATTTGCAGCCGGTAATCACCCGCTTTGCCCTGCAGCCCAACTATCCCAATCCCTTTAATCCGGAAACGGAAATCCGCTTTGATCTGCCCCGCGCCGGCGAGGTCAAATTGTCCGTCTTCAATTTATTGGGTCAGGAAATTCGCACCCTCAGCACGGGAAATTACGA
>JAGRBF010000625.1:0-330 GCA_020434205.1 Calditrichota bacterium | reverse complement strand
TGTACCGCATTCAAAGCCAGGGCTGGTCCGCGGTGCGCAAAATGATTTTGGTTCGATAATGCCAGGGAAAGAGGAACAGACCATGAAAAAACTGATATCGGCTTATATTCTGGGGATTTGTCTGCTCGCCCTTCCCCTTCAGGCGCAATCCTCTCTGGAGTCCCTTCTGGAGCGATTTACCGGACCAAACGGCAAGGGGTATTTTCAGCCTCTGGTTACCGCTTTCGGCGCTAACCTCAATTCCGGTTGGTTTTACACCGCCAAGGTCCCGGTGAGCGGGCTCCATATCCTGTTCCGGGCCAACGGCAATGCCGCCTTTTTTTCGGAAGA
>JAGRBF010000624.1 GCA_020434205.1 Calditrichota bacterium | reverse complement strand
TGGTGCGGGCCGACAAGGCCCTTTATCAGGCCAAAAAAACGGGCCGCAACCGGGTGGTCGACTTTAAGGAGATTGAAGAACTTTCATGAAAATAGGCATTTCCTGTTACCCCACCTATGGGGGTAGCGGTGTCGTCGCCACCGAGCTGGGGAAAAACCTCGCTAATCGCGGCCACGAAGTTCATTTTATTTCTTATGCCCTGCCTTACCGCCTCAACGGTTATTACGACAATATTTTTTTTCACGAAGTCAAGGTTCCCGAATATCCCCTGTTTGAATATCCCCCTTACGCGTTGGCCCTGGCCACCAAGCTGGCGGATATCGCCATTCACGAGCGCCTGGACCTCATCCATACCCATTACGCGATTCCCCACGCCACCTCGGGTTACCTGGCCCGGGAGATGATCCGCGGGGAGCACGACCTCAAGCTGGTAACCACCCTGCACGGAACCGACATCACCCTGGTGGGGGCGGATCCCTCCTTTTTGCGGATTACCCGCTACAGCATCAACAGCAGCGACGCGGTAACCGCGGTTTCCAATTTTCTGAAGGAGGAGACCATCCGCACCTTTAATCCGACCGTGCCCATCGAGGTGATCTACAATTTTATTGAAGAACAGGTCGAGCAGCCCCGGGAGTGCAAGGTGCTGCGCAAACGCCTGGCCGCCCACGGGGAGGCCCTGCTGATCCACCTTTCCAACTTCCGCCCGGTAAAGCGGGTGCTGGACACCCTGGAGATTACCCGGCTGGTGTTGCCGCATCATCCGGTGCGACTGGTGCTGATCGGGGACGGTCCGGAGCGCTCCGTGGCGGAACGCCGGGCCCGGGAACTGGGCATCGAAAATTCGGTAACGTTTCTCGGCAAACAGGACGATGTTTACCGCCTGCTTTCTCTGGGGGATATCTTCCTGATGCCCAGTGAAAGCGAAAGTTTTGGTCTGGCGGCCCTGGAGGCCATGTATTGCGGGCTTCCCTGCGTTAGCAGTAATGCGGGCGGCTTGCCCGAGCTTAATATCCACGGAGAAACCGGCTATACCGCACCGGTGGGGGATGTGGAGAGCATGAGCCGCCACGTTTTGCGGATTCTCTCCGAAGAGGGACGTCTGGAAAAGATGTCCCAGGTGGCACGCAATTACGCCCTGGAGCGGTTTCACGCGGACAAAATTATCCCCATGTATGTGGATCTCTACCGTCGGGTTTTGGGGCAGAGCCTGTAGGGACAGGCATCGTTTTTTCCCCTATTGCCTGCGGATCATCTTCCAGCACGAGGTTTTTTGATGCAAGAGCCAACGGACGCCATCAGCCTGGCTTCGATGTCCATCGCGGAGGGACGGGATTCCAAAAAAATTGATGCGGTAGCCCAGTTGTTGCAACGCGAGCATGATATCCGGCTTATTCACGTGCGGCCGGAAGTTCGCCTCAACCGCACCCAACTGCTGTTCGGTGGAGAGCCGCAGGCCCTGCTCGATGCCGCCATGGACAGCGTGGCGGTGATCCACAACCAACTTGGGCCCATCCTCCCCGAAGGGGATGTAAGGCCGTTTGGGGCCCTGGAAATGCTGTCCTTTATGCCGTTAAGGGGCAATGATTTGACGGTGGAAAACCGGCTGGCCCGGGCCTTTGCGGAAAGGGTGTCCGAGGCCTACCAACTGCCGGTTTATCTGGCGGGAGAGGGGGCATTGCGGGAAGAACGCCGCAACCTGAAAACCCTGCTGGAGCGGGAAGGGGAGGGTTATACCATTGCCCCTCCCGAGGGACCGCCCGATTTCGGTCCGGAGCAGCCCCATCCCCGCATGGGCATTTCCCTGGTTTGCGCGCGCTATCTGCATCTCAATTGCGTGATGTATTTCGACAGCCGGGATATGGACCTGATTGAAGACCTCACCCAGGTCCACAAACAGGTGGCGGTTAAGGGGGAGCAAGGCCGGGCCCAGGATTATCAGGATCTGGCGCGACTGCTGCCCAATTTGTCCCTGTATGTGGACGAAGTGGTAACACCGCGGATGGTCCGGCTGTGGTGTAATATTCGCAATCCCAACCTCACCCCGTTAATGCGCACCATCGATGTTTTTCGCCAGGCGGCCGATCAGGTAGCGGCCGGTTACCTGGGCAGCCGGATTCTGGGGTTTGTGCCCCTGGATTATCTGCACTGCCTGTCGGAGGATACCGGACGGGCAGGATCGGGGGAGGAGGAGAAAATCGGTGAAAATGACCTGCAATACATTCTCAAGGGCTTGTCCGAGTTAAATTTAGGTAGTCTGGAGCCCTTTCGGCCCCGATTTCAGATCCTTGACGGCTATTTTGACGGGGAATTGTGGGAGAGATTGCCCTCATCACTGTCCTGATTTACATGGGCTAATTGTTGGATTTTTGTTGAATTAAACTTGATTAGTCTGTATGTTTTGGCAAGATATTTTGAGTCATTTCATTTAAGCATCCCAGCAATCGTTCGACAATATTGAGGGGTCTGCTTTTTCTGTTTACCCAACACTAGAATTTATCCCGGGGCTGTAATGATCGAAGTGAAAATCAACGGTTTGTTTATGACCCAATCGCAATCCAGCGGGGTCATTCTCAAAGAGATCGACGGAGACAAAACCCTTCCCATTATTATCGGGGAATACGAAGCTCAGTCCATAGCGCTGGGGTTGGAGAGTATTGCCCCGCCCCGGCCCATCACCCACGACTTGCTGCTTAACATGCTGGAGTCCCTCAATGCCCACATTGAGCGGATCATCATCACCGATCTCAAAAACAACACCTATTACGCCATTATCGAGGTCCTGAACAGCGGTAAGATCCTGGAAATCGACGCCCGTCCCAGCGACGCAATTGCCCTGGCGGTGCGCCAGAATATTCAGATTTTTGTGGAAGAAGAAGTGATGCGCAAGGGCGCTTACAGTCAGGATGAAATGCAGGAACTCGAGGAACGGCAGATCGATTCCACCAAAGATCGCATCGACCGTCTGAAAAAAGAGCTGCAGGAAGCGGTGGACAAGGAAGATTACGAAAAGGCCGCCAAACTTCGCGATGACATCAATCGCCTCGAATCTCGCCAATAAACAAGGATTGAAGACATACTGAGGGACATGGAATGGATAAGCCCAACCTGAGGGTGAAGATTTACGGATCGCGTGGCAGTTACTCCCCAACAACGGCAATGCCCACTAAAATCGGTGTGAACACCACCTGCCTGCGGGTCGACATCGGCGACCATGTCGTGGTGCTGGATGCCGGTTCCGGGAT
>JAGRBF010000623.1 GCA_020434205.1 Calditrichota bacterium | reverse complement strand
ATGGCCAATGGTTTTTTGTCGGCGCCTCCCGGCAATCGGCGTTTGGTGGTGGAAGAGGTCGGTCGGGAGATGGAACCTTTCCGGGTTGAGGCCGGGGTTCGGGTGCCTTTCAGGACCCATCTGATAGCTGCGACGGCCCGGTAGCCCCGTAGGGGCTTTTAAGATGGGAACCATGGAGAAAGCTCTGAACATTCGGGGAGTTACCAAATTCCCTTTTAGCCCCGTAGGGGCTTTTAAGATGGGAACCATGGAGAAAGCTCTGAACATTCGGGGAGTTACCAAATTCCCTTTTAGCCCCGTAGGGGCTTTTAAGGGAGCGCGGGGAATGCGGGGAGGAAGACCAGGGAGCGCTCTAATCGTTGAACTGCAGCTCGCAAAGGCGCTGGTAGCGGGCCGAGCGCTTTAAGAGCTCCTCGTGGCGACCGATATCGAGAATCCGGCCTTTTTCCATTACCACGATCTTATCCGCATGAATAATGGAGGAAAGCCGGTGGGCAATCATCAAAACGGTGCGCTCTTTCATCAGATTTTCGATGGCCTCCTGAATAAGATGCTCGGATTCCGAATCCAGGGATGAGGTCGCTTCGTCGAAAATCAAAATGGGCGGATTGCGCAAAATGGCCCGGGCAATGGAAATTCGCTGGCGCTGACCCCCGGAAAGCAGCATGCCCCGCTCGCCGACCAGGGTCTCGAACCCCTCGGGCGTGTCCATAATAAAATCGAAGGCGTTGGCCAGTTTGGCGGCCTCCCGGATCCCCTCCGGGGTCGGATTGCGGGTGCCGTAGGCGATATTGTTGGCCAGGGTGTCGTTAAACAGCAGCACCTCCTGGGTAACGATACCCATCAGGCTGCGCAGGCTGGCCACCTGGATATCCCGGGTATCGGTGCCGTCGATAAGAATACCGCCCTCCCGGACTTCGTAAAAGCGGGGCAATAAATTGACCAGGGTGGTTTTACCGGCCCCGCTGCTGCCCACAAAGGCCACCTTCTCGTTCTTGCGGATATCCAGGGAGACCCGATCCAAAACCCGCTCCGCTTCCCCCTTGTAATGAAAGACCACATCCCGGTATTCAATTTTATCCGTGAAATCACTTTTGTCGATGGCATTGGGACGGTTTTGCACCTCCGGAACGGCATCCATCAGGTCAAAAACCCGCTTGCCGGAGGCCAGGGCGATCTGGATGTTGTTGTAAAGCTCACCCATTTTTTTGATGGGGTCCATCAGGGTAAACAGCAAAACGATAAAGCGGATAAAATCTTCCGAACTGAGCAACTGACCCCTGAGCACCAGCTGACCGCCGAACCAGATCACGCAGATCATTATCCCCACCCCCAAGGTCTCGGAGAGGGGAGAGGAGAGCCGTCGCAGGCGTACCTGGCGCAGCACCGCCCGAAAATGGGCAAGGGTGTTGCCGTGAAAGCGCGCCATCTCGAAATCTTCCATGCCGAAAGCCTTTACCACCTTGACGCTCGATATGGCTTCCTGGAGGGTGGCGGTAATTTGGGCAATGTTTTCCTGAACCCGCTTGCTCTTGCGCTTGAGGCTCTTCCCGATTTGCTGAATGAGGCCCAGGCTAACCGGAAAGACGATCAGGGCCACCAGGGTAAGCTGCCAGCTGATGCTGAACAGGAGGATCAGCTGAATCACCACCAGGGCCGGGTCGCGAATAATCTGGGTAAAACTGCGATTGACCGCGACGTTTACCGAATTGATATCGTTGGTGACGCGGGAGATGATATCCCCGGTGGTGGTTCGGTCGAAAAAGGACATCGACTGTCCCAGCACTTTCTGGTAAACCTGCTCCCGCAGATCCAGAATGACCTTCTGTTCCACAAAGCTGACGAAGAAAAACTCGGCGAAGGCAAACAGATTCTTCAGGAGAAAGGTGCCGAAGATAAACAGGCACAGAATCTTCAGCATTTCCGCCCGGTCGTCCCGGTAAAAGAAATGATTGATGCGCTCCTTCAACCATTGGTTGAGGTTGGGAATCCCGCTGCTCCCATCCCCGGTGTTGTTCTCGCCTGAATCCCCATTCGGGATGATGGCAGGGGCATCCTGATCGGGTTGCAGGGGAGCCGAGGCGGTTGCCGGCGAATCGCTGAACAAGGCGGTGATGACCGGGGCCACCAACCAGACCGACAGGGTATTGAAGATCACGAAAAAAAAGTTGAAGATGACCACCAGAACAATGTAGCGGACATAAGGCCTCAGATATCCGAGGATGCGCATGTAGAGGGAAAAATTGCTGTCTGAGGAGGGGGCCATGAGTTTTGTGGATACGCCGGTTAATTGCTCCGGCATACCTCCGGTTTTCTCGCGTTTGGTTGAAACCTGCTGATCAGATGGCGATGTTACGAAAAAAAACGGGGTATGGCAACTAATGCTTGATGCGGGACCGCCTCCCAACCCGCGGGTCGAAAAAAATCCCGGTTGGAATCGGCCACTATATTTGTTATTATATTGAAGATTAAGGCCTTGGGACAAACCTAGCGACAAAAGTCACATAGATCTTGACAACCCAAAGGGGCCTTATTATATTGTTGCCCGATTTTGATGAAGCAGTTCTTTGATTGGGGTGTAGCCAAGTGGTAAGGCAGCGG
>JAGRBF010000622.1 GCA_020434205.1 Calditrichota bacterium | reverse complement strand
GCCCAGTTGCTGGCCAAAGCGGCTATCAACGAAGGATTCGACGCCACCCATATTCCCAGCTACGGCCCGGAATCGCGCGGCGGCACTTCCTACGCGGATGTCCATGTGGCGATGGGAGAGGTGCTTTCCCCGGCCTCAACCAATCCCCATATTCTGCTGGCCTTTAACGGACCCAGCCTCAATAAATTCAGCAGTATGGTGAGGAGCAACGGTCTGATCCTCTTCGACACCTCGGTTATTTCCCAAACGCCGAGTTTCAACCGCGAAGCGCGGATCTACGGCCTGCCCATCTCGGAAATCGCACGGGATCTGGGAGCAGTGATGGTCAAAAATATCGTTGCCTTGGGTGCACTTCAGGCGCTTACCAATATTTTACCGAAGGAAAGTATGCTGGCGGCTATCCGCGCCAAACTGGGCGGAAACTGCGCTCTGTTGGGCCTCAACGAAGCCGCCTTCGAGGCCGGCCGGCAGCGGGCCATCGAGGATTTCCTGAGTTAAGATTTCCATTGAGTTAAGGTCTGATGCTGCCAAATGCCGCTCCCCGGAAATTCCGGGGAGCGGTGGGGTTAATAATGGCAATATTCGGGTGGATGCCTGCCGCATTTCTCGCTAAACTTCCCCCATGAAAACACAAACCCACACTCAGCAGAGCCTGGACTACCAGCGGATAGCCAGGGCCATTCGATATATCAGCGAAAATTTCCGGGAACAGCCGGATCTGGCGGAAATCGCCGCCGAAGTAAACCTCAGCCCCTTTCACTTTCAGCGGATGTTCAAACGCTGGGCGGGAACATCTCCGGGGCGTTTCCTGCAGTTCACCACCCTCGCTTACGCACGCAATCGCCTGCGCCAGGGAAACTCCCTGCTGGACACCGCTTACGATGCGGGCCTTTCCGGACCCGGACGGCTGCACGATTTGTTTGTTCAGATCTCCGGACTTTCGCCAGGGGAAGACAAACAGCTTGGGGAGGGGATCGAGCTGCGTTTCGGGATCCACGACACCCCTTTCGGACTCTGCCTGCTGGCCAAAACCGTTCGCGGTATTTGTGCCCTGCGTTTTTTGGAATCCCAGGACGAGGAAGAAGCGGCGGCCATTTTAAGGGCCGAGTGGCCCCGGGCCACGCTGGTGCCGGACTCAGCGGAAACCGAACCCCTGGTGGCCGGCCTCTTTAACCGGGACAACAGTGCGGAACATAGCAACCCGGCCCTTCACCTGCGGGGAACCAACTTTCAGGTTCAGGTCTGGCAGGCCCTGCTGGATATTCCTTACGGCACTTTGGTCAGCTACGGAGCCGTGGCGCGGGCCATCGGCAAACCCAATGCTCACCGGGCAGTCGCCAAGGCCATCGGGGCCAATCCCATTGCCTTTTTGATTCCCTGCCACCGGGTTATCCACAGTACCGGGGTGGTCGAGGGGTATCGATGGGGGAGTGATCGCAAAAAAGCCTTGATCGGTTGGGAAGCGCTGGAGGTTGGGTAGCATCGGGTTTCGGAGCAGGTCAGGTTAATTTGGCGGGCCTTTCCCAGCGCCACACTGCCCCGTCGTCCGGGTCAATTTTCTCCCCGATAAGGGTAAAGCCGTTCTTCTGAAGCACTTTGGCGGAGGGGCCGAAGCCGGGAAGGGTGTGGGCGCGAATGAGGTTTACCCGGGCGTCCCGCCTGGCGATCTCCACCAGCATCCCCGCGGCGCGGGTGGCCAGTCCCTTCCCCTGGAAAGCCGGGGCAATACCGTAGCCGATCTCCACCGCCCCTTCCTTGCCCGGTTCTCCCTTAAATCCCCCGATGCCCACCAAAAGAGACTCCTCCCGGAGGACAAAAAAATACATCCACCAGCGCGGATCCACCGCACCGCTTTCCAGCAACCGGGCTACATAAATCAGGGCTTCCGGAAAGGCATTGTAATCCGGGGCGATGCTCAGGGAATATTCTTTTTCGAACGCCTCCGGCTGCTCGCTGAGCAGGCGAAGGGCTTTGCTGTCCGCATTAATCAGCGTCAGCCCGGCGGTAAGATCTCGTCCCAACAAAAAGTCCTCGCAAAACCGCCGCAGCCCCGGGAAGAGATGCCGAGACCGCGGCGACAATCGTTTTTCACTTTTCGAAACTTAAGGCATTACTGCAGAAAAGGAAAACGTTCTTTGATGATACTGGCCAATCCCGGTGAAGATTTCTCCTCGAGGGAATAGCGAACTCTCTCATAAGGTCCGGCAAAGGTAACCAGGCGGCTGAGATCTATGGGAGTGGCCACCACCACCAGATCCGCCGGAACGTTGTCGATGGTCTGCTGCAGATCCCGGATCTGTTGATCCCCATAGCCCATAGCGGGTAAAATCCGGGTGGCGTTGGGATACTTCTCGAAGGTTGCCCGGATACTGCCGACCGCGTAGGGGCGCGGATCAACAATTTCCGCCGCGGCGAACTGCTGCGCGGCAACCACCCCGGCGCCGAATTGCATACCCCCGTGGGTGAGGGTCGGTCCGTCTTCAATAACCAGCACTTTTTTACCGCTGATGTTGGCGGGATTTTCGACCGAAACCGGGGAGGCGGCTTTCAGAACAATGGCATCCGAGCCGATGTCTCTGAGATTTTTTTCGATGACGGCAACGTTCTCGGCACTGGCGGTATCCACCTTGTTGATGATCACCACATCGGCCATGCGGAAGTTCGCTTCGCCGGGATGGAATGCCAGTTCGTGACCGGCGCGGTGGGGATCCGTCACCACAATGTGCAGATCCGGCCGGTAAAAGGGCAGGTCGTTGTTGCCGCCGTCCCACAGGATCAGGTCCGCCTCTTTTTCTGCCTCATCCAGGATGCGCTGATAATCCACGCCGGCGTAAATGACCGCCCCGTTATCGATATACGGCTCATATTCCTCACGCTCTTCGATGGTGCACTGATGGCGATCGAGGTCCGCGTAAGACGCAAAACGCTGCACTGCCTGGGCGGCCAGATCCCCGTAGGGCATGGGATGGCGCACCGCGACAATCCGTTTTACCCCCAGTTCATCCCGCAGGATCTTGAGAATGTGGCGGGAGGTCTGGCTTTTGCCGCACCCGGTGCGCACCGCGCAAATGCTGATAATCGGTTTTTTAGAGGGCAGCATGGTTTCCCGCGGGGGTAATATCCGGAATCCCGCCCCGGCGGCCATGGCCCGCGAGGCCAGGTGCATCACGTGTTGATGGGAAACGTCGGAATAGGCGAAAACCACTTCGTCAATTTCCTTTTCGAGAATCAGGGATTCCATCTCGTCTTCAGGATAGATGGGAATGCCTTCCGGGTAGAACCCCCCGGCCAGGGCGGCCGGATAACGGCGATCGCTGATATTGGGAATCTGGGTGGCGGTAAAGCCAACCACCCGGTAGGCGGGGTTGCCTCGGAAATATGCGTTAAAATCGTGAAAATCGCGGCCGGCGGCCCCTAAAATAAGCACGCGTTGAGGAGTTTGCCCACTCATTCAACACCTCCTGGTTAAAAGTTTACCTGGGCTGATCCAGTGGCGTTCTGAGAGATCTGTTGTGAAGTATTTTGCGATTCGGAAACGCCGTTGCCACCCCCCGGAATGCCGACAGGGGGCGGAAGGGTTCCATATCGAAATCTAAACATTGGGGTGAGAAAAGGCAGGTATAAAAAAAATTATCGGATCAGTTCCATCACAATTTCCGGGTTGGAGAGGGATTGAAAACCGTACTGGCGATAGAGGCCGTGTGCATCCCGGGTGCGCAGCAACCACTTGCGGATGTCTTTAAATTCCGACTGGTCGACAATACAGGACATCAGCCATTTGCCGAGGCCATGGCCCTGGTAATCCGGGCGCACGTAAACATCGGCCAGATAGGCGAAGGTGACCCCGTCGGAGATAACCCGGGCGAAGCCGATTTGTTGGTCCTCGTGGTAAAGGCCGAAGCAGGCCGACCCGTTGATGGAAGCCTGAACCCTTTCCAGGGTGATCCCGGGAGACCAGTAGGAGGTGGTCAGGTAAGCCTGGATAGCCTCTAGCTGGAGGCGATTTTTATCGGTGCTGATCTGAAAGGCGTCTTTGCTCCACTGCATGGGGGCTCCGGATTTGAAGGTTAAGGGACTAATGGACTGAAGGACAGAAAGACCAATAGACAGAAAGACCAATAGACAAAAAGACCAATAGGCCAAAAGACAGGAAGACCAATAGACTAAAAGACTAAAAGACTAAAAGACTAAAAGACTAAAAGACTAAAAGACAGAAAGACCAATAGAATGAAAGACTGCAGGATTACATGGCTTTTCCCCGCCGACGCGTGTTGGGGTGTCGGGACCTAC
>JAGRBF010000621.1:2009-3778 GCA_020434205.1 Calditrichota bacterium | reverse complement strand
TGGGGAGTGCCGCGGAGAGCGAACAGCGAACAGCGAACAGCGAACAGCGAACAGCGAACAGCGAACAGCGAACAGCGAACAGCGAACAGCGAACAGCGAACAGCGAACAGCGAACAGCGAACAGCGAACAGCGAACAGCGAACAGATTTATTAGGAATCGCTTATCGCTCATCGCTTATCGCTTATCGCTCATCGCTTATCGCCAATCGCTTATCGCCAATCGCTTATCGCTTATCGCAAATACCCCAAATAGGCTCCCTGAACCTCCAGCATGTGGTCCAGCATTTTCTCCACCGCCCCGACCTTATCGACGATGGGATCGGCCAGCAAAGCCTGCAGGGCCAGCTCGCGGGACTGATTGAGAATGGTCTCGGCGGTCATTTTATGAATGGCGGCCTGATTCATCAACAGAGCGGCAAAGCCCGGCGGCATCAGATCCCCAATGGCGATCCCGTGCACTCCGGTCGCGTTAACCGTGCCCGGCACCTCGACGGCGAGGTAGTCCGGCAGATCCGGGATCATGCCCCGGTTGGGCAGGTTCACCGCCGCTTCCTCGTAGTTGAGATCTTCCAAAATGCCTTCCATAATGGGAACCACCCGTTCGGAGAGTTTCATCTCAATCCGGGGATCAGCGCGCAAAATGTATTTTTTGTAGGTCATATAAAAATCCATGATTCCCTGATGATCCACGATGTCGTAGGCCCAGCCCGGATATTCCCCGAGGTGACTGTCCGTGGTAATGGGCAGCAGGGAATATTTCTCCAGCAAGAGTTTGAAGAGGCCGCGCTCGTGCCATTTTTGGGGGCGACGGTGTTGGAACTCCTCGCGCAGCATGTCCGGCAACCACGACTCCTGATTTTCGAAGTATCCCGGGGACTTCTCCAGAATCTCCGGATACAGATCGCGGCCCGTTTCCCGGTCCACCGCCCTCAGGAGAACGCTGTAATGGTTCAACCCTCCGGCGGTAAAATGGATGCGCTCCAGCGGCATCTCCAGCATTTTGGGAAGGTGCTGTTTGAGGGAGCCGATTTCATGACAGAGCCCGATAAACTTCAGGTTGGGATACTTGAGGTGAACGGTGGTGCAGATGCGGCTCATGGGATTGCTGTAATTGAAGACGTATGCCGCCGGGCACAGGCGTTCGATATCCCCGCAAATCTCCAGGATAGGCGGGATGATGCGCAGAGAATGGAAAAATCCCCCCGGACCGCCGTTTTCGCCGTACACCTGGCGGATGCCGTACTGTTGGGGAATGCGCCAGTCCTGCTCCCACAGCTCAAAGCGGTTGCCCACCTCAATGGAGATAATGCAGAAATCCGCTCCCTGCAGGGCTTCTTTCCGATCGGTGGTCGCCGAAATCGTGAAGGGCAACTTTTCCCGGTCGATAAAGGCTGCCAGGGCTTTGGCCACCCGCTCCAGGGCCACCGGGTTGATGTCGTGCAGAACCAGGTGGGGACTGCGGCTGCGGAAAATATCGCTCTGGGCCAGATCGCCCATCGTATCGTAACCGAACTGGGCGCTGCCCGCGCCGATCAAAACCACTCGGGGACGCTCAAAACTCATTGTTGTGATTCTCCATCAGTTGAAAAAGTAGGTAATATGGCTACAGGGTTGCTTGGTTATCGCCTGCGGCGATGGGCGACCAGCGACCAGCGACTGGCGAAAAGCGAAAAGCGACCACCAGCCCTAAGGCCGTGTGTACAATTATCTAAATTTCCCAATTTTGGGCCTTTTGGCCTCACGCTGCTTTTTTCGGCCGATACGCCGCA
>JAGRBF010000621.1:0-1924 GCA_020434205.1 Calditrichota bacterium | reverse complement strand
ATTTTCTAATTGTACACACGGCCTACGTCCTTTAGTCTTCTGGTCTTTCAGTCTTCTTGTCTTTCAGTCTTCTTGTCTTCTTGTCTTTCAGTCTTCTTGTCTTCTTGTCTTTCAGTCTTTCAGTCTTTCAGTCTTTCAGTCTTCCGGTCTTCGGATCATAGGATCTTCTTCTCTCCGCCCCCCGTCTTCAACAGCTTCCCGCTATCAATCTCCCTCAAGCTGGCAACCGCCTGCTTCACCCCTGCCAATGCCAGCAATTGAGCATGACCCTCAGCCGGCCCCAGCCCCACAATATGCCCGATCCCCGCCGCCCGGGCCGCTTCGATTCCCGAAGGGGCGTCCTCAACCACCACGCAGTCCGCAGGGGAGAGCCCCAGGCGCCGGGCCGCCTCCAGGTAAAAATCCGGAGCCGGTTTGCCGGCCATGCTGCCGTCGTCGTAAACCACTTTTTCCCAGGCAAACCAGCGGTCCAGGGCAAAGTGCTCCCGGTAAAAACTCAGATTGCCGATCTCCGAGGAGGTGGCGATGGTGAAGGGAATATTGCGCCGGATCAGCTCGTCAAATAGATCCTGAGCCCCGGGAGAGAGAGTAAAGTCCTTTCCCAGATCGCGGCACATATCCAGGTAAATGTTTTCTTTCTCTTTAACCAAACCGGCTAATTCTTCCTCACCCACCGCCCGTCCCAGCAGATAGCTGTTGATGTCCGAATTGGTGCGCCCGTTGACGTAATTTTCCAGCTCCGCCTCGCTGAAAGGCTGCCCGCGCAGGCGCCGGGCCATCTCCTGCCAGGCCGCGTGGTGCAGAGGGGTGTCCCACACCAACACCCCGTTAAAATCAAAAATGATACCCCGAAATCCCATATTGTTCTCGCTATTCCCTTCTCGCTATTCGCTTCTCGCGATTCGCTCATTGCTCCTGATAAACCACGGCCGGCGCATCGTTGCGCGCCAGGATCACCACCTCGCGGCCCCTCACTTTTAGCCGGGTAATATCCCGCACCTGTCCCCGGACAAAAATGCCGCTTTGGGTCGGTGGGATAACCGCAAAGCCGCCCTCCCCGTCGACCTCGAGCAGGTTGCCGAAACTGGCATCCTGACGGCCCAGCTGCGGGGTGTAGCCGTAAAAATTGCCCCCCAGCAAAAGGTCCGCTTTCCCGTCCCCATTGGCGTCCAGCACTTCAATGGCAAACACCGAGGAATACTGCGCTTCCCGGGGAAGTTCCCGGGCCGTAAAACGCCCGGCCGCACTGCCGTAAAAAACGCTGCTGGCCGTGGTAAACACCTGGTTCCGGGTGGCGTGTTCCAATTCTTCCGGCGTAAAAACCTCGCTGACGGTTTGGCCGGCATAGCTGGCGTTGTTGGGGAATCTCTCCCGCAGGTAAGGCAACTGCGCCAGCAATTCCTTGAGCAGGGGGAGGGGATAGTTTTGGCCGCCCTTGTAAAAGGCGGTTATGGGATCCAGCAGCCCGTTGCGGTCAAAATCGGAGATATACAGGGTGGCGGGTTGTTCTTCGGATACCCGGATTTTGCTATTGAAACCCAGATTCCCGGCGATCAGGTCCGGGTAACCGTCCCCGTTTAAATCGGCGATTTCCAGGCAATTCCAAAACCCGTTGCTCCGGGCCAAACCGGCAGCCTCAGTGATGTTCTCCCATCCCTGGCCGGTATTGCGCAGCACCGTTACCGGCATCCACTCCCCGACCACCACCAGATCCGCGGCGCCGTCCCGGTCGATGTCCGCCCAGGCGGCATCGGTGACCATCCCGATCTGCGAAACAGCATCATTCCAGGCGGCATCGGCCAGGGAAAAAAAGCCGCGCCCGTCGTTTTGCAGGAGATAGCTCTCGGGGGTCATCCCGTATTGCCAGGGAATGCTGCGCGAGCCGATGAAAAGATCAATGTCCCCATCGCGGTCGTAGTCGGCC
>JAGRBF010000620.1 GCA_020434205.1 Calditrichota bacterium | reverse complement strand
ACCCTCACCGGCAGTGTGCGGGCCGGGCGGGCCGTGGCCGGAATTGCCGGACAGGCCCTCAAAAAAACCGTGCTGGAATTGGGGGGCAGCGACGCCTACGTGATTCTGAAGGATGCCGATCTGGCTGCGGCAGCCCTAGCCTGCGTGACCAGCCGGATGATCAACGGCGGGCAAAGCTGTATCGCCGCCAAACGTTTTGTGGTGGAAAAGGCGGTTCTGCAGCCTTTCACCGAGCTGGTGGTGGCCGGCATGCAGGCATACCGGATGGGGGATCCCACCGATCCGGACAGCAGCCTGGGGCCTCTGGCGCGCATGGACCTGCGGGAAACCCTTCACCATCAGGTCAAAAGAAGCCTGGCCAAAGGGGCTATTGCCTTGCTGGGTGGGGATTTGCCGGACGGGCCGGGGGCCTATTATCCGCCCACCGTGCTAAGCAACGTCGGTCCGGGAATGCCGGCTTATGAGGAAGAACTGTTCGGACCGGTGGCCAGCCTGATTGCCGCGGAAAATGAGGCCGATGCCCTGCGTATTGCCAACGATTCCGTTTTCGGTTTGGGCGGGGCGATTTTTACCGCGGATGCCCAACGTGGGCAACACCTCGCCGAAACCCACCTGCAGGCCGGCTGCTGTTTTGTAAACGACTTCGTTCGGTCGGATCCGCGGGTGCCCTTCGGGGGCATCAAGGACAGTGGATACGGCCGGGAACTGGGTCTTTTCGGGATCCGGGAGTTTGTCAATATCAAAACGGTTTGGGTTAAATAAATAAACGGCTGCCTTCTCTCTCTCAATTCCTCTTTCATTTTGAGAGATCTTTCTGCGATTTCCTGCTCCTCCTAAGTTTCTAAATTTATTTAAAACAATTGTTTGCCGGATTTTTGGCCTTTCTGGCACATTCTTTGAACTTTAAATTAATACAGTTCAACAGGTTATGTTTAATTGGCCAAATCTCAAGGAGGTTAAATGCATCCAGTTCCGACTCTTTTCGACGCGATTGTTGTCGGCGCCGGCCAGGGCGGATCCCCGTTGGCGCGGGACCTCGCCGCTGCCGGATGGAAAACCGCTCTGGTAGAGCGGGAATACGTCGGCGGAACCTGTGTAAACCGGGGCTGCACTCCCACCAAGACCCTGGCGGCAATTGCCGAAGTTGCTCATTTGGTACGACAGTCCGAGACTTTCGGGGTGGAAAGCGGCCCGGTATCGCTAAACATGGGACATATCTCCCAGCGGCGCCAAAAAATTGTGGAAAATTTTCGGGTTTCACAGTTGGAGAAGCTGAAGGGGATGAAAAACCTGACCCTCCTGCGGGGGGAGGCCGTCTTTACCGGGGTCAAGGAAATGGAAGTGCGCTTTAACGCCGGGGGCTCGGGACGTATCCGCGCCCAAACCATTATTCTGGATACCGGCAGCCGCCCGGCCATGCCGAAAATCGACAACCTGCAAAACATTGATTTTTTGACCTCCCGCACGGTATTGGATACCAGCTTTATTCCGCCACATTTGGCGATTGTGGGCGGGGGATATGTCGGGGTGGAATTTGCCCAGATGTTTCGCCGACTGGGCAGCAACGTTACCCTGATCCAGTCCGCCCCTCAGTTGCTGCCGCAGGAAGACGAGGATATGGCCCGGATCCTCAAACAAATTCTGGAGGAAGAGGGCATTCGGATTTCCCTGAATGCCAGGGTGGTGTCGGTCCGGCAACGCTCCGCCCAGCAAATCGAACTGGAGATCCGCCAAGCTGCCGGAATGCGCAAGAAAATAGTGTCCCATTTACTGGTGGCTACCGGGCGCCGCCCCAATAGCGATCATTTGAATTTGCCCTTAAGCGGGGTCGAAACGGATTCCCGGGGATATATCAAGGTTTCCGCCGGGCTGGAAACCTCCCAGGAGGGCATCTTTGCGCTGGGAGATGTGACGGGCGGTGCCGCCTTCACCCATATAGCGTATGACGACTATCGGGTATTGCGTCGCCGGCTTTTAGCCGGAGAAACGGCGGAAATTGGGGAGCGCAATATACCTTTCACCATTTTTACCGATCCCCAGTTGGGGCGGGTGGGCATTTCCGAGAGAGAGGCCCGGCGTCGCGGGATCAGTTACATGCGTGCGGAGATGCCGGTATGGCAGATGGCCCGGGCCCGGGAAATCGGCCGGACCCTTGGCAAGCTGAAAGTGCTGATCCACCCTGAAAATCAGCAAATATTGGGGTGCGGTATTTTGGCCCCCCAGGGAGGAGAACTGATGTCCGCCCTGCAGATCGCCATGATGGGCAGGCTGCCTTATACCCGGCTCCGGGATGCCGCTTTTGCCCATCCGACTCTGGTGGAATCCTTTAACAACTTGTTCGACCGGACCGTTCTGGTTCCCGCCGCACCTGTCCCAAAGCCGGTAACGCGCACCAGCCTGAGCGAAGCGTCACCCGGTTAAGGATTTGAAATGCCGAATTTTTTCAGAAGAAGACGACCTACAAACAGGAGGAAAAACATGAGTTTCCAAAGGGTAAACGACGTTCTCGGGACGATCAGGGAATATCACGCCCAGGCGGCCATATATTACCATCATTTGTATCGGAACAGTGAGGGTAAGCGCATGCGTATGTTGCTGAGTTATCTGGTGGCCCGGGAAATGGAGATGGTTAAAATGATGAATGCCTTCCACGCCGAAGTATCTCCGGGTATCCGGCAACGATGGATGCAGTTTGCGCCCCCTTCGGTAATGCAGGGCAAGCTGTGGCCGGGCAGGACCCGCAAAGTGCATTCTCCACAGGAATTACTGGCCATTTCGGGGGAAATCGACGCGGCACTGATCAACTATTCGCAAACCCTGGCGGGCATGGCCCGTAAGCCGGACGTTCGGGCGGTTTTCCAGAGCATGTGCCAAAAAATTATGCAAAAGCGGCGGGAAGTGGTGTTTAACAATCAGTTTTTGGCGTCTATTTAACGGCTTCTTTGGGGGACCGTTAACCCCGCCCCCGGCGCGCTTAACGCTGGGCTAAAGCCCGGCCGGGCCAATCTCCTGGCTCCTGGCGGAACTCAGGATTGTTTGGGCAGAATGGAAATATTGAACCAATAATCCTTGAGCATTTGCACCGCACGGATAAAACGCTCCATGTTAACCGGTTTTTGAATATAGCTGTTGGCGCCGGCCTCGTAACAACTGCGAACGTCTTTTTCATCGTTGGAAGTGGTCAATATAACTACCGGAATACGCTTCAGATTTTTGTCGGCTTTAATCTCGCTAAGCACCTCGCGTCCATCGGTCCCCGGCAAGTTGAGGTCCAGCAGAATTATTCCCGGTTTGGGATAAAGGCTGGCGTTTTCGAATTCGCCCCGGTTGCTCAGGAAGTCCAGGGCCTCATCCCCGTCCTCACAGTGAAAAATCGGATTTGCCAGTCCTGCCTTTCGAAAAGCCCTCACGGTTGCCTCGTAATCTTCCGGGCTATCCTCCACAATTAAAATGGGTTGGTTGGTGGTCATCATTTGTCCCCGTGGTTTAGTTCCTGCTTTTCCCGGATTGCCGGTTTGGGCAGGGTAAAGTAAAAGGTCGATCCGTTCTCTCCGGAAGACTCCGCCCAGATTTGCCCGCCGTGAATGGCAACGATTTTCTGGCAGGTGGCCAGGCCCAGCCCGTTGCCGGGACGCTGCGAGTAACCGTGCAGGCGCTGAAAAGCCTGGAAAATCACCTCGGTTTTTTCCGGGGGAATCCCAATGCCGTTGTCGCGTACCGCAAACCGGAACTCGCCGTTATGCATTTGGCAATCGACCTGCACGGCCGGTTTTTCCGCGCTGCGGTAATGGATGGCATTGCCGATCAGATTCTGGAAGAGGACGGACAGCAGGTTTACATCCCCCTCGATTTCCGGCATGGGGCCTATCTCAATAATGGCATTGTTCTCCTCAATGGCAGCGCGCAGGTTCATGCGGGCCATGCCGGCCGGTAATTCCATGGAAAAGGTTTTAAAATCGGTCTGGGATGCCTCCAGCCGGGCGTAGGCCAGCAAGGCGTCGATGAGCCCTTCCATGCGGCAGCTGTTTTCCAGAATAATATCCATGTATTCGCGGGTCTGCGCATCGAAATCCGTTCCGATGCTGCGCTCCAGCTCTTTCAGGAAGCCGGTCTGGGTGCGCAGCGGCTGCTTAAGGTCGTGAGACACCACATAGGCAAACCGTTTCAGCTCTTCGTTGCGCATTTGGAGATTGCGGTTGCTCTCTTCCAGCTCTGCGTTTTTGCGCTTGAGGGTTTTGCGCAGCCCGATGCGATCGGTGGCGGTCATAATAGCCCGATAGAGGGTCTCGCTGGAGACGTTGCCTTTGACGAGATAATCCAGCACCCCGCTTTTCAGGACCTCCACCGCCGTTTCTTCATCACCCTGACCGGTGGCCATCACCACCGCAATATCGGCATCGGAGCGCTCCTTGAGGGCAGCCATAAACTCCAGACCGTCCATGTCCGGCAGGCGGAAATCCAGGATGATGCAGTCCGGAGGCTGCCGGAGGGCCATTTCCAGGCCTTCTTCGCCGGTTTCGGCCTCGCGCAGGCGCGCCTCGAAAAATTTGAAATTATTGATCATTCTGCGATAGGTTTCGCGATCCTCGGGGCTATCCTCCACGATCAGAAGATCACAGCTTTTGGGTAGATATTGCAAATTCGGGTTTCCTTTTTGATGGTCGAAAGTAAAATGACGGATGCCGGCAATCCTTGCGGCACAATATCTCTTTAAACACAATGGCAGCCCTGAATGTCCTCAAAACCTCACTTTTTGTGGGAATCGCCCTCCTCAATATTAACGGTGAAGAAAAAAGTCGAGCCCTCGCCGGGAACCGAAGATAACCAGATCCGTCCTTTATGGCGATTGATAATTTTGTCCACAATGGTGAGGCCTGCCCCGGATCCGCCCCCGTATTTATCCCGCCCGTGCAGGCGCTTGAAGATCTTGAAGATGACATCGTGATGTTTTTCCTTGATGCCGATGCCATTGTCCTTTACAAAAAAGACCGGTCCGGGCACCTTCTCTCCCTCCGGGGTGGTCGCCCCTTTGCGGAGAAACCCGACTTCGATTTCCGGCTCGGATTTGTCATTGTATTTCAGGGCATTGCCGATCAGATTCTGGAAAACTTCCCCCAGACGAACCCGGTCGCAGCGGGTAACCGGAAAATTTTCCTGAACGGTGATCCGGGCCTTCTTTTCGCTGACAGCGACCCGCAGGTTTTCCAGAACCGTCTTGATCAGCCGGTTTAGGTCCACTTCCGCAAAAGCCAGATCCAGCCGCCCCACCCGGGAATACTGCAGGAGGGAATCCAGCAGTTCTTCCATTCGCCGGGACAGGCGCTGCAGGGTTTCCAGCTTGTGCCGGCCCTCGTCGTCCAGCTTATCGTGATAATCCTCCATGATAAAACTGGCGTAATTGTTGAGGCCGCGCAGTGGTTCCTTGAGATCGTGGGAAGCCACGTAGGCGAATTCCTCCAGCTCCTTATTGCTGCGGCGCAGCTCCCGGGCCAGATTTTTGAGGCGCTTTTCGTTGGATTTACGGTCGGTGATGTCCCGGTTTACCGTTGCAATGCAATAGGGTTTGTCGCTGTCGTCGAAGATCATCACCGTGGAGGAAAAAATGTCCAGGGCGGTGCCGTCTTTATGATATTGGATGGTCTCGCCCTGCCATTCGCCTTCCTCCGCCAAAACCTTCAAAACCCAATCACGCTTTTGATTGGTGTAGTGAACCCGCAGCAAGTCGTTGGATTTTTGGCCGATCGCCTCTTCCCGGCTGTAGCCATACATGGCCTCCGCAGCGTTATTCCAGGTCATAATCCGGGAGTCCAGATCTACTGAAATGATGGCGTCGTTAATGCTGTTGATGATGGTTTCCTGGAATTTCAGCGCTTCCTGGTCCCGGCGGGCATTGGAAATTTCCAGCTGGGTGCCGGCCATACGCACCGGCATGCCGCCATCATCCCAATCGGTAATTTTCCCGCGGCACAATATCCAATGATAATTTCCCGCCTTGTTTTTGGCGCGGAATTCCACCTCAAAAAAATCCAGCTCCCCGTCCAGATAGGCTTTCATCTGGGAGAGCAGGGTCTGATAATCCTCCGGATGAACGAGTTTCTCCCAGGTCCCGAAATTCTGCGCAAAATCCTGGGGCTGGTAGCCGAGTAAAGTGAGCCAGTGATTGGTGACCCGGTCGGCAGGGATATCCCACTCCCACAGCCCGAGATGTCCCCCCCAGATGGCCAGGTCCAGGCTGGATTCGCTCTCGGCCAGCTTGCGGAGGGCCTGCTCTTTTTCCAGTTCGGCCCGTTGCCGCCTTTTTAGACGACGCAGGCGGGAGAGAAAGGGGAGGCGATGCAAAAGCTTGTCAAAAAAAACGGACATGTATTAAATTACCTTTTGTGGTCCGGCTGCCCGGGCAAAGGGTTGCACCTTAATGGATGCGGTCTTAAGTTTGGCAGTCAGGCACCGGGATGACGGTTAAGAGGTCGCATTAATAGGACCGCTAAACATAAGTAACTGACGTTACGCGCAAGAAGCAATTTCCGGCCCATTAACCGCGAAATCATGAAATCGCGAAAACTGAAACCGGACTCACCTGACCCTGCAGCGGAAAAGCTACCCGGCATGTTGTTATCCGCGGACCACCATGGATAGGTGGTTTACGTCCGTTTCCCAAAG
>JAGRBF010000077.1:8449-10096 GCA_020434205.1 Calditrichota bacterium | reverse complement strand
CACCAGGAGCCCTTCGACGACCTTTCCCGGGAATTACTGTCCCTGATGCTCCAGCAGGCCTCCTTCAGCATCGGCAACCTGCTGCTCACCCACCAGCTTCGGGAAGCGGAAGTCAATTACGCCGCGGTCTACGAATCCTCTCCCCTGGCGATCCTGATTATCCAGGACGACGTGGTCAAACTTTTTAACCGCAAATATCTGGAGCTTACCGGCCAAACCGCGGAACGGGCCCACGGCGACCATTTCTGGACCCTCCTCAGCGAAAAAGACCGCAGCGCCATCCGCGATATTTTCCACCGCATCGAGGACCGTCCCGAGTTTCTGGAGCGGGAATTTCAACTGGAACACGCCGAAACCGGCAAGGTCCACTGCCTGGGGACATTTATCCAGACCCTCTTTTCCGGCAAACCGGCGGTTTTGTGCGAGATCAAGGACATTACCCGGCTGCGCAATCTGGAGCAGCAGATGCTGCGGGCCCAACGCATGGAAGCCATTGGGAACCTGGCCATTAACGTGGCGCACGATTTCAACAATATTCTGGGGGCTATTATCCCCAACGCCCAGCTTTTGCTCAACGAAACGGCGCAACCCGAACTGCAGAAACGCGCCAAAGCCATTCTTTACATGGCCCGGCGGGCCGCCAAACTCACCGGCCGCCTGCTCACCTATTCGGACAGCGAGGAAACAGGCGAAAAGCGCATCAACCTCAATACCCTGCTCAAGGACGGGCGGGCCATGTTCGAGAGCCTGCTGGGTCCCGCGGTTTCCATCCACTTCGATCTGAATACCGCTCTGCCCGACATCCTGGGAGATCCCCAGCATTTTATGCAAATTCTCATCAACCTGGTGGCCAATGCCCGGGACGCCATGCCCGAAGGTGGGGATCTTTACATTCGCACCCAGCCGCTAAACGTCCTGCCCGGCAGCGAAAAGGCCCGGGAAATTGCCGCCGGCGAGTACGTGGAGCTGTGTGTGCGGGATACCGGCCTGGGGGTTCCGGAGGGACTGAAACGCCAGATTTTCCGGCCCTTTTTCACCACCAAAAATCCGAGCGACGGATCGGGGCTGGGCCTCTCGATCGTCAGCGGCCTGCTCAAGCAGCACAACGGCCTCATCACGGTGGAAAGCGCCGAAACCAAAGGCACCACCTTTCGCATCCTGATGCCGGTAACCCAGAAACCCGGCGCTCCCGCTCCGGTTGTGGCTCCCCCGGCCGCCAGGCCGCCCGCCAAATACATTCAGGGGCAGGGCACCATTCTCATTGTTGATGATGAAAAGTACCTGCGGGAGGTGCTGGTGAGCATGTGCAAGTTTCTGGGGTTTCGCTGTATGGAGGCGGGCTCCGGGGAAGAGGCCATCCGGCTCTACGAAAAAAATCGCGATCTGATCGATTATGTGATTCTCGACTTCGCCATGCCGGGCATGAACGGCAAACAAACCTTCGACGCCCTCAAGGCCATTCATCAAAAGCTGCGGGTGATCCTGTGCACCGGCTACGCCGACCAGCGGGTTATCAATCAATTAACCCGCAACGAAGGGGTCATCTACCTGCCCAAACCGTTTACCATCGAACTGCTGGACCGCAAACTCCGCGAATTGACCGCCAAACCGTAATGGGTGCGGTCAATTAACCAGCTGGTGCGAGGC
>JAGRBF010000077.1:350-8421 GCA_020434205.1 Calditrichota bacterium | reverse complement strand
CCTACTCGAAATCCTTGTACAGCATGCTGGGCTGTATGTCTTTGTTATTCTGATATTTACCGCTTCGATAGGTGTCGTAGTCGCCCAAAATTTTGTGATAGTAAATCTGGCAGACTTCCACCCCCGGATAAATGCGGATCGGTTGCACACAGAAGATCTCCAGGGTCCAGTAACCGCAAAAGCCCACATCTCCGAATCCCGCCGTTACGTGAATAAAAAGCCCCAGGCGCCCGATGGAGGAACGGCCCTCCAGCATCGGCACAAATCCGTCCGTCTGGGTGTGTTCCAGAGTTCTCCCCAGGTAAAGTTTGTTGGTTTCCAGGAGCAGGCCTTCTTCCGGAATAATCAATTTGGAGGCGGGGTTGGGGGTTTTCATATCCAGCACGTTGTTATCGTAAACCAGCAGTTCGTTGTGCAGGCGCAGGTTGTAACTGTTGGGGTTTAATTGTTTTTCGTCGAAGGGGGTAATCTGGAGTTCCTTGCCCAGACGGGCCTGAATTTCCCTGCCGGATAAAATCATGTTGTGATTCCTGTGTTTGAAATTGCTGGAATTACTGAAAAAAACCGTCGGAGAGGTCGCGATCTCTCCCGATACCTGCAAAGCATGGCGGAAATTTACAAAGGGATCTCCTTTCTCCCAAAAGCTCAATTTCCCAAACCGCTGATTTTGCCAATTTTCCAAAACTGCTTGACAAAGTGATCTTCATTTTTTAAATACTGTTACAATGTAACAGAAACGCGAAGGTGTAAGATGGGTACTATTCCCGAACTCAGCCGTGCCGAATACAATATTCTGAAGGTTCTGTGGGCCAAAGGCCGCCAGAGCGTGCGGGAAGTTCACGATCTGGTGCAGGAGAAACAGGGCTGGGCCTACTCCACCACCAAAACCATGATGGACCGCATGGCCAAAAAAGGCCTTCTGGAGCGGGAAACCTTTCACGGGGTATTCGTTTACCGGGCCCTGGTGTCCCGCCCCGCCGGGCTGGTGCGCTTTATTCAATTTTTTGCCGAACGGGTTCTGGAAACCGATCCCGCCACGGTGGTTACCCTTTTTGCCAAAAACGAAACCCTCTCCGAGGCGGAAATTGCCGAGCTGAACCGCCTGCTGGAAGAGGGGGAAGCTGACGAGGAGGAAGGGGCATGACGATCTTTCCGGAATTCACGGCTCTGGTGGACTGGCTGATTCTGTGCAGTCGCTACCTGGGATGGCAGGTGCTTTTTTCCTCCCTGCTTTTTGTCCCGGTTTACCTGATCCTGCGCCTGGCCGGGCGGCGCTGGCCGGAAGTGCAACTCTGGCTGGGGGCCATGCTGCTGGTCCGCCTGGTGCTTCCCACCGATTTCAATCTGGCCATCAGCGCCCGGAATTTTTGGGATCACCTCTGGCGGTATTCCCCGGATGGCGGGGCCATGGGTTACGGAGACCCCTTTTTCCTGCCCCCCATCGAGACCCTCGCCAGCGGCCACATTCCTCCCGAAGCGGGGATTCCCTGGCAGGTTATTCCCGCCCTGATCTGGTTATGCGGCGGGGCGGCAGCCCTGCTCTTGTGGGGACGTAAACGGTTGATTTTAAGACGTTTGCTCCGCGAAAGCCATCCGGTATCCAGCCCCGAGCTTCTCCGTATTCTGGAAACCTGGCGGCGGCGCCTGAAGATCCGGCGGCCGGTCCGACTGCTTTGCTCCGGCCAGTATCATTTTCCCTTTGCCACCGGTATGGTGCGCCCGGTGATTTTCCTGCCGGCTTCCCTGCTGGACCAATCGCGGCATCTGGAGGCGATTATCGCCCACGAATGCGTCCACATTCGCCGCTGGGACGGCCTGTGGGCCGTCCTCCAGGATTTGCTGCACTGTTTTTACTTTTTCCATCCGGTATCCTGGTATGCCGGACGGCAAATCCGCATCGCCCGGGAGCGCCTCTGCGATCGCGCGGTGCTGTTAAATGGCTTTCCTTCGCCTGCCGCATACGGCCGGGCCCTGCTGGCCGTATTACAGAACGGTCAGCGGCGGGAAGCCGATCCCCTCTTCGAACCCGGGTTCAGTTTACAAAACACCAACATCTACCAACGCATTTACGATTTAAAAGGAGAAAATTCCATGACAGTTGGAAAACGTAACATCATGCTGACCCTGACCCTTTTGCTGGGATTGTTTTTATTGCCCATGGCTCCGGTAACCCCGCTCGGGGCGGCCTCTCCCCCACCGGCTCAGGAGCCGCAGGCAGAAGGTGACTTCCAGTGCCCGATGAATACCGGCACAATAACTTCCCGCTTCGGGGCCCCGGGGCACGGTTCGAACGGCAAATGGACCCATAAAGGGATCGATATCAAAGCGCCGCTGGGAACGGCGGTCTTCAGCGCCGCATCGGGTGTGGTGACCTTTGCGCAGTACAACGGGGCCTACGGCAATCACATTGCGGTCGAGCACCGGGACGGCCTTATCACCCGCTATGCTCACCTGTCCAAAATTGATGTAAAAGTCGGGGAAAACGTTGAGGCGGGACAAAAAATCGGAGAGGTCGGCAGCACCGGCGGCAAAAGCACCGGACCCCACCTGCACTTTGAGTTTCTGATCAACGACACATTTGTCAATCCGGAGACCTATGTGACCTTCGAATTGGCGGATTAGGGGTTTAGGCTGTAGGGGTTTAGGCTGTAGGGGTTTAGGTTGTAGACCTTGTAATCGAAGCCTATCTACCTACAGCCTATCTACCTACAGCCTATCTACCTACAAGCCTATCTACCTACAGCGGAATATTGCCGTGTTTTTTGGGCGGATTTTTGTCCACCTTATTGCGAAGCACTTCCAGGGCCCAGCATATTTTGGCGCGGGTGGTTTTCGGCTCGATCACATCATCCACAAAGCCGCGTTCGGCCGCCAGATAGGGGTTGGCAAATTTATCGCGATATTCTTTTTCTTTTTCCAGCAGTGCTGCTTCCGGATCTTCCGCCTCGGCAATTTCCCGTCGGAAAATAATTTCGGCGGCCCCTTTGGGTCCCATCACCGCAATTTCTGCGGAGGGCCAGGCGTAGTTGAAATCGCCGCGGATGTGCTTGGAGCTCATCACATCGTAGGCCCCGCCGTAAGCTTTGCGCAGAATAATGGTGATTTTGGGAACGGTGGCCTCGCAAAAGGCATAGAGCAATTTGGCCCCGTGTTTGATGATCCCGCCCCATTCCTGAACGGTACCCGGCAGAAATCCCGGCACATCCACAAAGGTAATCAGGGGAATATTGAAGGCGTCGCAGAAGCGCACAAAACGCGCCGCCTTGATGGAGGAGTCGATGTCCAGCACCCCGGCCAGGGCCAGCGGCTGGTTGGCCACGATCCCCACCGACTGACCGTTCATGCGGGCAAAACCGATCACCATGTTCTCCGCGTAACGATCGTGCACTTCCATAAAATCGCCGTCATCTACCACCATGCGGATTACTTCCTTGACGTCATAGGGTTTGCTGGGGTTGGAAGGGACGATGGAATTGAGTTTTTCGTCCATGCGGTCCACCGGATCACTCGGCGTTTTATAGGGCGGTTCCTCGGAATTGTTGAGCGGGATAAAGGTGATCAGGCGGCGAAGCTGACGCAGGCAGTCCACGTCATTTTCCGCTACAAAATGGCTGACCCCGCTTTTGGTAGCGTGGGTAACCGCGCCGCCGAGTTCCTTGAAGGTCACCTCTTCATGGGTCACCGTTTTGACCACGTTGGGGCCGGTGACGAACATATAGCTGCGGTCCCGCACCATAAAAATGAAGTCGGTAATAGCCGGCGAATAAACCGCGCCCCCGGCGCAGGGCCCCATAATGGCGGAGATCTGCGGCACCACGCCGCTGGCCAGGGTATTGCGCAAAAAGATATCGGCATAGGCGCCCAGGCTTACCACCCCTTCCTGAATGCGGGCCCCGCCGGAATCGTTGAGGCCGATGACCGGCACCCCGATTTTCATGGCCATGTCCATAATTTTGCAGATTTTCTCGGCGTGGGCGCCGGAAAGGCTGCCCCCGAAAACGGTGAAGTCCTGGCTAAAAACGCAAACGGTCCGCCCCTCGATTTTCCCCAGGCCCACCACCACGCTGTCGCCGAGATAGCGCTGATTTTCCAGCCCGAAATCGCGGGATTGATGCCGCACCAGCATGTCAATTTCTTCGAAGGTCCCCTCGTCCAGCAGTACTTCGATACGCTCGCGGGCTACCAGCTTGCCCTGTTCGTGCATTTTTTGGATACGTTTTTCGCCACCGCCTTGCAGGGCTTCCTCCTGAAGCTTGCGGAGTTGGGCAATTTTGGTTTCTAAGCTCGTCCATTGGGAATCGTCTTGCATTGCCACAGTCTTACTCCTTTTGCTGAAAATTGAAAAATGCGAATCGATTTTGATAGGGACCGCTACCGGCCCCTGAGGAACTTAACAAGCGGGGAGATATTAAGCGAGATGAGAATTAAAAAGGGGGGATCATCCGTAGTAGCTGCGAGGCATGCCTCGCAGTCACAGGGCATGCCTCACAGCTGGCGGTTACTTCATTACCAGTCCGCGCCAAGGGAGATGTACCAGACCGGCTTGGAGCTGTGGTCCAGATCGTATTGCCAGGCCAGGTCGATGCGCATCAGGAAATACAGGAAGAAAACCCGCGCACCCAGGCCGTAGCCGCTCACCAGGTCCTTAAACACCCGGTTGCCCTGGTCGTTAACGGTGGTGGCTCGCCATTGATCGTTGGAATACCAGTTGTCGCCGGCCCTGAAGGCGGTGCCGATATCGTAGAACATCACCCCGCGCACATTGAAGAAACTGATCGGCGGAAATCCCAGCCCCAGATAGCGAATCAGCGGGAAGCGAAATTCCATATTGGCCAGGGCGTAACGGGTGCCCACCTGCTGGTAGTAATAGGCCCCGCGCAAGGGGGTGGTAAAGGAGGCGAAGAACACGTCCCCGATATCGTTAACCCGGATTCCCTCGTTGTCCACCGTCTTGTAGTTGATCCAGTTGTCCATCCCGCCCAGGAAAAACTGCTGGGGATCGTCCCCGAAACTGGCGGCCCCGGAGACCCGGAAGGCCAGGCTGTAATCGCGGTTGAGCATAAAATACTTGCGGAAATCCATGCTCCAGGTATGGAACTCCCGGCTTTTATCGGAATATTCGGGGCTGGCCAGCAGCGAGAGGGCGTAGCGTTGCCCGTCGATTGGGCCGGTGGACCCCCACAACACCGAATCGTGCACATAAGCTACCGAAGGCAGAATGGTGGCCACATGCTGATCGGGCTGATTGGTGGTCAGGAATTCCAGCATCACGTTGTACCAGTTCAGATTCAGCTCCAGGCGGTTGAATTTGCTGAAGGGGTAGCTGGTCAGGAAATTGAAGCCGTAATTGCGGAAACGGCGATAGTCTATCCCGCTTTGATCCCGCAGAAAATAAGACAGGTGATATCCACCCATTCCGACGCCCATCCGGCGCTTCAGATACAAATACAGCAGGCTGATGTTGCTGTTTTTGAGATCGGAAACCAGGTTGACGTTCAAATTGATCTTGTGATCCCCCAGCAAATCGCTGAAGGCAAAAGTGGTGTAGCCGGTAAAGCCGAAATAGGTGTTGTAGCCGGCGTTGCCGGTTACCAGGTCCGGGCTGAATTTGAGCTTGTATTTGCGGATCTTGTAGTTGCCGTCCTCATCCTGATAATTTTCGCTGGCCAGCTCCACCGGCTTTTCCTTATCCTTGGCGGCCTTCTCCATATTGTAACGGCTGAACACGAAACTGCTGTAATCCCCGCCGGGCCCGGAGGCGATTTTGGCGGAATCTTCCTCGGCTTCCCCGGGTTCCGGCTCCCAGAGACGGGCGTAAACGGGGAGTTTATCCCCTTCCATCTCATCCACAAAAAGGGTGTTTTTGAGGGTTACCGGCTCCATTTCCAGGGGGTTGTTCATCAGGTAAATGTCGAAACCACCGCTGAAGAAGGTGGTAAATACCATGCGGTTGGCGCTGCGGTCCCAGTTGATCTGAAAGATCCCGGAAATGATGTTGGTAACCGGGTATTCCTCGCCGGTTTCCAGCTTGTGCAGGTAGAGGTTGTTGATCCCGGTGCGGTCGGACACAAAGGCCAGGGTTTTGCCGTCCGGACTGAAGTTGGGGGTAGCCTCTTCCCAATCCGAATCGGTAATGCGGGTCATTTTGCGGGTAGGCACATCGAGAATGTAAACGTCCCGCGCCGCATAATCGAATTTGCTCATGTCGAAATCGGCGGGCACATCTTTTTTGTCGAGATAATCCTTGCGGTCGGACACGAAGGCCAACTGTTTGCCGTCCGGAGACCAGGAGGGTTGATCGTCGGTAAAAATATCGTCGGTGAGCTGGGTAACCTCGCGGGTTTCCAGATCCATGGTGTAAATATCGCTCTGGTTGTTTTTGTTGCCGATGAAGGCAATTGTTTTGCCGTCCGGAGACCAGTTGGCGGTAAAAGCCCCGTCCAGCTCCGGGAGGGGGAATTCCTTAATATCCCCATCCTTGACGTCCACGGTATACAGGGCGTCTCCCGCTCCCGCCTTGGCCGCAAAAACCAGGTATTTGCCGTCCGGACTAAAATCGATCCCGGGGCGCAGCCACTTCAATTCCTCGAAACTGGCGGAGCGCTGTCCTTTAACGAGGGTTTTGATAATTTCCCCGTCCATGGCGGACATCAGGTAAATGTTCTGGTAGCCGCGGCGATCCGAAATAAAGGCGATTTTGTCCCCGTTGGGGGAGATAGCCGGGCTGACGTTCAGGTAGTTGGGCACCCGGTCGTGATCGGTAAGCTGTTTGGCGATTTCATCGGGATCCTTGCGATCCACCACTTCCGGCCAGTATTGGCGGCGCAGGTAGCGGTGCCAGCGTTCCGAAAATTCTTCGGCACCCACCCCGACCGTGGAACGCAACACCCGTTCGAAGGCCACCTTGCCGCGCATTTTGTGCAGGAATTCCCCGATTTTTTTACGGCCGTAGGTGGTGGCCATGTAGCGAAAAACCGAGGCCCCTCCCTGATAAACCAGGTAATACTGAAGCAGGTTGAGATCCGGAATATAGTTGTTGAGCACCGCGTCCCGCACCACCATGTCGATCTGGGTATTCCATCCCTGGGACTGGAATTCGGCGATGCCTTCGGTAAACCACAGCGGGGCCTGGGTAACCTCGCCCACCACCAGGGATTGAATGGATCCGCCGTAAAGCAGGTCGTTGGTGACGGCGTGCACCAGTTCGTGGTGGATAACGTGGCGGAACTGCTCGTAGGAACCTTCGAAGGGCACCACCACCCGGTTCTTGAACAGCTCGGTGACCCCGCCGATGCCTTCCTCCAGATAGGAGATCACCACATTGGTTTGCTGCCAGTCGTTGTGGGAGTTGTAGACAATCATCACCACGCGCTCTTTGATATCGTATTTGAAATCGCGTTGCATCTGGGCGTAGGCTTCCTCGGCCACCTCCGCGGTAAACTCGGCGATTTCCTTGCCGCCCTGGTAAAAATAGATATCAAAATGCTGGGATTGGATGTAGTACCACTTGAAATTCTTATAGATAACCTTATTTTTTCCAAACCCGTAAGCACTCTGAAATCCCATGGAAACCGCGATCAGGGCCAGAAAAAGAGCGCGTAAATAAGTCATCACTATCAATACTCCGGAATTGTTGAAGAAACGATGATTTTTACCTTATAACCCTGCCGTAAATCAAAAGTTCGGAAAAATCCGGCAGGTCTTGTTTTCGGGGTGCGGCAGGATTTTGGGGTCCGGTTTTTTGAATACGGCCGACCGGAGCGGGTCCGGGAGTCAACCGTTCAAAAATCGGAAAGTTAACAGGAGGCCGTTAATCGGACCGGGCCTTGCCGGTTTGAATGTAAGGCTAATCCCCTGGTCTGGCAACTTCATTCTTCCCGGTTGAGTTACCCATTTCCCCTCCTTATATTGGCGCCATGAAACGCCATTGGACAGCGATCGCCGGGCCCCTTTTCGCCCTCTTGTTGAGCGCCCTTCCCCTGTGGGGGCAGCAGCCGGATTTTAGCGCGGCCAGTTGGGACACCCTGGGCGCGGAGATTTTGATCATCAATGAAGCGGCGGTGCCGGACAG
>JAGRBF010000077.1:0-243 GCA_020434205.1 Calditrichota bacterium | reverse complement strand
CAGGTTCAGGCGGACTACGTGAAGCGGGTGAAAGCTATTACCGAAAACCGCCTCAAGGAGCTGCGGCCGCGCGGCCCAGGCTATGTGCCACCTCAGGGCGAAGAGCGATAAGCGATCAGCGTATGCCGTTGGCCGTTGGCCGTCTGCCGTTGGCCGTCTGCCGTCTGCCGTTGGCCGCCTTATAACTTTCGCTTTTCGCTTTTCGCTTTTCGCTTCTCGCTTTTCGCTTCTCGCTTTTCGCTT
>JAGRBF010000619.1:6716-9175 GCA_020434205.1 Calditrichota bacterium | reverse complement strand
AATTTGCCGGGATAAACCTTGCCTGTGGGGGAAAAGCTGAGCAGGGGTTGAAGGGAACCCAACAAACGCATCCCCGCTTCCGCGGAAAGCTCTCCGTCCGCGGGCAGAGCCAGCTCAATGCGCTCCGGGCGGGACTCCTGCCACTGGGTAAATAGCGAAAGAAAGGCCTGTTTTTGATGGTCGGCGGATTCCAAAAGATTTTCAGCAGCCGGACCGGCATAAAAAATCCCTTCCCGAAGAACCGGCGTGCAAAATACCACGGGAATCTCACCGACAAAGGCGGCGGGGTTTTCATTGTCCAGCCCCAAAAGTCTTTCGATACCATCGTACCCGTCCAACAGACGCTCCCGGCTGAGGAAGGCCACCTCGCGGGACAGCAAGAAACCGCTGCGCAGCGGGAAAATCCCGCTATGGGTGCGGACGTTGAAACCGATTAAGGGATCGGCAGGATGATCGGTCATATTCTGGTTAGCGGCATACAAAACCACAAAGGCCAGCTGCTCGGCGTTTTCCAGCAGCGGAAACTCCTCCTTAAGCTCCTTATAAACAAAAGATTTGCGGCGGGCGTTCCCGATCTGAAAAATGCTTTTGCGCAAGGCCTTGGGATCCGGGAAATCGACAAAACTGGACAGCACCTCCTCGATTAACCCGCCGGTTGCGGAAAAACGCGGCAGAATTTTGGACAAATTGAGGGGCTCCCCGCTAATACCGTCCTTGCCGGTAAAGGAAACCTGGTTATTGTCCGCGACATCCTCCAACAGCTGGCGCTGCCCGGTTCGATCGACAATCAGGATTTTACGGGCCAGCATTTCCAGCAAACGCCCTTTTTCCCCACCCCGGCAACAGTTCAACGCCATTTCGAATACCCGGAAAGGAAATGTTGTGGCATCGTAGCGTTCCTGCGGACTCAGGGCGATTTCCGGGATACTTTCCAGGAAAGCCTTTTGCAGGACGGGATCATCACTTTCGCGGGCAACCTCAATCTGCGTTTCCTGGAAACCGGCCCCCAGCGCTTTCTGATAGAGGGCTTTGCCGGTTAATAAAGCGGTTTTATCCATGCGCGGTTCGTACAAATTGGCGGGGAGAAAAAGCAGGGTATCCTGCAGGCGCGCATCACTTTCGATAAAGCGGCTCAGTTGCGGGTGTTTAAAGGAGCAAAAACACTGCATTTTATCCCCGCGCGGCTCTACCCGGTACTGATCGGATACCTGGGTCGCCCGGACCACAAACCACTCGAAAAAGTCGGCCCCGGTACCGTCCACGGCATCCCGAAGCAAAACGGTTTCCCGGTGGGTCAGGTCCACGGAACCGCCCACCTCGGCGCCAAAATCCACCGCAGCAAAATTCCCGGCAAAGGGGGCTTTGCGAAGGGCAGAAACAATTGCAAAGTTGGGTAGCGGTTTGCCGATAAGGCTGCGCAGGGCTTTTTCCACCACCTGATATTCCGGCTCGCCAAGGTTGGCCAAACCGGGATGGAACAAAACCGCATCCGGGGTCAAAAATCCCCTTTCCCGATCCACATAAACGAAAGGCCGCTTATCCCAGGTGGGGACGTCGCCGGTGGATTTTCGAAAAAGACTGCCCACCTCATCATAAAAATCGGCGATTTGCTCGGGTAGGTTGGGCCCGGCAATAATGCGTTCCCAATTGGGAACTACCACATCCCCGAAGATGCGTTCCGGGGCGACCAGATGGTCGCGCTGCTCGTCGGGAAGATAGTCGCTCGCGGCAATCATAAAGGGGGTCAGCCAGGCCGGATAATTTTCCGGCTGAAAGGGCAGCATCTGATGCAGGGGTTGGAGCTCGCCCAGAGTGTTGACGAACAGGCGCAGATTTCCGATTGAATCCCGAAGCGCGTTGTCAAACCCTTCCAGAACGGTTTTAAAGAGGCGGATCTTCTGCTCGGTGGATAGGCCGTTCGGATCTTTTAGGATGGCTTCCTGAATGTAATTCAGCAGCCGGGCATCATCATCCAGGCACAGGAGGGGGTGGCCGTCCGCCAGTTGGGGAAGGCGATTTTCAATATTGAATTTGACCCGCCGCCAACGGACATCGGAGATATTGAGCGAGGACATCTCGATATTCAGAATGCCCAGGATATCCCGCAATCCCGCGGTTTGCTCCATACAGAAAAGTTTGTCGCCGGCAGCTGGCCCGGCCAGGTCGTTGATAGAACAAAAGGTATCCCCGAAGCGGAAAACCGGCAGGGCAAAAAAGGTCTTGATAAAACCGGGACTGGGATTGTAGCCGATCCCGTCATTGATTTCCGCAAAAAAAGCCTGGTAGGTGGCCGGATCATCCCGCTCCAGGGAGGCGATCCATTTGCCAAACGCCAGAATTTCCGCGTCCCCCGGCAAGGCCTCGATCACGTCCACCACGTTCCAGGCGGTGAGACCCAGCTTGGAATTGCTCATCTCGCTGCCGGTTTCGTTGGTCAGGCTTGCTTCCCGGTTCAGCAG
>JAGRBF010000619.1:5775-6660 GCA_020434205.1 Calditrichota bacterium | reverse complement strand
GATTTTCAGGGCTGTTTTTTTGATGCGCACCGACTCCTTGCGGACGCACCAGTTCTCGCCCTGGCTTTGGGTGGGGATGTGCTCGCGCAGGTAGGCCAGCAGCGGCTGGTAAAGGGGTTTGTCCACCCATTTTTTGTGCCGTTCGTTGGCGGGCCCGGAGAGCAGCAGGGCCGCATAAATAGCTGCAAAACGCTCCCGGTCCCCAACCCGGTATTGCTCCAGGCGTTCGATCAGCTGATCGGCAAAAACCTCCAGGAGGCGCTCGTTAATCCCGTAATCGTCCTTTTCCCCGCTTTCCCCGCCCAGATGCAGGCTGGTGCGGTGGCTGCCATTGTAGAAAGCGTTGGAATGCAGGATAAAATGTAGATTGTGGACTTCTTCCAGAATGGGGAAAAACAGGTAAAAATTGGGATATCCGTGGATCAGCGACTGAGACTGGTGGAAATCCCGGCAATAACCCAGCAGGAACTCCACCGCATTCTCTTCGGCAAAATGTCCCTTGCGGGGGCGGACGTAATTGTGGGCCCGGGAGCCGCCGGGCAGGACAAACTTTTCATAAGCCAGGTCGCTGGGATGGGTTATCTCCGCGGCATTCAGGTATACCCTTTCCAGGCCTTTTTTGTGAGAGGCTTCGGAGATTTTGTTTAACAGGGACAAAGAGCTTTTGACACCGTGTTCGAGGTATTCTCCTTCGAGGTAGCGTTTTTTCCCCGGTCCCAGTTTCAGGAAAAACAGGGATCCCTGCTCAAAATTGTCCAGATTTACCGGCAATTTGCGGTTCACCCAGTCTACCAGGGTCAGCAATTCCGCCTCGGCAAAAAGAGAATTGGTGAGTTGATAATTGATGTCGTGAACTTCTTCGCCGGGCTGGCAGGGAAAATTGGT
>JAGRBF010000619.1:0-5669 GCA_020434205.1 Calditrichota bacterium | reverse complement strand
TGAGGCTACGCAAAGCGCGCAGTTTTTCCAGATGTTTCTTTTTGGACCAGCTAAACAGAATCGGACCCAAATGCTGTTCGGTGAGTTCCTCGATGGCCGAGTTTTCGCCAATCAGCCGGTGCACCAGCTTAAACCCGATCCCAAATTTGCCGATATCCGAGCTTTCCTCCTTGCTGGAAGAACCCACGTTGAGGATAGCCCGGATGCCCTCGAAACTAAACTGCTCGCCGTTGTTGATCACCAGGCAGTATTCGTCATCATACACCAGGGCAAATTCGGTGCTGTTGGCATCCACCGCATTTTGCAGGAACTCGTATACCACCTGGCTGTCGCGGGCCATATCCAGAAAGCTGGTCAGGAAACTGCCCTGGCGAATATCGGCTTTATCCCCATGATAAATATGAAAAAAGCCGTAAACATTGCCACCGTCGGGAAGCACTTTTTTCTGACCCAGGAAATGTTCGTTGCGATTATCGTCCCTGAGATCGTTGACCTGTTCTTTATAGTAGGTCCGAAAACCCCGGATGTCTTTTATCTTCATAAGTCAATTCCAACTGCGGAGCTCCGGTTGCCAAAGCCGGGTTTCCGGAGTTTAATCGCCTTGGGATTGCTGGCGGGTTTTGGGTTCCAGTAATTTTTCAACCTCCCGGATAACCATGCGGTCCACCAACTCCCGGTTGAGATTGGTTATTTTCTGAATTGCATTCAGATAACCGTCGAAATAACCTTCGGCAATAAGCCCAATCACGATGTCGGTGAGCTTTTTAAAGGCCACATACAGGCGCATTCCCTCTACCGTGCTGAAGGTATAAGTGCTCTGGGCCAGGAAATAGGTTTGGATGCGGCTCATCATGGCAATAATGAGGTGATTGGGAATATTGCGGCGGATGTGCACCAATCCGATAAAACACTGGTATTTCCAAAAATTTTCATTGTGTTCGGCACTCACCAGATGTTTAAGCCAGCGGGAAAGGCTGGTCACCATGTCATCGCGCTGCTTGTCGCCAAGCAATCGGGAGGTCGGCTGATAATTATAAAGGGTATCGTAGAACACCTTAACGATGCCAGCCTCCCATTTTTGGATTTCACTCCTGGCTTTTTGCAGGATCTGGGAATCGTCATCCGAAAAACCGGTTAACTGAAGCAGGTTTTGAAGTACTTCGTCCATTCTTGTCACAGCGACCCTTGCCAATTGCGGTAAATGCCGGCTGCCCCTGGGGGAACCGGCATTTGGAAGTCTGTTTTCCCGCTCGGGAAAACCCTGAAGATAGCGGCCGGAAGGCGGCCTATTCTCTATTGATGCACCTCGGATTTTTCGCTAAAAAAGTCCTGAAAAGCCCGGTGCAGATTCTTCAGAATTTTTTTGCCTTTAATTTTGGACAAAAATGAGCTGCTGAAGAAATCGGTACCTTCCTCATCATCATCTTCGTCGAAACCCAGCCCCATTTTAGGTGGGCGGATCACTTTTTCTTCGATAATTTCCGCCGTGGTATCGAAATGCCAATCCCCTTTCCGCTCCCCCGGAGCAAGCAATAGCACAAAGTCCAGTCCGTGTTGCGGGCAGATATTCCGTTCGATTTCCTTTTCACACAATTCGCAGTAATAATGCAGATCCGTTTTCGCTGACTGTCCCATTTCAGCTCTCCTTTTCTAATTCGCCCCGTACCTGTCCGATCATTTTATCCACTTCCACAAAAATTTCCCGCTCCAGCAATTTCTTGCTAACCCCGGTGGCGGTGCCCACCGCCCCCAGGTAATTTTCAAAATAGCTCTCGGCAAAAATCCCGGCCACCAGATCGGTGACCCGCTTAAAGGCACCATACACCTTCCTGGCCTGCTTCAACTCAAATTCGTTGACGCAGATATAAAGAAACAGCAGCTGGATTCGGCTGATCATCCCGAGCACCATGTGAATGCTCGTTTTGGCCTTAATGTGGACCAGCCCGCGCTTCCACTGCTCGCGCCAGAACTCATTGTCCATATTGTTGGTGATGATTTTTTTCATCCAGCCGTCGAGTTCCCTCTCCAGTTTGCGGCGTTCTTCCGCGGAGGGTGCGGCGTCTTTGGGAAGGTTGCTGAAGAGAATATCGTAGTATTGTTTGGCGATTACGGGCGTCCAGTCAAACAGATACGGCGCCGCATCCTTGAGCAGCCGAAAATCCTGTTGAGAAGCCCCGGTAAGGGTAACAAGGTTTTTAAGAATATGTTGCATCGACCTCGTCCTGAAATTGCCCGCAATCATCCTGCAAGAGACTGTTGAGGGTGCCGGACCTGCGCAGACCGGCAGAACCGGCACCGGAAATTATCAGCAAACCGGGTTTAGGCCGGTTTTGCTTTCTTGATCATGCGGTCTACTTCCATAACCAACATATTGTTGACCAGATTGCGTTTGATGCCCAACACCGTTTCCATCGCCGTGATATAATTTTCAAAATACCCCTCGGCAATCAAACCGGCGATCACGTCGGTAATGCGCTTGAAGGCGGTAAAAAGACGATGGGTTTTGGCCACGTCGAAATTCTCCAGACATTTCTCGAAGAAGAAAATCTGGATGCGGCTCATCATGGACATCATGACGTGGTTGCGCACCTCGCGTTTGATGTGAATAAGGCCCACAAACCACTGGTGCTGCCAGAAGGTTTCGTCGATTTTGCCGGTCAGCAATTTGGTATACCAATCGCTGAGGGTTACCTCGCGATCGGGGCGTTCGCCCGGCTTAAAAACCTTGGCGGTTTCCGCATAATCATACAAGGTGTTGTAAAACAGCGCCACAATTTCCGGACCCCAACCCTGAATTTCCGGGGCGGCTTCCTGAAGGGTGGCAACGTCCTGTGCCGAAACATTGGTGAGCTTGACCAGGTTCGTCAAAATATCTTTCATGCTTTATCCTCTGTGGAATCAATCATCCGTTGATTTTACCGTAGACTGCCGGTCCATTCCCCTCGATATCTTCCGGGAGGCCAAACAGGCCACGGCAGATTTCCTAAGATATGCCTCAGCCAGGTGCTACAGCACTTTTTTGAGATCTTCCACCGTGCGCTTCAGCTCCAGAAACAGCAGCCCCAGCTTGACGTTTTCGTTGGTAATACAGATCAAAACTGCCTCGCTGCCCACTTTGGTCAAAACCACGTAGCCTTCATTTCCTTTTACATAAACTTGCTGCACCGTTCCCCGGGCCAATTCCTGGGCACTGCGCTCGCCCAGAGCCAGCATAGCGGCACTCATGGCACCCACGCGATCTTCCTCGGCATCGCCGGCCAAACTGGCAGCCATAATCAAGCCGTCGGAACTGGCTATTGCGGCCCCTTCCACATCGGGAGTACTGTTTTGAAAATCCTTGAGCACCGTTTGCAACCGGGATGAAGTTGTTTGAGCCACGTTCGTTCTCCTTAACTAATCGGTAAGATTTTGGAGCGGCGCCAAGCCGCCCTGGATTTTTAAAAAATGAAATTATCGACTGCCACCTGTGGGGGTTTAGGCCACCGATACCAAGTCCGGAAAAACAATTCATCGATTTTGGGGAATCATTACGGAAAGGAAAATGAGCAGATGGAGGCAACAGGAATCTATCTGCCCTCCGGCAAACACCTTGCCCTAAAAATCCTCGTCACAAAATGCGCTTGCCATACTGCTTGCCCGTGCGCGCTGCATTTTGTTTACTAACCCGCAAACCCCTGGTCTTGAATGCGATTCCAAAGCCCAGACCTCCGGCTTCTCCCAAACAAATCCCGTACTTCAGGAAACGTAATAAAGCCCCAAAACAGGTTTGTCCAGTGACTCATCTCACAGCCTCGGACAACGGTTTCGGGAAGGCTCCGGGCGGGCCCATCAGAGGAGATCAACGGTTTACCCGCTCCCTGTAAAACTGCCCGGATGGCAAACCTCGCTCCGGAAATCTCTTTTTATGGCGAAGCGACTCAGGCTTTCGTATTTTCCCGGTCACGCAAAGTTGAAAGCAACCAGGAGCATTTGATGACTAACCATCCCTACCCGTCTTTCCAGGCAACCACAATTCTGGGCGTTTTTACCCCGGGGCAAGTCGCCCTGGGCGGCGACGGCCAGGTTACCCTTGGCAATACGGTGATGAAGCACCAGGGCAATAAAATCCGCCGCCTCTATCGCGACCAGCTCATCGCCGGTTTTGCCGGCGCCTCGGCGGACGCCTTTGCTCTGTTCGAACGTTTTGAGGAAAAGCTGGAACAATACAATGGCAGTTTACCCAAAGCAGCGGTGGAACTGGCCAAAGAATGGCGCACGGACCGCTATTTGAGACGTCTGGAAGCCATGCTGGCGGTGGTGAGCAAGGACCACGGGCTCATCATTTCGGGGACCGGCGATATTCTGGAGCCCGACGATCAGATTCTGGCAATAGGCTCGGGGGGCCCCTACGCCATGGCCGCCGCCAAAGCCCTTAAACAGCACGCCTCCCTCGACGCGGAGAAGATTGTTCGCGCCTCACTGGAAATCGCCGGTGATATTTGCATTTATACCAATCACCATATTTCCGTGGAAACCATCAACCGCTAAGGAGAGCCCGATGACCGACCAACAAATTCCCCTCAATGAGCTAACCCCCAAAGGGATTGTCAAAGAGCTGGACAGATACATTATTGGGCAGCACAACGCCAAACGTTCGGTAGCCATCGCCCTGCGTAACCGCTGGCGGCGGCAGCAGGTTCCGGGACCGCTGCGCGAGGATATTATGCCCAACAACATTATCCTCATCGGCCCCACCGGGGTGGGCAAAACCGAGATTTCGCGACGCCTGGCCAAATTGGCCGGGGCTCCCTTCGTGAAGGTCGAAGCCTCCAAATTTACCGAGGTCGGCTACGTAGGCCGGGACGTGGAAAGCATGATCCGGGATCTGGTGGACATTGCCGTGAACATGGTGCGCGAGGAAAAACGGAACGAAGTGGAGGGCAAAGCCCGGGAAATGGCCATCGAACGGGTTCTGGACATTCTCCTGCCGCCACCCATGAGCGGTCCGGGCTTTAACCAGCCGCGGGATGAGGGAGAAACCACCTACGCCGCGCCGGACAGCACCCGAACCAAATTCAAGCAGAAACTTCTCAAGGGAGAGCTGGACGACCGGGAGGTGGAAATCGATGCCCCGGTGGATAACACCCCCAATATGCAGGTGTTCAGCCCCGGCGGAATGGAGGAAATGGGCATCAACATCCAGGAGCTTTTCGGCAACCTGATGCCGAAAAAGACCAAAAAACGCAAGGTTAAAATCCCCGATGCCCTCAAGATGCTTTCCCAGCAGGAAGCCCAAAAGCTGATCGACATGGACGAAGTTACCCAGTCGGCTCTGCAGCGCGTCCAGCAATCCGGGATTGTTTTTTTGGATGAAATCGACAAAATCGCCAGCAGCGGCGGTAAACACGGGCCGGATGTTTCCCGCGAGGGGGTCCAGCGGGACCTGCTGCCGGTGGTGGAGGGCACCACCGTTACCACCAAATACGGGATGGTAAAAACCGACCACATCCTCTTCATCGCCTCCGGCGCCTTTCACGTGGCCAAACCCTCCGACCTGATCCCCGAACTTCAGGGACGATTCCCCATCCGGGTGGAGCTGGACAGCCTGACCACCGGGGATTTCGTGCGCATTCTGACCGAAACCCAAAACGCCCTCATCACCCAATATCAGGCCCTTATGGCTACCGAAG
>JAGRBF010000618.1:4937-11443 GCA_020434205.1 Calditrichota bacterium | reverse complement strand
GCTTCTGGCGCGTAACGTCAGTTAAAAGGTTATTCGTAAAGCAGATAAGGCCGTGTTTTTCGCTCGAAATCAGCCGCCTGCCCGGCCGCCCAGGCAAACACGGGGGCCATGCTTTCTCCCTTCTGAATGGCGAGGCGAATTCGGTTGGTACCGGTCAGCCGGTCAAAGGCCCCCTCGCGCCATTTCAGGCTGTCCGGATGCAATTCCTGGATGGCATTTACGATACTGACCCCGGAGCGAAAAACGCTGAAGGCGTCGCGATTGGTAACTTTGACGGTAATGCCCCGGCAGGTTTTCTCCCGGTATTTGGGATTTTCGGCCGCCCCGGGAATGCGCACCGGGATAAAAAGGGTATCTCCAAAGCTCACCCCTTCCAGGGAAAGGGAATTGAGCTTTTCGACCAACGCGGTGGTGTTGAGCCAGGGGGCCCCAAAAACGCGAAACGGCAGGGGTGTGCCCCGTCCTTCGGACAGATTGGTGCCCTCGATTAAGCAGGTGGCCGGGTAGACGGTGGCGGTGCCGGGACCGGGAATATTGGGCGAGGGATTTACAAAGGTTAAATCGGTTTGGTCGAACCACAAATCGCGTCGCCATCCCGCCATGGGCACCACCTTGAGGTCGGCTTTCAGATCCTTGCCGATCCAACCGGCCTCGTTAAACAAAGCAGCCAGCTCTGCAACGGTCATCCCGTGGCGCTGGGGAATGGGAAAACGCCCGACAAAGGAGGCATAAGCGGTATCGAGAATGTTGCCTTCCACCTTGCCGGTAATGGGGTTGGGGCGGTCCAGCACAATAATGGGAAGATCGTTTTCGGCCGCGGCTTCCATGGCATAGGCCATGGTGTAGATATAGGTGTAAAAGCGCGCGCCCACATCCTGGATATCAAAAACCAGGGCATCGATGCCTTGCAACATTTCCGGAGAAGGTTTACGGGTTTTTCCGTACAGGCTGTAGATGGGCACGCCGTGCAGTGGGTCCTGACCGGAGTCCACTTTGGCACCGGCTTCCGCCTGGCCGCGAATGCCGTGTTCCGGCCCAAACAAAGCCCCAACCGAGACCTCCGGCATTTCCTGAAAAACCGCGGTAATAAAGCGGCCCTGATGGTCCATAGCGGTGTGATTGGTAACGATCCCCAGGGTTTTTCCCTCAAAAAAGCCGCGGAATTCTGCCTCACTCACCCGATCCAGGCCCACCTTCACCGGGACCTTGCCCGGCGCACTTCCCTTTTGGCAAGACCCGAAAAGGGCGGTGGCCAATATGACGCTCATTCCGAATTTCCATCTCATCAGACTTCTCCTCAGTCGCAGACCGCCATCCGGTTAAATCTTGATAAAAATCTTTTTGCGATAAAAAACGGCCATTATCATCAGCCAGAAAAGCACATTGGCCACGGCAAAAGCCAGCGATGCGTTAACGGGACTTGCCCAGCTCAGAAAAAGATTCTGATATAGCCAGGTTTTCAGGGATACCGATGTTTCTCCCTCGCCGAGGCGGGTGTATATCAGAATGCGCACCAACACCCCGGACAATACGAAAACCGCAATGGCATTGCTGCCGTACACAATGGCCGGCCAGGCCCAGCGGCGAATTCCCTGAACGTCTATCAGCCAATAACAAAAGCCCAAAAACTGGAGTGCGGCACCGGCGGTAAAAACCACGTAAGAGCTGGTCCACAGATTTTTATTGATGGGAAAGGCTATTCCCCAGAACAACCCGGCCACAATGGCTATCCAGCCTCCTACGAACAACCACCCGGCAATGGTTTCCTTCGATTCGCCGGAGCGCAACCAATGTCCGGCAAGAATCCCGCTCAGGGTGGTGGCAATGGCCGGTAGGGTGCTCAGTAAACCTTCCGGATCCCAGGTGGGTTTGTAGAGATGTCCGTACAGGAAAAACCGATCCACATGGGCAGCCAGATTACCTTCCACCGTCAGATCTCCCGCCGCGTACCCGGGGGTGGGTATCAACACCATGATCCCCCAATACCCTAACAGAATAGCGACGGTTGCGCCGATCTGTCCGCGCAGGCCGGTGTTCAGGAAAAGAACCGCCGCGATGCCGTAACACAGGGCAATGCGTTGCAGGACGCCGGGAATCCGGATATGAGCCAGGTCGAATTTGGGAACATACGCCAGCATCAAGCCCAACGCAAACAGGATGGCGCTGCGGCGCAGAATTTTCAGGTAAAGTCCCCGACGATCCTTTTCCTGCCCTGCTTTGGCGAGGGAGAAGGTCATCGCGACACCGACTATGAAGAGAAAAAACGGAAAAATGAGGTCGGTTGGGGTCCAGCCGTGCCAGGAGGCGTGAAGCAGCGGCGGATACACATTCCCCCAGTCTCCGGGATTGTTTACCAAAATCATCCCGGCAATGGTTATTCCCCGAAAGGCATCCAGGGAGATCAACCGTTGTGCAGCAGGGCGGAGATTTTCTGATTCGGACACCATGTCACCTCTGGATAAATCGTTGCAAAGTATAGCCGATTTCCGCATAAGGACCAACCTAAAACTGAAATTCCGCAGCCGAAAACCGCACCATCCTGGCTTTGCTTTGAATGCGATTTGATCTTTGGGGCGTTTGTGTTAACTTGGGCAACTGTGGGAATTTAGGGCATGTGCAGGGATGTCCGGGATCAAAAAAATTAACGGCGACAGGAGCACCACATGTATTATCTGGGGGTGGACGGCGGCGGCACCAAAACCCTGGCAATCATGACCGACCTGACCGGCCATTACTTTCGCAAGGTCTTGCGGGGACCGGGCAACATGTCCCTGCTGGACAGAGGCAGTGCGGCACACCTGCTGCACGACCTGATGGACGATTTGCTGGACGGTCAGGACCCTGCTTTGATTACCCAGGCCACCCTGGCTTTTGCCGGTATCGGGCGGGCCCGGGAACGGGCGGCATTGGGACAAATTCTGGCCGGTACCAGGCTCCAGAATTTTTCGTTGATGACCGATGCGGACATCCAGTACGAGGCCGTTTTCGGCAAAGGCCGCGGCATGTTGCTTTCCGCGGGCACCGGCTCGATTTGCCTGGTAAAGGATCCCCGGGGCGCCCTGCGCCAGTTCGGGGGGCGCGGGTATTTACTGGGTGATGAAGGCAGTGGTTATCACATGGGCAACCTCGCTATCCGCACTGCTCTGGAGCACCTCTCCGAGGGGCTTAGGGAAAGCGATCTGACCCGCCAGATTCTCAGCTTTTACGGGCTCCAGGATCGCGAAGAGTTGATCTCCTTTGTCTATTCCACCCGGCATCCCCAACGCATGATCGCCTCCTGCGCCATGATTGTTATGAAGGCCGCCGAAAACGGTTTTCCGGATGCCCGGGAGATTGTCGACCAGGCCGCCGAAAAGCTGGAACTGCTTTTCCGCCGCGGGGCGAAACTGTTTGGCAACGGGGAGGAAGTTCCCCTGTGCCTCTCCGGCGGGGTGCTCAAAGGCCAATCCCCGCTGCGGCGAAATCTGGAGAACCGCCTGAAACGGGTTCCCCATCCGATCCGCCCGGTGCCCCAGGAACTCAATTCCGCCGCCGCCGCGGTAATCCACGCCATTGAATCCAGCGGGGAGAAAGTTTCCTCCGCCCTCAAAGAGCGGCTGTTATTGGTTAACATTTAAATCTTCAGTATAAAAGCGACAGGATTCCAAGGTATGAGCGGTGTATTACGTTTTTTTGCTTTAACCCTGACGGTGTTGATTCTCGCTGCCTGCGGCAGCACCACCCCTAAAGGCCCCCTCACTCCCCAGAAACAGGACAAATGGGTTCGCCAGCAGCTTGCCCAAATGAGCCTGGAACAAAAGCTGGGCCAGATGATGGTGCTGCCTTTCGGTTCGCGCTATTACACCGACGAGGATTACGGCTTCCGGGAACTGCAGCGCCGCATCCGGGACTACCATATCGGCGGGGTTATTTTCTTCAGCGGAAACGCCTATACCATCGCGCGGGACATCAACCGCCTGCAGGCTATTGCCCCCAATCCGTTAATGGTGATGGCCGATATCGAATGGGGCATTTCCATGCGGGTTAAGGAGGGCACCACCTTTTTGCAGAATATGGCCATCGGCGCCACCGGGTCCGCGGAGTATGCGCGGGAAATGGGCCGGATTACCGGCCAGGAAGCGCGCGCCCTGGGCATTCATGTAGGCTTCGCTCCGGTTATGGACGTCAACAACAACCCGGATAACATTATCATCAATACCCGCTCCTACGGAGAGGATCCCGAGGTGGTTGGCCGGCTCGGATCGGCATTTATCCAGGGCATGCAGGAAGCCGGGGTTATCGCCACCGCCAAACACTTCCCCGGCCACGGCGACACGGACGTCGATTCCCATCTGGGACTCCCCACCATTCCCGCCAGCGCCGAGCGCCTGCGCGAGCTGGAGCTGAAACCCTTCCGGATGGCGGTTGAAGCGGGGGTAAAATGTATTATGGTGGCGCACATTACCTACAGCGCCTTTCCGCAGATGCAGGGCCGCCCCGCCACTCTGGATCCTTACTTCATCGAAGAAGTTTTGCGCAAGGAAATGGGCTTCAAGGGCCTGGTGGTAACCGACGCCATGGACATGGGCGGCATTACCAACCATTACTGGCCGGGACAGGCGGCGGTTATGGCGATCAATGCCGGGAACGACCTGATCCTCATGCCCCCCAATTTTGACGCCACCTTCGAGTTTGTTCTGGAAGCCGCTCGCTCGGGTCGCATTCCCCTCGCAAAAATCGACCAGGCCGTTACCCGCATTCTAAAGGCCCGCGCAGAGATGGGTCTGCTGGAAAAAGATTTTGTCTCCCCTGAGGAAATCGAAAGCACCATCGGCATCTCCCGGCACGAAGCCAAAGCCGGCGAGATGGCCCGCAAATCCATGACCCTCCTGCGCAATGAGCGGGGAATTCTACCCCTGGCGGCGGAAAAGCTGGACAGTGTTCTGGTTATTACCGTTACCGAAAACAACTTCGGCAACGACTATGCCGCTCGTCTCGGTCGTGAAGTGCGCCGCCGGGTTCCGGGAATCCGCGAGGGATTGATCGACCCGCGCACCTCCCAGGCGGAGCTGGATTCCATTATTGCCGGGGTAGATTCGGTAGATGCTATTGTGATGGGAGTTTTTGTGAAATGGGGCAGCTACAAGGGCAGTATTTCCCTGCCGGACACCACGGTGGCCTTTCTGCATCAACTTCTGAAAACCGATAAACCGGTGGCGGTGGCGGCATTCGGTTCTCCTTATGTTCTGCGCTACATACCGGAGGCCCCCAGCTACCTGTGTGCCTTCGAAACCAACGATCTGGCGGTCGGCACCGGGGTGGCCGCTCTGTTCGGGGAAATCCCGGTTAGCGGTAAAATCCCGGTCTCCATCCCCGGCCTGCACACCGTAGGCGACGGCATTCAATTGTCGGCCCGCGCCATGACCCTCACCAAAAACCTTCGGGAAGATCTTTTTGCGGATGCCTTTGCCGTTATTGAGAAGGCCATTGCAGACACCATCCTGCCGGGGGCTCAGGTGGCCATTGTCCGGGACGGGGAACTGCTGGCCAGCCGAGGTATCGGCCATTTAACCTATGCGCCGGACGCGGCGGCGGTGGATAGCCGGACCATCTACGACCTGGCTTCAGTAACCAAGGTAATGGCGACCACCCTCACCGCCATGGAAATGGAAGAACGGCGCCTGCTGGCCCTGGACGTGCCGGTTTCCAGCTACCTTCCTCAATTTTCCGGGGCAATGAAGGACTCGGTTACCATTCGCCATTTACTGACCCACTGCAGCGGCCTGCCGGCCTGGACGGATCTGTGGAACCAGGTTGGCGCACCGGAACAGGTGGTGGACTATATTTGCGGACTGGATCTGATTTACGCTCCCGGGGACAGCATGGTTTATTCGGATCTGGGCATCATTCTGGTTAAAAAGATCATGGAAATGAGCGCCCGCAAGCCATTGGACCAATTGGCGGCGCAGTATATCTACAAACCGCTGGGTCTGGACAACACCTTTTTTAATCCCGATCCCGCTCTGATGGCGCGCATTGCGCCCACCGAAATCGGCGGCGGTATGAACCGCGGCCTGATCCGCGGAGCGGTTCACGACGAAAATGCCATGTTCCTGGGCGGGGTTTCCAGCCATGCGGGACTGTTCTCCACCGCGGAAGATCTGGCGGCCATTTCCCAAATGCTGATCAACGGGGGAATTTACAACCACCGCCGCATATTCAAGCCGGAGACCATCAGCACCTGGACCACCCGCCAGGAAATGTCGCCTCACAGCGGACGGGCCATCGGCTGGGATACCCCGTCCGATAGTCTTTCCTCTGCCGGAGACTATTTTTCCCCGGGCAGTTTTGGTCACCTGGGATTTACCGGCACCTCGGTATGGGTGGACCCGCACCGCAAAATCGCCGTTGTTTTGCTGAGCAATCGCGTTCACCCAACCCGGGAGCGCGGCGGGATGTACGGGGTTCGCCGCGATTTTTACAATGCCGCCATGAGGGCCTTGCTGCAGGACAGCGGGGATCTGATC
>JAGRBF010000618.1:0-4839 GCA_020434205.1 Calditrichota bacterium | reverse complement strand
AATCATCAATCAAAAATCGCCCCAGGCGATAAACCCTAACCGAGAAGGCGTATGGGATTTTCCGGATTAGATATTGCCATTGTCGTGGTGTACATGCTCATCTCCACCCTGGTGGGAGCTTATATCGGCCGCAACCAGACCAGCACCAGCGATTATTTCCTCGGAGGGCGCCAGATTCCCTGGTATGCCGTTACCTTCAGCATTGTGGCGACAGAAACCAGCGTGCTGACCTTTATCGGGATGCCCGGCATTGCCTATCTGGGTAATCTGACTTTTCTGCAACTGGCCCTGGGGTATATCGTGGGGCGTTTTCTGGTGGCCTACCTGCTCCTCCCCGCCTATTATCGGGGCGATATATTTACCGCTTACCATTACCTGGAGCAGCGTTTTGGGCGCGGGATGCGTCAAACCGCAAGCACCACTTTTATGGTGACCCGTCTTCTGGCGGACGGGGTTCGCCTGTTCGCCACCGCCATTCCCCTGGCGCTCATTTTACAAACCAGCGGGATGTTCAGCGACCTGACCCCCGCCCAGGTTTCCGGCCTGGCTATCTTCGCCATCGGCCTGCTGACCATCTTTTACACCTACTTCGGGGGCATCAAATCGGTGATCTGGATGGACGTGGTCCAGATGGCAGTCTACATCGGCGGTGCTCTGTTGGCCCTTTACCTGATGCTGGACCAATTACCGGACGGCTTTGCTTCGGTAACCGCCGCAGCTGCCCCTCAGGACAAACTGGCCTGGTTGAATTGGGGCGCCGGGCTGAGCTGGAGCGAGTTTATCAAGCAGCCTTACACCTTTTTTACCGCCCTTTTTGGCGGTGCTGTTTTTAGCCTGGCCTCTCACGGAACGGATCAACTAATTGTCCAGCGGGTGCTCACCTGCAAGGATCTTAGGGCCTCCCGCCTGGCTATCACCACCAGCGGGGTGGCGGTTTTTCTGCAATTCGTCCTTTTTCTGATTATCGGTTCCGCCCTGTTCGCCTTTTACCAGGGGGCCTCCCTGCAGGATTTGGGTCAGCTGCGGGCAGACGGCATTTTCCCCAAATTTATCGTGGAAGAAATGCCCAACGGGGTACGGGGCCTGCTGGTTGCCGCCCTGTTTGCCGCGGCGATGAGCACCCTCTCCAGCAGCCTTTCCAGCCTATCCAGCGCCGCGGTTCTGGATATCTACGCCCCGCTTTTCGGGGATGGAAAATCCGAGGCGGATCTGCTCCGGATCTCCCGACGGGTCACCCTGTTATGGGGATTTGTGCTGATGGGCGCCGCCCTGTTTTTTATGCAGTTCGAAGGGGGCACCGTGGTGGAGCTGGCCCTGGGTATTGCCTCCTACACCTATGGCGGGCTGCTTGGCTCCTTTTTGCTGGGTTTGGTTATTCCCGCCGCCGGCCAGCGGGATGCCATTATCGCCTTTGTGGTGGCCCTGGTTACCATGACCTTGTTGATTCGATATGTGCAGATTGCCTGGCCCCTTTATACGGTGGTAGGCAGCCTGACTACCATTTTGGTAGGCTGGATAAGTTCTAAACTGAGATCAGGAGCTATGCATGCAGGTTAGTATGATCGACTGGCTGATTGTGGCCGCGTATTTTGCCTTTGCCCTGGGCATCGGGGTTTATTTCTCCAAAAGGGCCACCGGCAGTCTGGCCGACTTTTTCGCATCGGGACGCAACCTGCCCTGGTGGCTGGCCGGAACCAGTATGGTGGCCACCACCTTTGCCGCGGACACCCCCCTGGCCGTTACCGAACTGGTCGCCAATCACGGCATCGCCGGCAACTGGCTGTGGTGGAATATGGTGATGAGCGGTCTGCTGACCGTTTTCTTCTTCGCCCGCTTGTGGCGCCGCGCCGAGGTGCTCACCGACGTGGAATTTACCGAGCTGCGCTACTCCGGCAAACCGGCCGCCATTCTGCGCGGCTTCCGGGCGGTTTACCTGGCCATCCCCATCAACCTGATCGTATTAGGCTGGGTAACCCTGGCGATGGCCAAGATTCTGGAATTGACCCTGGACGTCAACAAGTGGTATGCCGTGGCCATCTGCGTGTTGGTCACCTTTATTTACAGCGGACTGAGCGGCCTCTGGGGAGTGGTGATGACCGACTTCATCCAGTTTTTTATCGCCATGGCCGGCTCCATCGCTCTGGCGGTATTTGCCCTGGATGCGGTAAACGGCATCGACGGCCTCAAGGAGGGGTTGATCCACACTTATGGTGAGGGGCACGGCATTCTGGACTTCGCGCCGGAAATCGGCTCGGCCTGGATGCCCATTACCGCCTTCTGCGTCTACCTGGCGATAAACTGGTGGGCGGCCTGGTATCCGGGCGCCGAACCGGGCGGGGGTGGATACGTCGCCCAGCGTATGTTCTCCGCCAAGGACGAAAAACACTCCCTGCTGGCCACCCTGTGGTTCAACATTGCCCACTATGCCCTGCGTCCCTGGCCCTGGATACTGGTGGCCCTGGCCAGCCTGGTCCTTTATCCAGGCATCGAAGACAAACAGACCGGCTACATTCTGATGATGCTCAATCACCTGCCCGTGGGCTTCAAAGGATTGATGCTGGCCGCCTTTGCCGCCGCTTTTATGTCCACCGTCAGCACCCAGCTGAACTGGGGCAGTTCTTACCTGATTAACGATGTTTACAAACGTTTCCTGAAACCGGAAGCCAGCGCCAAACATTACGTTTCCGCAGCGCGGGTGGCCACCTTTTTCCTGGTGCTGATGATGGCGGTGGTGACCCGCTACATGGATTCGGTAGCGGGAGCCTGGAAAATCCTGCTCGCCCTGGGGGCGGGAACCGGGGCGGTTTACATCCTGCGCTGGTTCTGGTGGCGCATCAACGCCTGGTCGGAAATTGCCGCCATGCTGGCTTCCCTGGTGGTTTCCCTCTATCTCCAACTGGGCCTGGACATGGACACCGGCGATGCGGACACGTTTGCCATGGTGATGATCATTACCGTGGGGATCAGCAGCGTGGTGTGGCTGGCGGTTACTTTTCTGACCGCCCCGGAATCCGAAGAAACCCTGCTGCGGTTTTACCGCAAGGTGCGCCCGGGGGGAAGCGGCTGGGGACCCATAGCCGCCCAAGCACCGGAAGTTGTTACCGACCAGGGCATGGGTTGGTATTTGCTGGACTGGCTGGCCGGGGTTATGCTGGTGTTCGGCGCCCTGTTCGGCTTCGGAAAACTGCTGCTGGGAGAAACCTTGCCCGGGGTTTCCATGCTAATCGGGGCCGCCCTGTGTCTGGTCTTTATCTTTTGGGATCTCAACCGGCGCGGGTGGAAAGAACTGGCCAAATAAGCGCGATTCCCGGAATATTTTTGGGAAATATGCGTATCCGATGATAACTTTCCGGCCCTTTCCGGGCGATACTAACAAGGGTGTGTTTTTCACCCCATAACAAAGGCTTTCAGCGCAATATGGTGTCCGTTCCTTCTGCAGTAGAGCAAAAATGGTTGTCCGGCAGCGGATTTCCCCTTCGATTTGATCCGGAAGAAAAAACCGGGATCATTCAGGTGGATAATTTCCCGCAGTTGGGCAAACTGGCCGCTTTGCGCTTCCTGGAATGGGCCCAGAATAACCCGGGTGGGGTCATTTCCCTGCCCACCGGCAAAACCCCGGAACACTTCATCAGAGAAGTGATGGGATTTCTGGATAACTGGCGCAAAAAGGGTGTCCGTAAAGAGCTGGAAGAGGGCGGGGTAGATCCCGGTCGCAAGCCGGACATGCAAAGCCTGCATTTCGTTCAGATCGACGATTTTTATCCCATCAGTCCGGAACAACACAACAGCTTCTATCATTACGTCAATAAATTCTACATCCGCGGATTCGGGCTGGATATCCAAAAAGCCTTGCTGATCAATTGTAACGAAATCGGGCTGAAACCCGGGCAAACCCTGGGAGAAATCTGGCCGGATTCCACGGTGGATATTTCCCTGCGCTATCGCAAACCGGCGAACCGTCTGGAGGGTCTGCAAAAAGAACTTCTGGATAAAATCGATCAGTGGTGCACCGAATACGAGGGGCGGGTCCGCAAATTGGGCGGCATCGGCTTCTTTTTGGGCGGGATCGGTCCGGACGGGCACATCGGCTTTAACATCAGCGGATCGGATCTTTACTCCACCACCCGCCTCTCCCCGACCAACTACGAAACCCAGGCCGCGGCAGCCTCGGATCTGGGCGGCATCGAGGTTTCCAAACAACGCCTGGTTATCACCATCGGGCTATCCACCATCACCTATAATCCGGACTGCGTGGCCATTATCATGGCGGCCGGGGAAGCCAAAGCCGGGATTGTCGCCAGCGCGATTGAACACCGGCCCCGCAACCTGTATCCGGCCACCGCTCTGCAGCAGCTTCCCAATGCCCGATTTTACCTGACCCGGGGCGCCGCCAAACACCTGACCCGCCGCAATCTGGAGATTCTGGATCGCAGCGAGAAGGTCGATCCGGTAATGGTGGAAAAGATCGTGGTGGATCTTTCCCTGCGGCTGCGGAAGAACCTGCACAATCTGGATGAGGCCGATTTTAAAGAGGATCCCTTTACCGCCCGGCTGCTGGCGCGATATCCCCGCCCGGTTTCGGAGATCACCCATCAGGTGCGGGAGTCTTTGCTCGGGAAAGTCCGGCGCGGTACGGAAGCGATCTTTAAAACCACCTTTTTGCACAGCGAACCACACCACGACGACATTATGCTCGGGTATATGCCCTATGTGGTCCGCCATGTTCGCGAAGCGACCAATCACCATCATTTTGCCACCCTCACCAGCGGTTTTACCGCGGTAACCAACGTTTACCTGCTGGAATTACTGGGCAAAATGACCTCGTGGATCGAAACCGAA
>JAGRBF010000076.1:8908-12268 GCA_020434205.1 Calditrichota bacterium | reverse complement strand
CGATTTTTGCGGCGGAAAAGGCGGGAATTTCCTGCTCAATCTCCCCGACAAATTGCGGCAAAACCGCTTCTACCGCTTCGCGGGTGAGGGCCGGAACCGGCATTTCCAGGGTCGTCTCTCCGGTAAGATCCATGGTATCGGTTTCACTGCCCAGCCGGATATCCGCCACATATTCCTTCTCCCCGCCCATCAGATCGTCCACCTGACGGGTGGCGCTGCGCCCCACACAAACGATCAGCACACCGGTCGCAAAGGGATCCAGAGTACCGGCATGTCCCACTTTTTTGACCCCGGTGATGCGCCGGATTTTGTTCACCACATCAAAGGAAGTCCATTCTGCCGGTTTGTCGATCGCCACTATCAGGCCGGGGTCCTGGGCGGTCGCCTCACGATTGTTCATCGTCATCGGGTTTGATATCATCCAGCATGCGGCCGATTTTGCGGGCGTAATCCTGGGTATCGTCGACAAAAAAACGCAGCTCCGGCACCGTTCGCAATTGAAGGTCCCGGGCGATTTCGTTGCGGATAAAGTTGCGCGCCCGTTCCAACCCCTTCAGGGTTTTTCGGGTGGTTTCCTCATCGCCGAATACGGTGAAGTAAATATAGGCGAGTCCCAAATCCTTGGTGCAGCGCACGTGGGTAACGGTGGTCATCCCCACGCCGGGGTCCTTGAGCTTGCGGTCGATAACCACGCTCACCAGTTGTTTGATCTTGTCAGCCACTTTGCGCTGACGAACGGATTCCGTTTGCATTTACAAATATTCCACGAGGTGGTCCACCACCTCAAAATCGTGTGCATTATCGAGAATGTTAAAAATTTTGTTGATGTTTTGCTCCAGGAAGCCGTAGTCCGAACCGACCTGGGCAAAACCCAACTCCGCGCGTTGCCATTTGTCCTGATGGTCGGTTTCCGCCACCGAGACGTTGAATTTTTTGGACAGGCGGTCCTTTACGCTGCGAAGCACCGCCCGTTTGTCCTTCAGGGAGGTGCTTCCGGGGATATACAACTCGACGCGCAAAACGGCGACAATCATTCCCATAACCGCAATATCCGTGCGGGGTTACCGCTTGAGGGTTTGGGCCTCTTTAACGATCTCGAAGGCTTCGATGATGTCGCCTTGTTTGAGGTCGTTGAAATTTTCGATGGCCATACCGCATTCGTATCCGCTCTGCACATCCCGAACGTCATCCTTAAATCGTTTCAGGGATGCCAGGGTGCCGGTATAAATTTCCACGTCGTTGCGAACCAGGCGAACCCGGGCGTTGCGGTTGATGGAACCATTGAGCACGTAGCAACCGGCGATGGTGCCGATCCGGGAAATTTTGAAGACTTCCCGCACCTCGGCCGAGCCGGTAACCACTTCCCGCTCGATGGGCGAGAGCATCCCTTCCAGGGCCTTTTCCACATCTTCGATAGCGTCGTAAATAACCCGGTACTGGCGGATATCGACCATTTCCTTGTCGGCCAGCTCTTTGGCCTTGAGGGTGGGACGCACGTTAAAGCCGATGATAATGGCCCGGGAAGCCGCAGCCAAAATTACATCCGATTCGGCAATCGGCCCGACCGCGCGGCGAATCACCTTCACCTCGACTTCGTCGTTGGAAATCTTGAGCAGCGAGTCGGTCAGCGCTTGGGCCGAGCCGTCCACGTCCGCCTTCACCAGAATATTCAGTTCCTTGACGTCTCCGCTCTGGATCTGCCTGGACAATTCGTCCAGGGTCATCAGCTTCACCTGGCGGAAGTCCTGCTCGCGTTTGAGCTGCTGGCGTCGCTGGGCGACATCGCGGACTTCGCGTTCGTCGGCCATCACGATAAAGCGATCCCCGGCTTCGGGAATCCCGTCGATCCCCAATACCTGAACCGGGGTCGAGGGGCCGGCTTCATCCACCCGGCCGCCGCGTTCGTTAAACATGGCCCGCACCCGGCCCGAATGCTGGCCGACGATAAAGCTGTCGCCGACCCGCAGGGTTCCGGCCTGAACCAGCAGGGTAGCCACCGGGCCTTTTCCTTTGTCCAACTGGGCTTCCAAAACCACCCCGCGGGCGTTCTTATCGGGATTGGCCTTCAGTTCCAGCAGTTCGGCTTCCAGGAGAATTTTCTCCATCAGATCTTCGACATTCTGGCCGGTTTTGGCGGAAACTTCCACACACTGCACCTGACCACCCCAGTCTTCCACCAGGATATTGCGGTCGGCCAGCTGTTTGCGGATGGCGTCCGGATTGGCGTCGGGGCGATCCACCTTGTTGAGGGCGATAACGATCGAAACGCCCGCCGCTTTGGCGTGGTCGAGTGCTTCTTCGGTTTGCGGCATCACCCGGTCGTCGGCGGCGATCACCAGCACCACGATATCGGTAACCTGGGCACCGCGGGCACGCATGGCGGTAAACGCTTCGTGACCCGGGGTATCGAGAAAGGTGATATGGCGGCCATCGTCCAGCTCTACTTCGTAGGCACCGATGTGCTGGGTAATTCCCCCGGCTTCTCCGGCAACCACGTTGGCGCGGCGGATGTAGTCCAGAAGCGAGGTTTTTCCGTGGTCCACGTGTCCCATGATGGTAACAATAGGGGTGCGGGAGCGCAGGGTTTTCTCATCATCGGGATCCTCATCGAGGTTCTCCTCGAGGAACTCCGAGCCGAACTCTTCTTCCTGCTCCACCTCGTAGCCAAACTCTTCGGCGAGCAGTTTAATGGAATCCATATCCAGGCGCTGGTTGATGGTTACCACCAGGCCCATCTGCAGGCACTGGGCGATAATCTGGGTCGGGGTAACATCCAGCAGATTGGCCAGGTCCTGAGTGGTGATAAATTCGGTCACCTTGACGACGTTGACTTCTTCGAATTCCTCTTCCCCCTCGCTTTTGAACTTTTTACGCCGCTTGCGGGTGGGGGCGGTGTCGCGCATTTCCGCCAGGGTTTTCTTCAGTGCGGAATCGACTTCTTTCTGATCCACTTCTTTTTTCTTCTTCTTGCGGCGTTTGCGTCCGTCCTTGGATTTGGCATCGCCCTCTTCGCTGATTTCGGTGATTTGCTGGGGACGCAGGCGTTTGCCCTCCCGTTTCAGCATTTCCAGCGCTTTGCGACGGCGGGCGTCCTTTTCTTCCTGGCGCTCTTTTTTGGTGTCTTTTTTACGGGCTTTGGCCGCTTTGTCCTCCGCGGAGGCTTCCCCGTCGGTGGTCTCCCCGGTCGCCTCTGCGGCCGCTGCGGGTTGTTCCGTCCCCTGGGTTTCCTTGGCCTTTTTGAGGCGCTCTTCGCGGGCTTTTTTCTCCCGTTTCTGGCGCTCCAGGTATTGTTTGGCCATGGGGTGATCAATAATATCCCCCACCTGAGGTTTGTTCTCTTCCACCGGTTCGGGTTCGGGC
>JAGRBF010000076.1:0-8796 GCA_020434205.1 Calditrichota bacterium | reverse complement strand
CGGTTCGGGTTCGGGCGCTTCTTCCTCTTCCAGGAGCGCTTCGGGCGCTTCTTCCGGGATTTCGGGAGCCGCTTCCACTTCCGGCTCGACCACCTCCGGTGTTGCCTCGGGCGCCTCGGTTTCCACCTCAACGCTTTCTTCTTCCGGTGTCACATCGATATCCCGGGATTCCTCCTCGCGGATCCGTTCTTCCCGGCGGCGGTGGATTTTGTCCGCTTCCTTTTTCTCAAAGGAAAAGCGCTTCAGGATCGCCTCATAATCCTCCGGGGAAATGCGGATATTGGGAGAATTGACAGAAACGCCCTGTTTCTCAAGAAATTCCTTCAGGGTTTCGGTAGCCAGATTCAGCTCTTTGGCGACTTGGAAGAGTTTCTTGCTTTTTTTTGTGGCTGAAGCCATTAATACTCCTGTTTTAACGTTTCTTCAAATCTTTTTGCCAATTCCCCGGTCAGGAGTCCTACAACCTTGTTACCGCTCCAACCCTGGAGGGTTAACTTTTTAAGGACCAGCACCTTCGCCCCGGTTTTTTGGGCTTTGCTCATCAATTTCTCGCGGGTGTGTTTACCCGTATCATCATCGAGGATCAGCATACTGAGCGAGCGGCGGTTCAGGGCTTTGTCCACCGCGGAAAATCCGCTGACCAACAATCCCGCTCTGGTGGCCAATCCCAGCAGGTTAAACTGGTCCTGCTGCAGATCGACCGGCCGGTAGGCCGGGGTATCCTGAGAATCCGCCATCTCAGCTGATCAAATGTTCAATTGGCTCAGAATTTTCTGAGCGGTTTTTTCCCCGATACCGGGGATTTCCAGCAATCCCTGCAATCCCAGTTCCCGCAGGCCCTCGGCGGTGGTAATGCCCGCTTCGATCAGCTTGTCGGCCACCGCGGCGCTCAGACCGGGGATATCCTCCACCGCCATTTCCAGATTGTTGCCTCCGTCTTCGGATTCGGCGGTGTTTTCGTAGTATTCGGACTCTTTAATCAATTCGATGTTAATCCCGGTCAGTTCCTGAGCCAGCTCGCGGTTGGATTCCCCGCGTCCCATGGCCAGGCCCATATCTTTATCCGGGATAATCGCCACGGCCAGACCCTCTTCCCGGTTAACGATAACCCGGATGGGTTTGGCGGGGGTCAGAGCGCGGGTAACGAAGAGTTCCGGCTCGGAGGTATGGGCAATCACGTCGATTTTTTCCCCGTTGAGCTCCCGGACCACGGACTGAATGCGAACCCCGCGCATGCCCACACAGGCGCCCACCGGATCGATGCGTTTGTCGATCGATTCCACCGCAATTTTGGAGCGTTCCCCGGGCTTGCGGGCCACCTTTTTAATTTCCACGATGCCGTCGAAAATTTCCGGGACCTCAATCTCGAAGAGGCGGATCAGGAAGCGTTCGTCGGCGCGGGAGATGATAATCTCGGGCCGCTGTCCGCGACGGCGGCGGGGGGCGTTTTCAATTTCTTCCGGGTTGAGGGCCACATCGGGTTTGATCACCTCTTTAATGAGGGCGCGCACGCTGTCGCCGCGGCGCAGGCGTTCGTTGGGGATGGATTCCGAACGCGGCATAAACATCTCGGTGCGGTCCACCACCACAAAATAACCGCCGCGGGTCTCCTGGTGCACATCGCCGATGATAATTTCCCCGACCCGGGTGCGGTATTCCTGATACACCTTTTCCTTTTCGTATTCGCGCAGGCGCTGCAGCAGGGTCTGCTTGGCGATATTGATGAGCCGCCGGCCGAAAGCTTCCGGGTTGATCACTTCGGCGAAAAGTTCGCCCTCTTCGACCTCGGGATCCTCCTTGCGCGCCACCTCCAGGGAAATCTGACTGTCGGGGTCCTCAACCGCCTCGACCACTTCCTTCTCCACATAGATTTCCATATCCCCGCGGTCGATGTTCACAATTACGTCAAACTCCGCCTCTTCACCGTATTTCCGCCGCATGAGGGTCATAAAAATATCTTCGAGGATATCACGCAAATCTTCTTTATCGATTCGCTTCTCACGGGCGATTTCAGTGGCGGCTGCCACGATTTGACTTTTCATCGGTTGTTTAAACCTCCAAAAAAAATGTTACCATTTTAACTGAACCAACGCCCGGCGGATGGCCGGTCGGGGAACCTGATGTTCTTTTTTGTCAACTTTAAGGGTGATAAAATCATCCTCCGCGGCGATCAACTCCCCGGTTAGCTCCCGCTGTTCAGCATCTTCTTCGTAAATCACTTTTAGTTTCCGGGAAATGTTCTTCCGGAATTCCCACAGATGCTCCAGAGAACGGCGGATTCCCGGCGAGGAGACTTCCAGGCGGTAATTTCCGGGTATAACGTCGTAAATGTCCAGCAAATCGTTAATTTCCCGGGTAAGCCGGGTAATCTCGGCCAGGGTAATTCCCGCGTTGGTATCCGCGAAAACATTAAGGACCTGACTGCCCGCGGTGCCTCGCACCTCCACATCAACCAGATGCAGGGATTCTTCATCAAACAGCGGCTGAATCAGCTCGCGAATGCGGATTTCCAATGGGCTCATTCCAACGCTCAAAACGGTTCTTCCGAATTGCCATATAACAAAAAAGTGGGTTGACAACCCACTTTTCGAGGACAAGATCAAATATAGAAGGGGTCTTTAAAGAACGCAAGCAAAATAAGTATTAAAGAGCGGCAAATACACAACAAAAATGAAACCTTTTTCCACTGCGATTTTTTTGGCTAAGGTCTGCGCAATATCCTTCCGATGAACAGCCTGTCGGGGTTAATCCGCCCCGCACCTCATCCTCCGCAAAATCAAAAAAAAACGGTAGGGTATTCAATTACTTACTCGTATCTAAGGTTGGTAAGACTTATATTCCTCCGGCAAAAATACAAGGGCCAGTTTGCCGGAAGCCATCTTGCCGGTATTCTTCCAGAATCGGTGGCAACTTCAACCCGTAAGCGACAGACCATTTCCAGCATCCTGTCCGAATCCGCTTATACCGGCAGGCACCGACCGGCTCTCCCGCGGTCCGGGGTGAATTGCTTCTCAGGTTAGCCAAAATTGTCTCATTATTAATAACAGCAAGGACTCGGTATGGTACGATTTTTACTACGACTTACCCTCATTTGGCTGGTCGCACTGTGTTTTAGCGGCTTATTTGCCCAGGAAAAGCAGGTGGACAATCGCATTTGGTCTCAGGTTTACTGGCGTCAGATGCTCAAGGAGGGTCTGGTGGCTCCCAATCCGCCTCAGGCGGCGCCGGCAGCGGTTTATACCGGCAGCGGGATCAACGCCTCCCTCATCCTCACCGACGATTCTCCGGACGTTCCGGTCACCACCGCCACCAATACCACCCAGTCCGAGAATTCCATTTTTGCCAACCCCCTGGACCCCTCCAAGGCTTTCAATTCCAACAACTCCACCACCAATCCTGTTACCACCCTTTTCGGGGCCAATTATTTTATGACCGACGATTTCGGGCAGACCTGGGGTGGTTCGGTTAACGGCGCCGGCGGCACCAACAGCGGGGACCCGGCCACCGCCATCAACCTCAGCGGGCGTTATTTTGTGGGATATATTTCCAATCCCGGCGGCAACGGGGTTTCCTATTCCGACGATGAAGGGCAAACCTGGGTGCGCCGCACCGTGGGCCCCAATCCGGGAAGCCTGGCCGACAAAAACCACTTCTGGGTGGATAACAGCCCCACCAGTCCTTATCAGGGAAACCTGTACTCCGCCTGGACCGACTTCGGCGGTGTCAATGATAACCAGGTGGTGGTTTCCGTATCCACCGACAGCGGGGACACCTGGACCACCCGCACCCCGGTTTCCAACGGTCTTCCCGGTTTTAAGCAGGGGGTACACATTCAGACCGGGCCGGACGGCACGGTTTACGTCACCTACACGGTATACCTCAGCGGCGGGGTTCAGGACGAACCGGCTTACGGCCAGACCCGTTCCACCGATGGCGGGGTAACCTGGGAACCGGCGCAACTGATTATCACCGGCACCCGGGGCATCCGCTCTTCGGGCACCTCCAAGAACATGCGTTCCAACAGTTTTCCCTGCTCCGCAGTGGATATTTCAGATAGTCCCCGGCGCGGATGGGTTTACATGGTTTGGGCCAACATCGGGGTTCCCGGCACCAATAACGGCCCGGGTATCGATGTTTACATGATCCGTTCCGAAGACCAGGGCGCCACCTGGAGCAGCCCCATCCGCGTTAATCAGGATCCGACCGGGCTGGGCAAAGAACATTTTCTGCCCTGGATCACCTGCGACCCGGTAACCGGGGTGCTGGCGGTGATTTATCTCGACGATCGCAACGTGGCCAGCAACCAGTGCGAGGTTTATGTTTCCACGTCGCTGGACGGCGGCGATACCTGGGAAGACGTCAAAGTGAGCGATGTGGCCTTTACCCCTGCCCCTATTCCCGGGCTGGCCGGCGGTTATTTTGGGGACTACATCTCCATTTCCGCCCGGGGCGGCTTCGCCTACCCCTGCTGGACCGACAATCGCCAGGGTTTTGCCATGGCCTACGTATCCCCCATACTGATTGCCGATCCCGAGAAACCGGAAGACCCGGAAGAACTGGGCGCCTACAGCGATTACCAGACCCCGGACGGCATGCGCCTGACCTGGGTGGATCCCACCGCCTATCAGCTGGGCGATACCCTTCTGGCCTCCGACCTGCGCATTATTATTTCCCGCGACGGGGTAGCCATCGACTCTGTGGACGGCGGGATAGAGACGTATGATGACGCCGGTTTGGTGGACGGCACCGAATACAACTATCAGATTGCCGCCAAATCCATCAGCACCGGGAAAAGCAGTCAGCCGGTTTCCGCCAGATGGATCGCCGGCGGCTCTCCGGTTCCCAATCCCCCGAGCGATTTTCTGATCGGCGGCAACACCGAGACCGTCAACATTTCCTGGACCAGCCCCTCCCGCAATGTTGACGGCACCCCGATGGACGATTACGCCGGTATCAATCTTTATCAGGATGGGGTCCTGGTCCGCACCATTGCCCGGGCCAGCTCGGATACCGCCGCTGCTCAGAGCGAAAGTTACAATCCGACCACCCCCGGGTTTTACCAGTGGCAAATCTCCGTGATCGACAACGAGGCCGGGCCCAACGAAAGCGTCCTTAGCGATGCTCAATCCACTCCCCTGTCTCTGCCCATCGTGGATGCCTTCGATCTGGTGGGAGAACCTTCTCCGGCCATCTGGTTCCATGCCCATACCGATATCAACGACCGGGCCGATAGCCCCCCCAGCGGCGGATTGTCCCTGAATTTCAACGGCAATCCGGTTGGCGGAGACACTCTGGAACTGCGTCCGGTGGACCTCACCGGGATGGACGGCAGTGGGGTGACCCTCAGCTATGCTTACCAGCCGCAGGGAACCGGCAATGCTCCGGAGCAGACCGACAGCCTGACCGTTTATTTCCTCAACGATCTGGACCAGTGGATTCTGGTTCGCGCTTACGAAGGCACTGCCTTGCAACCCTTTCAGAGCGAGGTCATCGAACTGGACAGCGTTGCGGCGGACAGCGGCAGCTTTTTCCATTCCCGATTCCAATTCCGCATTACCAGCCGCGGCGGACCGGGTAATTTTATCAATGACGACTGGTTCGTAGACGATCTGGTATTCACCAACACCCCGGTGGGAATCGGCAATGACGATCCCCTTGCCGTGGAGCATTACGAATTGGGCGCCAACTTCCCCAATCCCTTTAATCCCAGCACCACCATTCGGTATCAGTTGGAGAAAGCCGGGGAAATGAGCCTGACCGTTTATAATGTTCTGGGCCAGCAAGTGCGCACCCTTCTGCGGGGCAAACAAAGCGCGGGACGGCACCAGGCGGTATGGAACGGCACCAACGACGCCGGTGCCACCGTTAGCAGCGGCATTTACTTCTACGAACTTCGGGCCGGCTCTTTCCGGGCCATTCGCAAGATGATTTTTATGAAATAAAAGTCGGCTGTGTGGCCCCAAGCAATTTTTATCAACCTGTTTGGAAGTAATCTATAATTCTTACCCGTGCCAGGTCCGGGCCTTTTCCGGGCCTGGTTTTACTCTTTACCACAGGAGGACTGCCCCAAACCTTCAAATTCCCGCCGCGGTGCACCAGCACCGTATTTTCTACCCGTGGGTGTTGTCTGCTCACAAAATTTTTACTCCGGGTTGTTTTGGTTTCCGCGAAAGAGGCCGGAAAACCGGGGTCCATTTCACAAACTTGAGGAGTTCAAATGACCGTATCGAATCGGATCAGTATTGCCATCATGCTGTTGTTGTTGATGGTGGGTTCTGGCTTTGCTCAGGATCAAAAGGCCTCTTCCGAGGTTGATTCCCGTATTTGGAGTATGCAGTATTGGAAGAAGATGGTTGATGCAGGAAAAGTTGATGCTCAGGAGGCGCAGCAGGTCGCCCCGGCCACCTTTACCGGCAGCAGAATCAACAGCCGTCTTATTGAAACGGTTGACGGCCCTGACGTGGCTATCATCAACGCCACCAATACGACTCAGAGTGAAAACTCCGTGTTCGTAAACCCCAACGATTTCTTCAAGGCCTTCAACTCCAACAACTCCACCCCCTTTCCCATTGCCGGCATTTACGGCTCCAGTAGTTTTATGACTGCGGATGGCGGGGCCACCTGGACCGGTAGCGTTCAGGGAACCGGTGGAGACAACAGCGGCGACCCGGCAGCGGTGATCAACCTGGCCGGACGTTACATCGTCGGCTTTATTGATGATCCCGGCGGACAGGGCGTTGCCTACTCCGACGACGAAGGGGTTACCTGGAATACCGCAACGGTAGCTCCCAACCCCGGCAGTCTGGCCGACAAAAACCACCTGTGGGTGGACAACAGCCCCACCAGCCCCTTTGAGGGCAATCTGTACGCGGCCTGGACCGATTTCGGCGGCCCCAACGATTCCCGCGTGGTGGTTTCCGTCTCCACCGACAACGGCCTGACCTGGTCTGCCCGGGTTCCGATTTCCAACGGTCTGCCCGGATTTCATCAGGGTGTGAATGTTAAGACCGCTTCCGACGGTACCGTTTATGCCTTCTACACCGTGTACACCTCCGGTGGCGTAACCGACGAACCGGCTATCGGGATGACCGTTTCTACCGACGGCGGTGTTACCTGGGGAACCGCGACCCTGATCGCCAACAACATTCGCGGGATCCGCTCCAGCGGAACAGACGCCAATATGCGGGTTGCTTCCTTCCCGGTTGCCGCTGTCGACATTTCCGGCGGCCCCCGTGACGGCAATCTCTACGTAGTATGGCCCAATATCGGCGTTCCCGGCGTTAACACCGGCAGCGATATTTCCGTATATATGCTGCGCTCCACCGATGGCGGCAGCACCTGGGATACCCCAATTCGCGTAAACCAGGATCCTACCGGCACCGGCAAGGAAAGCTTTATTCCCTGGATTACCTGTGACCCGACCACCGGGGCACTGAGCGTGATTATGTACAGCAACCGCGACGTTCCCGCCGGACAGGTAGAGGTTTTCGTATCCAACTCCCTGGACGGCGGTGATTCCTGGGAAGATACCAAAATCAGCGACGTGGCCTTCACCCCCTCCCCCATTCCGGGATTGGCCGGCGGCTACTTCGGGGATTACCTGTCGATTTCCGCTCAGGGCAGCAACGTCTACCCGGTATGGACGGACAACCGCACCGGTAATGCTCTGGCGTATACCTCTCCTTACGTACTGGCAGATCTGACGGACCCCAATGGGCCCACCGGTGTTTCCGCTTACAGCGATTACACCACCCCCACCAGCATTGAGCTGAACTGGACGGATCCCAACTCCTACGTAAACGGAGATCCCCTTCCGGCCTCCGATTTTACCATCGAAATTCTGCGCGACGGATCCGCCGTTGCCAGCGTTGCCGGCGGTGTTCAGACTTACACCGACAACGGCCTGATCGACGGACAGACCTATTCCTACACCCTGTTCGCCAAAGACGTTAACGACAGCCTCAGTATCGAGGCACGCGCCACCTGGACGGCGGGCGGTGCAGTGACCCCCTCGGCGCCGATGGGCCTGGTGATCACCGATCCGGGTAACGGCGATCTGGTGGCCAACTGGAGCAACCCGGCCAGCAACGTGGACGGCACCCCGATGGACGACTTTGCCGGGATCAATCTGTATGAAAACGGCACCCTGCTGACCACCTTTACCCGCACCTCTGCGGATACCGGCAGCAGCGATTCCAACGCCTTTACCCCGGCGGCGGGCACCAACCGCTATTACGTGACCGCGGTGGACAACGAGAGCCCCGCCAACGAGAGTGCGGCTTCCAACACCGCCTACTCGCCTTTGGCATTGCCCTTCTTTGACGATTTCCCGACCGCGGGCGATCCCAATCCGGGCTTCTACATCAACACCACCGCCGAAGTGACCGCCAGCGGTGTTAATCCACCCTCGGCGCCCAACGCGCTGACCCTCAACGGGGACCCCGACGGCAGCGACGAAGTTCAGCTTCTGCCCCTGGACCTCAGCAGCGAAGGCGGCAACGGCCTGGTGGTGGTGTACTGGTATCAGCCGGGCGGGTCGGTTAACGATCCGGAAACCGGTGACAGCCTCTTCCTGGATTTTCTGAACGACCAGGGCAACTGGGTTCGGGTTCGCGCCTATCCGGGCACCCCGCAGGTTCCCTTTATTCAGGAAACCGTTTCCATCGACGCAGAAAACGCGGGCACGGGAGCGACCTTCTTCCACGCCGGTTTCCAACTGCGTTTCAGCAACCTGGCCACGACCGGGGACTTTGACCTGTGGCTGATCGACGATCTGTTCGTGGGTGCGCCCAACGC
>JAGRBF010000617.1 GCA_020434205.1 Calditrichota bacterium | reverse complement strand
TGAAGAACATCATCCCTCCGATGGCAACCACCAGAAGGGCGACAACAAGACCAATTTGCTTCCAATTCATATCGACTCCGAAATACCTTCTCGCTAAAAAAGTTGTATGGTCAACTATCTAATTTTTCCAGGTGAGCCAGATTTTCGAAAACCCGGTTCAAACCTTCTTTAAAAAGGGTCAGGTGTTGGGGATCAAAGCCTTCTTCGTATTGTTCCTGAATGGCCTTGACGAGGGGGACGAGGGCATCGCGCAGCTTGGCGCCCTCCCGGGTGAGGAACAAATGGTTCTGGCGGCGATCGGCCTTATCCGGCACTCTGGCAATCAGCCCTCGCTTCTCCATCCCTTTGATAACACGGGCTAAAGTGGTTTTGTCCCGCGAGGAAATTTCGGCCAGCTCCTGCTGATTAACCCCGTCCCGATTGGCCAGGAAACACAGCACTCCCCACTGGGCGGGGGTGATATCAAAGCCGTTCTCCTGAAAAACGGTGCGCAGGGCATGGCCTAAACGCCGCCCGGTGCGGTTAATCAGAAACCCCAGAGACTGGTGCATATCGTACTGTGGCGGAAAATCCGGCATGGCTACCCTGGCTTAGTTGCAAATACAACCAAAACTAAGCGAGGGGAGGCAAAATGTCAAGCGTAATTCTCACCCTTATTCCGTATCCAGAACCTGCTGGGCAGCATTTAACCCGGCCCCGCTTTCCACCGGAAAACCGCACTTGCGCAGGCCGCTTTCCACCGCTCCCACCGTGGCCAGCACATCGCTGCGATTAACCGCCCCCATGTGGCCGATCCGGAAATAGCGGGTTTTCAGGGAGGGCAGCAAACCGCCGGCCAGGATAACCCCGGCCGCGGAAATATGCCCCAACAGTTCCCCGCCGTTCACCCCCTCCGGGAAATACGGGGCGGAAAGGGTATTGGCGGACCAGGCATCCCCGCTGGGAATGGCGTTCAGTCCCATGGCCTTCAGGGCGGCGCGCACCGCGGTCCCGGTCTGGCGATGGCGGCGGAATCGCGCATCCATGCCTTCCTGAACTATCAAATCCAGACTGGTTTGCAAAGCCATGATCAGATTAACCGCCGGGGTTCCGAAATAGGCGGGCTTGCGGTTTTCGTAGGCTTCCATAATCGGCAGCCAGTTTCCCCAATCCGCATAATAATTGCAGACCGGGGTTTGGCGATTGCGGAAGGCGGCCAGCGCCTTTTGGGAAACCACCATCAGGGCCAGCCCCGGGGGAACCCCAACCGCTTTCTGAGAGGCGGTCAGCACCACATCCAGCCCCCATTGCTCCTGGCGAATTTCCTCTCCCGCCACCGAACAGACCCCATCAAGCACAGTCAGGACCCCGTATTTCCCACCCAGTTCCCCAAATGCCCTGGCGTCGTTGAGAACCGCGGTGGAGGTGTCCACGTGGGTGAAGGTCATAAGTTTATAGGCTTTTTGCTTCAGTTGATGCTCCACCTGATCCAGGGAAACCGTTTCCCCCGGTGGGGCGCTCAGCACATCCACCGCGGCCCCGTAACGGCGCAGGATTTCCGCATAGCGCTCCCCGAAATAGCCGGTGGAAACCACCAAAACCGGGTCGCCGTTTTCGGTGAGGTTGGCGGCCGCCATATCCATGGCCAGGGTGCCGGTGCCGGCGATGGCAAAAGGCTGCCCGGAGGGGGCGCACCAGACCTCCCGCATCAGCTCCAGAGCGCGGCCAAAGGTTTCGATAAAGTTGGGGGCCACGTGGCTGGGGGTGGGAACCGCCATGGTTTGCATTACCGCCGGTTCGAATTCGATGGGACCGGGGATCATCAATAATTTTCGGGCTTTCATGATTCGTTTCTTCCCGTTTTTTGAAGGTGAATTTCCATGAGTTCCGAGAGTTGCCGGCGGATATCCGGGCCGGCGGGCAAAAGCGGGGCGCGGGGCGGACCGCCGTAGAGCCCCAGGAGATCCAGGGCCGCCTTTAACCCCGGCACCCCCCATTTGGCCGTCACCGCGGTATTGACCGGGATCAGCCGGATCTGCATGTCCCGGGCGGCCGGCAGATCTCCCGCCTGAAAATGGTGGAAAAGATCCAGGCACTGCTGCGGGGCGATATTGGCCAGGGCCAGGATTCCCCCCACCGCTCCCACGCTCAGGGCGGGCAGCAGAAACCCGGCCGAGCCGGCCAGAATCTGAAAGTCGGGCGGGGTGTTGCGGCGAATTTCCCCCAGCTTCACCACATTGCCGCCGGAATCCTTGATGCCAATAATGTTCTCATGCCCGGCAATGGCGACCACCGTTTCGGCATCCATGTCCAAACCGGTCGCGGCGGGCATGTTGTAGAGGATTACCGGAACCGTTGCCGCCTCGGCCACCGCATGGTAATGGGCTCGCAGCGCCTCGCGGGACATCTGCCCTTTGTAGTAAGACGGATTCAGCACCAGAACGGCATCGGCACCGGCCGCGGCGGCGGCGCGGGCATTGGCAATGGTGCGGCGGGTGGATTGAGCCCCCACCCCGGCCAGCATCAATCGGGGGCCGGAAATGGCCTCCCGGGCGGCCTCATAAACGGCGGGGATTTCGCGGTCGGCCAGATGGGCCAGCTCCCCGTTGGAGCCCAGCACCAGGAATCCGGCCAGCTTAAAGTCGCTTAAGCGGCGGATATTCTCCTGCAGCCGGGCCGGGGCAAAGTCCTGATTGTCGTCGAAGGGCGTGGGCAGGGGCGGGATAATCCCGCTCAGGGAAAGGTTGTTCATTATGGCATTTCCGGTTAAAGGCTGGCGATCACCTCGTCCACGTTCACGTATTCCTCCACCAGCTCCTTGGCGGTGCTGACTTTCTCGGTTTCTTCGCTGCGCAATTTGGTAATGGCATTGTTGATGCGGGTGGCGACGGAGAATGAATCTTCCTTAACCAGCATGGTGGGAATCCCGCTGCGCTCCACCAGTTCCATGACCCGCGGATGGGGGCGGATTCCCTCGGTAAACACCATGCCCGCCACGCTGTAGTCGTTGTCGGTATCCAGAACGCTGCCGCTCAGGGCGGTCATAATCAGCCCTTCGCGGTTGCCGGGGACGATCAGCAGGGCCTTGCGATTGAGGACGTTGAGGGCATCGCTGGGGAGCAGGTCTCCGATTACAAATTTGCCGATGGTGTTCATCAGATGACGGCGGTCGCTGGCCAGCAGTTCGCCGCCCAGGTCCTCGACCAGCTCCAGAATGGAGGGTTTGCTGAGCATGTGGATCAGCGGAATAACCCCGAAAACCCGCAGGCCGTGGCGGGCCAGGCCTTTGGTGACCGTCTCGGCGATGCGCTCGTATTTGTTGGCGTCCACCTTATTGACTATCACCCCCATCACCTCGACCCCTTTTTTATCGAAGAGCGCTTTGTTCATGATCAGCTCGTCGATCGGCTTGCCCACCCCGCCCCGGGAAACCATGATCACCTTGGTGCCCAGCATGCGGGCCACGTCGGCATTGGACATGTCGAAAACCGATCCCACCCCGGCATGGCCGGTCCCCTCGATCAGCACAAAGTCATTTTTTGCGGCCAGATTGTTAAAGCCGGTTTTAACCCGGCTCACCAATTCCTCGCGGTTGCCGTTTTCAATATAATCCGTGGTAAATCCCCGCGGGATGGCGATGGGGCTCATGTCCGTCATCCGGTCCTCGATCCCGTAGATATTGACCATCAGCACCACATCCTTGTCGATTTTGTCGCCGTTGACAATGCGGTACTGCTGCCCCACCGGCTTCATATAGGCCACCTTCTTGAAGCGTTTCAGAATGGCGTTATACAGTCCCAGGGACACCATGGTTTTACCGTCATTCTGGCGGGTGGCGGCAACAAAAAGAGCGTTTTTCATGTTAATCTCCTGGGCTTGGGGTCAGTTTTCCTGAAGAAAGCTTTGCATCTCTTCGGAAAATAGCAACAATTGAATGATCTTGCAACAGATCCTGCCCGGCAATTATTGCCGGGAAAAGATCCTCCCCGCCTCAAGTCGCACCTGCGGCAAACGATGATAAAGGAAACGAACCCAGCCCCACAGGCGGAAGCAACGGAAGACCCTCATGCACGGCATCATTCACCTGGAAGTTCACAAGTTTATCAGCGAAAAGTTTGGGGAAGAAACCCTGGAAGCGGTGCTGGACAAGGCCGGTCTGGAGCGGAAAGCCTATATCGCGATAAAAGCCTATCCCTATAAGGAAATGGCCCGGCTGATTATGGCGGCCCGGGACATCACCGGGATCCCGGCCCGGGACATTCTGGAAAGCTTCGGCGAATTCCTTTTTCCCCGGATGGCGGTTTTATACAAGGCCCACATCAAACCGGAATGGAAAACCCGGGAGCTGTTGCTCAATATTGAGGACACCATTCACAAGGTAGTACGACGCCAGAGTCCCGGCGCTTCTCCACCCGCCCTTCATTTCGAGCCCAGCGGTCCCTCGGAGCTTACCCTCACCTACGTATCGTCGCGGCACCTGGAATCCCTGGCGCGGGGGATGATCAAAGGAGCGGCGCGTTATTACGGGGAAACGGTGCGGATCATCGAATATTACCAGGAGGGCGGGGCCTTGATGAAAGTGAGCATCATTTAAATCCGCCCCTTTGCTATTGCGTTTAAAACCGGAATGATTTACCATTGAGCATGCAAAACGACGCTTCACTTAATCTGGTTATCGGGCTGATTTCGGACACCCACGGCTTGCTGCGTCCGGAGGCGGTGGAGGCCCTGAAGGGCTCGGATTACATCCTGCACGCCGGAGACGTGGGCAATCCTTACATCCTGGACAGCCTGCGCACCATTGCTCCGGTTACCGCCATTCGCGGCAACGTCGACCGCGGTCCGGACTGGCACTTTCTGCCCGAAACCGAAACCGTCGAGTTGGGCGGTCACCTGATTTACATGCTGCACGATCGCCAGGAACTTTCCCTCAATCCCCGCACCGCCGGCATGAAGGCGGTCATTTACGGGCACACCCACAAGCCCGACATCGAAGAACACCAGGGGGTCTGGTTTATCAACCCGGGCAGCGCCGGACGCCGGCGTTTTACCCTGCCGGTTTCCGTTGGCAAAATCACCATCCGCGAGGGGTATTTCCACCCCGAAATTATTGAGTTGGACATTGATTAGAGGAATTTGGACCGAAGGACCTCAGGACTGTAGGACCACGGGACTGTAGGACCACAGGACTGTAGGAGTTCAGGACGGAAGGACTCGAGGATTTTTGGAGAACAATGACCAAATGGTCCAATGGTCCTTTGGTCCAATGGTCTTTTGGTCCAATGGTCCTTTGGTCCAATGGTCTTTTGGTCCAATGGTCTTTTGGTCCAATGGTCTTTGGGTCCAATGGTCTTTGGGTCCAATGGTCTTTGGGTCCAATGGTCTTTGGGTCCAATGGTCTTTTGGTCCAATG
>JAGRBF010000616.1 GCA_020434205.1 Calditrichota bacterium | reverse complement strand
GAGGCGATTCCCCGGGCGGTGGCGCAGGGGCTGATCCCCGAAGCCGCCCTGGACATCCCCCTGATGCGCCTGCTGCGGGCCCGTTTCGAGCTGGGCGAAATGGACGGCTATTCTCCCTGGGACGCTCTGCCGGATTCTCTGATCAACAGTCGCCGCCATCGCCAATTGGCCCTCGAGATGGCCCGCAAATCCATTGTTCTGCTGCGCAACAACAACTTGCTGCCCCTCCCGCAAAATACCCGCATTGCCCTGATGGGCCCGGCCGCCGGGGATTCGGTGATGCAATGGGGCAATTATCACGGCTTTCCCCCGCATACCGTTACCCTGCTGGAAGCCCTCCAACCCTATCTGGGCTCCGGGGGGACCGTCTGTGAAATTGAGCGGGACTACATCGGCAAATACGCCAATCTTCTAACGGAATGCCGCTTTGAGGATAAGCCGGGCGGGCTGCTGACCCTCTGGAATAACCGGGACTTAAAGGGCAAGGCGACCCTGAAGCGCCAGACGGCGGATCCGGTGAACCTGCCTCGCTACCGCAAATGGGACGAATCTCTGGAAATGAACAACGTTTCCGCCCTTTTCCAAACCACCTTTACCCCGGGCAAATCCGGCGCGGTGGAATTGGTGATCGCCTCGCCCTGCCAGATCGAGGTGCGCATCGACGGCCAGGTGGTGCAGCCGGAGCTGATCCCCACCTATTTGAAAGTGGTGCGGATGGCGGTTTCCGCGGGACGCTCCTACGATATCCGCATCGAAGCCCGGCGCGGTGAGGAGCGCGGTGAGTTCAAGGTTTCCCTGCAGCGCTTGATGGAGCCGGATTTCGCCAAAATGCTGGCCGCGCTGGGGGATGCGGAGGTGGTGATTTATGCCGGTGGCATCTCGGCGGAGCTGGAGCGGGAAGACGCTACCGTTTACGCACCGGGCTTCCAGGGGGGCGACCGCACCAGTATCGAACTGCCCGGGCCGCAGCGCTCGGTTATCGCCGCGCTGAAGCAGGCCGGCAAGAAGGTGGTGCTGGTCAATTTTTCGGGCTCGGCCATGGGCCTGGTGCCGGAAAGCGGGAACTGCGAGGCCATCCTGCAGGCCTGGTATCCGGGTGAAGCCGGTGGCCTGGCGATTGCCGAAGTGTTATACGGGAAGGTTAATCCCGCCGGGCGCCTCCCGGTGACCTTCTACAAAAACGTTGATCAACTTCCGGATTTTCAGAGCTATGACATGGCCGGCCGCACCTACCGTTATCTGAAGGAGAGTCCCCTTTATCCCTTTGGTTTTGGGCTCAGCTACACCACCTTCGGCTACGGCAAACCGGTTCTGGACAAAAAGGAGGCCCGGGTTGGGGAAAGTGTTACTCTGACTGTCCCGGTCACCAATTCCGGAATGCGGGATGGGGAAGAGGTGGTGCAGGTATACCTCAGTAAAACAGGCGATGCGGATGGTCCGGTTCGGGCCCTGCGCGCCTTCGACCGGGTGAAAATTCCGGCCGGGGAAACCCGCCAGGTGCGTTTTGTGCTGGACGCGGATAACCTGGAATGGTGGGATGCCGCCGCGGGCCGGATGCGCGTTCACCCCGGGGTTTACCGGGTTATGGTGGGGGGCAGCTCCGCGGAAAAGGACCTGACCGCAATATCCCTGACCCTGAAATAAAGGGTCGGTTAGTTATGCGAAGAGAAATCGATACATCAAACTTTCAAAAAAATCAAACAACAGGATACGATATGGCAACCCATAATATTCTTGAAGCCTTTCGTCTGGACGGAAAAGTGGCCCTGGTAACCGGCGCCAGCCGCGGTTTGGGGCAGGGGATGGCGCTGGGCCTGGCCGAGGCAGGCGCCGATGTGGTGGCGGTGAGCACCCGCCTGGATAACCTCGAACAAACCGTCGCCCAAATCGAAAAACTGGGGCGTAAGGTGCTCCCGGTGGCCTGCAACCAGGCCAACTTCCCCGAGATCCGCGCCGCGATCGCCAAAAC
>JAGRBF010000615.1 GCA_020434205.1 Calditrichota bacterium | reverse complement strand
GGGAATTTTCCCACACCAGATGGAGCATGACCCGCTCGTAGCGGGAATCGTGCTGATGCCCGTGCTCCATCCACTCCCGGGGATGTACGTGTATTTCGATGTCCCCGCGCTGCAGAACACCATCGATCTCAGCCAGGGCGTTCTGATAATCCGGGCCGTTGCTGAGGTTAAGGGTTCCGCTTTCCACAATGCGAACCGCTTTCCCGCAATAAGTGCGCAAGGGGCCGAGCAACTCCGGTGCGGCGGCCAGAGTCCAGTACAGCCAGTGTTCGGGAATTTTGGCGCTGCTTCCGGCTTGCCTCATGGGACAACAATCCGTATATTCATTTTTGAATATACGGTTTTAAATAACCTCATAAAAAGGATTTTTCATGGACGAAGCAACCGGGATTTCCGCCCGTATCGCCGGGATCCTGCGAGCAGCCGGGCTCAATCAGGAAAAGGCCGCGGCCTGCCTCCACGTTTCCCAACCGGCCGTTTCCCGCTATCTGAAGGGGCAAATTCCCCCGGCAACCGTCCTGCTGAAGCTGGCCGGGCTGGGCAATACTTCGGTAGAATGGATAATGGTCGGGGAAGCGGATCCGGAAGCAGAAACGCCGATGGTTCGTGAGGGAGGGGATGTTTACGGGGCCGAGAAAGAAGCCTTATGGCGCCTTTGGCAAAATATTCCGCCGCAATTCCGACCTCATTTGCGACAATTGATGGCCGAGATGGCACGCCAATCGTAGGGGCGGGTTTCAAACCCGCCCCTACGATTGGCGTTTTTGCAGGTAACGAGCCAATGCGTAAAGGGGATTTTCTTCGGTGAGGGGCATTACCCGGGACAAAGCGTCCAGGGTTTGTTCGGTGTAATAGTCGACCGTTTCCTGCACGGAGTCGACAATACCCAGCTCCCGGAGGGCTTCCTGAAACTTCTGGAAGGAATCGAAACCGGACGGCGCGGCGGGATAGCGCCCCATCAACTCGGGCTGCTCCCGCATCATCTCCATATACTTGAGGGTCACATAGGTTTTTTTATCCATCAGGAAATCGCTGCCGACTTTTTTGCCGAGCTTTTCCTGGTCGGCGATCACGTCCAGCAGATCATCCTGGATCTGGAAAGCCAGTCCCAGGCTGTAACCGAATCGCGCCAACTCCTGCACCTCCCGCTCCGAACCTCCGCCGCAAAGGGCACCCAACTCGCAGGCCACCTTGATGAGCCAGCCGGTTTTTTTGCCGATCATCTCCAGGTATTCATCCAGGGTAACATCGGAGCGGTTCTCGAATTCTTTGTCCAGGGCCTGCCCCTCGCAAACCCGCACCAGGGCCTCGCTGAAAACCCGGGCGATACTGTCCAGGGCGGGTTGGGGAATTTGCATCAATTGCTGATAAGCCAGTCCGATCATCAGATCGCCCACCAGAATGGCGGTGCCGTCGTCGTAGCGAACGTGCAGGGCCTTCAGCCCGCGGCGCAGCTCATCCTGATCCATAATATCGTCGTGGATCAGGGTAAAATCGTGAAAAAGCTCCACTGCTAGGGCCGCGGGCAAAGCAGCTTTGCTCTCCCCGCGCACCGCTTCGGCAGCGGCCATACAGAGCAAAGGCCGGATTTTTTTGCCCGGCATCTGCAAAAAATATAAAATAGGGTCACGAAGGAGGGCGGGCATTTCCGGGGTTACTATTTCGTGCAATCCCTGCTCGACCGTTTCGATATGGCTGGTAAAAATTTCCGGTAACACCACGGCAGTTCCCAACTTACTTAAAATCGTTGAATATTTCGATCAGCTCCGCGACGTCTTTCACTTTTTTGAGGCGATCCGACATGTCCTCGTTCTGAAAGTTTCGCGCCAGCAAGGCCAGGGTTTGGATATGCGGGCCACTGGTTTCCATCGGGGAAAGCAGCAGAAAAATACAGTTGGCGGGACGCCCGTCCAGCGAATCGAATTCTACCCCATCCCGACACAGCCCGAACACCAGTATAATGTCCGAGACCGCCTCGGTTTTGGCATGGGGGACCGCCAATCCGTTTTCAAAACCGGTGGAAAGGTACTGCTCCCGCTCAAACAGGTCTTCCAGAGCCTGCTCCTTATGGCTCACGGCCCCGGCGTCAACCGCCAGTTGCAGCAGATTTTCGATCACCTGATACTTGTCGTCACCGACGACGTTCAAGTCGACCAAATCCAAATTTAACAAATCTTTAAACGCCATTCTAACCCTTTTCCGTTTTGGAGCTGTTCCAAAAAAATTAACCTATCCAAACGGTAAATACAACGTCTTTTCGGTGCAGCCGCCTCAGCGGAGCAGCAGCATTTTACCCAGTGCCGTGCCGGTCCCGGCCGTCAGACGATAATAATAAACCCCGGAGGACAATTGTCCGGCCTGCCAGGTAAGGCGGTGATCCCCGGCGGACAGAACCCCCAGGGTTCGCTGCTCAACCAACCGTCCCAGGCCGTCAAAAACCGTCAGTTCCACCATCGCAGGAGTGGCTATCCGGTAGCGGATTTCCGTGGACGGGTTAAAGGGATTGGGATAATTGCCATCCACCTGCAGTTGCCGGGGAATCTGAACCGAACCGTTTTCCGGCACGCCGCTGACCACCCCGAAGTAAGCCCGCCCGATCAGGGTGGTATCCAGCACAAAGGGATTGGGACAATTGTCCTGGTAAGCGGCTATCATCTGGGTCCGGCCGATTTCCGCCCCATCCACCGGGTCCATGCCGTTCCACTGGCGCAGCACCTCTTTCTGCTGATTAAAGAAAGCAGGATCGGCCGCATCGGCTTCCGCTTTATACATGGTATAAAAATAGAACATGGCCCGGGCGACGTTGCCCTTGTGATCTTCCCGCGGTTCGAAGGTGACCCCGGTCAGGGATTCGCTGTATTCGTCGATGTGAGTGGCGGGAATGGAATTGCGCACCTCGGTGCGCCGGTACCAGGTGTTGGTTTGCGGATCGGCCACCTCGTTAAAGGCCAGACTCCCCCGGGCGGAGTTGGGACGCTCGTTGGTGGGGAAAAGATGGTGAAGATCGCTGCGGGGATTTCCCGAATCCGCCCCTTTGCTCTGGGGCCAGGTATGTTCCGCGTTGATGATCGGATTGGCGGCGTTGGTGTAATCCCGCGGGTTGGGAGCGTTGTAGGGCACGTAAACCTGATATCCGGAATAAACGCAGGTAACGCTGTCGTTGCGATTGTCGATCAATCCGTACATGGCATCGCGGGCCCCGTTGTATCCCAGGGTGTGCTGGGTTTTGTAGTGCAGCACCAGGCTGTCCAGCAGGGCCTGACCGGAAACACCCGGGAACAAAACGGTTTGCCCCAGCGCTCCCCCCGTTGACAACAACAGGGCGCTTATCACGATCAACTTAAAAATAACGGCGGTTTTCAACAGAGTTTCTCCTTCACGGGCAGTATAGCACCAAAGCCCCGGGGCATTTTAGCGAATCGCGCAAATTGGCAAATCAAAAAATTTACAGGTCTTCCCACAACATACCCTGCCAGAGGCGGCGACGGCGCATTTCGGTTTCGATCTGCTGTTGCACATTGGAGGCCCGTACCCCCCAGTTGGGACCGATCAAATGGCGGGGATGGGTTTCCCCCACCAGTCGCTGGATGGCGATATCGGGGCGCAAACGGCACAAAAATTCCATGACCAGTTCGATATAGCGGCGATAGCCCAGCAGGGGAAAGGGGTCGCGTTGATAAGCGACGGCCATGGCGGTTTTCTCCACCACGTGCAGGTGATGCAGTTTGAGAGAATTGATCGGATAGCGGGAGAGCGCCGCGGCGCTTTCGATCATTTGGCTATCGCTTTCCCCGGGCAAACCCAGG
>JAGRBF010000075.1:6451-26812 GCA_020434205.1 Calditrichota bacterium | reverse complement strand
CGGGTTCTCCCCCGCCTCTGGTCCGATCTCCTCCAGAACGGCAGCAAGTTCTTGCGACGACCAGGTTCGGATAAAATAGCAGCGTTTGATATAACGGCTGCGCAGGGCCCCGGCCGAGGATGGGCTACCCGAGATAACCAACACCGGGATTCCCCGGCGCCCGAAACCCCGGACCACCCCCAGCAAGGTGGCGGAGGCGCTTCCCAGCACCACAACCGGAGCCTGCCGGCTCTCCCTTTCCCCCACTCTCCCCACGATTTCCCTCACTGCTGCTTTCCCGACGTACCCATGAAACCCAATGCCTCATCTAAATTCAGCGAAATATAAGACATATACGCCAAATATCTCATGTTAACCAACACATAATCCGGTTATATTAACCTTTGAGGTTACGCGTTCACAACAAAATCACCACGGCAAAATCATGTCCCTTATCTGGCGGCAAATTCAGCTTCAACATTTTCTGGGGAAGGCCCGCCGCTTTCTCAGCAGGGAGGGGAATTCTTTTGCCGAAGATCTGGAGCGGGAAAACGGGGTCCTCAAGAAAGCGGCCCAAAACCTGGGGGCTTCGGTTATCGAACATGGTCTGGGGCTGCTGGAATTTGTTCTGGGAGAGCAGCGGACTTTTATCCGGGCCAATGCCACCGAACTGGATTCCGCGATTGCCCTGAAAATTGCCGGGGATAAATGGCAAACCTCCCAAATGCTGTGCGCAGCGGGACTGCCGGTTCCCCACCAGGCCGTTTTTCCGGGAGATGCCCTGGACAAGGCCCGGGATTACTTTAAGCAACGAAAGCGCCCGCAGGTGATAAAACCTCGCAACGGCACCAGCGGCGGGGCCGGCATCACCGTTGGCCTAACGTCCCTGGCCGGGCTGGCTCGCGCTTTTTATCTGGCCCGTCTCCATGCCGGGCAGGTTATCCTGGAGGATTATGTGGCGGGGCGCCACCTGCGTGTCCTGATGCTGGAAGGTCAGCTTCTGAGCGCGGTGGAGCGGGTTCCCGCCTCGGTTTGCGGAGACGGAAAAAGCACCATCGCAGCGCTGATCCGCCGCGAGAACCGGCAGCGCAAAGAGACAAAACAATTTCCGAAGCTCTGGCCCATTCCCGTAGACAATGACCTCCACCTGGCCCTCCACCGGCAGGGACTTTCCCTGAGAAGCATTCCCCCTGAGGGGCGATTAGTCCCGGTAAAAGCAATGGCCAACGGACATCAGGGCGGGAGCGTGGTGGAGGTCAGCGAGGAAGTACATCCCGAATTGGCAACCCTGGCCGCCCGGGCAGCGGCGATAATCGGGGTTAAATTTGCCGGGGTGGATCTTATCGTCGCCTCACCCGGAGCCGCCCCAGGCGAAGACAGAGTCTACATCAACGAAGTGAACACCACCCCCAGCCTGTACGGCCATTATCAGGCGGTCAATCAGGAAGCGCTCCGGGATCCGGCCCTGGCCTTGTTAAAGAGATTACTGGGAGTTCCGCAATAACCATGAGCGCCCTTTCCTCAGAAACGAATCCGGATTTTCGGCTCCGGTTATTCCAGGCTCCGCCGGAAGGCCATCCCATCCACGCCGAATGGTCGCGGTTTTGCGAGGATCACCTCCTGCACCTGTGCGACGAACAAATCTGGCAGGAAAGCGCCGTCCGGACCCGCACCGATTATCGGGATTTTCGCATTTGGGCCGGTTATAACAAAACCCAACTGGTTGGGGTGGTGCCGCAGGTGTTGGTCGATCGTTCCTTTGCAGGCTTGCCGGCGACCCGCTGGGAGTTCCCGGAGCAGGGCGTTGCTTTTGGTAGCATGGCTATTCTCCCGAACTTCCAGGCACCGTTCTTAACGGCCATGCAAAACCATCCGGCATTTTGGGGAAAGGCCAATCTGGTGAGCCTTACCCTGCGCAATCCGGCGGCGACCCTTCTGCCGGACCTCTCCGGTTCATTTCTGGGCCTGAGACGTCGCAGTCTGATCAAACCGCTTTCCCCAGACCAACTCACCTTTACCCCGCAACGCCGGCGTTGGCTGAGCAAAACCGAAAAACGTTTGAGTCGGTGGGGGTCCCCTTCTTTTCGCCCGGCGAACGAGACCTTCCAAAATGCCTGGAATATGTTGCTGGATATCTACGGGGATAGTCGCAAAAACCAACTCTCCCGCTCTCTAACCACCCATCAACCCAGCCGGGATTTTTACCAGATCCTTCTGGCCAGGGCCTGGCAAGAGGAACGGACGGAGGTCCGGGTTCTTTACCTGGACGACCTGCCCATCGCTACAATTTGGTGGATTTGCCGGGACCGGGAGGCCTATGGGGTTCAGATGGCCTTTCGGGAAAAATACAGTTCCGCCTCCCCGGGCTCATTCCTGCTTTACGCCTCCATCCGCGACCTGGGCGAAGCGGGATTTCAGCGCTTGCATCTTCTGGGAAACCATCCTTACAAACAGCTTTTGGACAGCGAGGCAGAAGAGTATCTGGATTTTTTTCTCTTCCGGCCCGGATTCTACGGCTGGCTGTTGAAAAAGGCGGCCGGATTTTCACCTTACCCCTTCCAAAAAAAATCCCTGCTCCTCAATCGCGAAGAGCAGGGACTGCCTGTCTGAAAATTTTAGAGAATCACTTTATTTCAGCATCATCAGCTTGCGGGTTTGCACAAACCCCTGAACCTTCATCTGGTAGATGTAAACGCCGCTGGCCACTTTCTCGCCCAAATCGTTGCGGCCATCCCATTCCACCTGATAGCTCCCGGCTTCCATGACCTCGTCTACCAGCACCCGAACCTGCTTGCCGGTGATGTCGTAGAGGCGCAGGCTAACCGGCAGCGGTCCTTGGGCAACCCCGAATTCGATCGTAGTGGTGGGGTTGAAGGGGTTGGGATAGTTTTGTCCCAGATTGAAACTTTCCGGAATACCCGCCGCCAGCTTGGTGAAAACCGGGTCGCAGGTGCTGCTATTGCCATCCATATCGAAGACGCGAATGGTGAGCACGCTGGTGCGGGACTGGTCAATTTTGGTACCGGTGATGCTCAGGGAATCGGTATATCCCTGGTCGAAACTGGGGATATCAACCTGAACGTTGGTAGCCGTAATAATTTCGATATGAGAAAGCCCGCTGGTGGTGTCGCGAACCGCCACGTGAATCACGAAGGGCGGACCGGGATCCATATCGGTAACGGCACATTCGGGATTAACCACATCCGGCACGTCAATTACCGTCAGATCGAAACGGGCAGTATCGGAAAGAACCGGATTGCCGTTGTCGCTGACCATTACCGCCAGGGACGGATAGGCACCGCTATCCTGATAGCGCGGGGCGATGTGAAGCTCACCATGCCCATTTCCCAGATCATTCAACTGCACAAAATCCGGCAAAGCGGGTGCGGAGAACCGCAGTTGATTGCCGTCCGGATCGCTGGCGGAGATGGGAATAACCAGGGTTTCGCCTTCATTAACCTGCTGATCGGCAATGGCGGCCAGCACCGGGGCGCGGTTCAGTTCGGTAACGGTGAGCTGAAATTCCACGGTATCACTGGCCGGCACAAAGGCATTGTCCGTGGCGATTACCCGAATGGCTGGATACACACCCGAATCGCTGAATCCGGGGGCAAAACTGAAGCTGCCGCTGCCGTCCCCATTGTCCGTGAAGCTGCCGAAGGTGGGCAGGTTTTCCGCGGCCAGCACAATGGCGTCGCCATCGGCATCCCGGGCCAGGACGGGCAGCACCAGGCTGGCGCCCTCGGCGAGCACCTGATCGGCAATCGCATCAATTTCAGGCGCAGTGTTGGGCGGAATAACGCCGCTACCGGAGAGGGAGACCATCAGGGGATTTTCATCCGGATCATCGCTGTCGATGCGCAGAACTGCTTCCCGGGCCCCCGCAGCAACAGGGGTAAAGGAGAGGGCCACCTCGCGGCTTTCTCCGGCCGCCAGGGCAAAGGGAGCGCCACCACCGGTAATGCCGAATTCCGCGGCGTGGCTACCTTCAATTACGGTGGCGGATACGGTGAGGGTCATCTGCCCCACGTTGGAAACGAAAAGCAGGGCCGGGGCGCTTTCGCCGATCAGCACATCGCCAAAAGCCAGGGCGGTAGCGGAAACCTGGATATCGGCTTCGGGTCGGGCCATGCCGGTTCCGGCGAGGGGCACCAGCAGGGAAGCTTCGTCCGGATCATCACTGAGAACTTCCAGAGAGCCGCTGACCGGGCCTTCCGCCAAAGGCAGGAAACGCACCGTCAGATCGGTGCTGGCGCCCGGGGCCAGGGTAACGGGATCTCCCCCGCTCTCCAGGGAAAAGGCCGCCGCCCCGGAAAGGTTAACCGCGGTGATGTTCAGATCCGCGGTCCCCACATTGCTGAGGGTAACGGTGCGAACGGCGCTGCTGTCCAGCAGGATGGTTCCAAAGTCCACGCTGGCCGGGGTGGCGGCAATATCGGGAACCGGAATGGGGGTGATGGTGCCGTTGAGGGGAACCAGAAAAGTCAGCTCATCCGGGTCGTTGGTATTGAGGGCCAGGGAGGCGTTCAGGCGTCCCACCTCGGCGGGATTAAGGGCGATGGTCACATCCCGGGTTTGGCCGGGGCTGAGGGTATAACCGCCCCCACCCGCGGTAATGGTGAAGCTGGAACGGCTGGCGCCCAGAATGTTGCTGGCCACGACGACCAGATCAGCCGTTCCCACATTGGAGATGGTGGTGGTGCGCAGGGCACTGCTGTCGATGCGCACGTCGCCGTAATTCAGGAAAGAGGGGTTGGCAGCCACGTCCGGCGTGCCGCCGGGAAGGGTCCCTTCTCCGGCCAGGGGAACGTCATAGGGATTTTCATCGGCGTCGTTGTTGACGATGCGGATGGTAGCGGTTTTAACCCCAACCGTGCGGGGACTAAAACTGACCACCAGTTCCCGGCTTTGTCCGGGCATCAGATTGTACGGGGTGAAGCCGCTGCGAGGGGTAAATTCTCCGGTGGTGGTGCCTTCCAGGGTCAGCGAGGTCAGTTGCAGGACCGCATCTCCGATATTGGTGATCACCACGGTGTCCTGCACGGCGAAGGTCACCTGAACCGGACCGAAATCCAACCCGGCGGGATTTCCGTCTATCTCGGGCATGGGAATGGGGGTTCCCGTTCCGGTGAGGTTGACGGCAAAGGGATTTTCATCCGGATCGTCGCTAAGGATGCTGAGAGCAGCGAGGCGATCACCGACCGCCACCGGGGTAAAGCGGGTCTGCAGCGTTTGGCTGGCGCCGGGGGCTAAAACCAGGGGCAGGGTCAGCGGGTCAAACTGGTAATCGCCCGCTGCCGGGCCCTCCAGATTGAGGGCGCTGATGGTCAGGTCGGCAAGGCCGGCATTGGAAAGCACCAGATCCAGAACGGCCGTTTCGGCAACCTGAACCGGACCGAAATCGAGACTGCCGGGAGTGGCGGCAATATCCGGCTGACCGACTCCCGTTCCGCTAAGCGCGACGGGAACTTCCGGGCTGTCCGGATCATCACTTGCCACAGTGAGGGTGGCCAGAAGCTGCCCGGTGGTGCGGGGCAGAAAGCCAAGGGAAACGGAGCGGCTTTCACCGGGATTGAGGGAAAAAGCCAGGTCGCCGATAACCGAAAACTGATCCGCATTGGCGCCGGAAAGTCGCAAATCGGAAACGGAAAGAACGTCATTGCCGGCGTTGTTGATGTTTACGCTGAGGGTGGCGCTGCTGTCCACGAAAATGCCGCCGAATTCCAGAGCGGTCGGGGCAACCACAATATCGGGTATCCCGCGACCGGTCCCGCTCAGGGAAACGGCCACTGCAGGCTGGCCGGGATCGTCGCTGTTGACGGTCAGAATCCCCGGAATAGCGCCGAGGCGGCTGGGGGCAAAAGCCACCGTTACCGTCCGGGATTGTCCGGGTGCAAGGATAAAGGGAGCGCCACCGGCCTGGACCGAATAATCCGCCTCGTCGATCGGAAGCCCGCTGATGGTGAGGTCCGCCGACCCGTTATTGGTGACGGTGAGGTCGGCCGTAGCGCTGGCGGAAATCAGCACCGTCCCGAAATTCAGGGCCAGGGGAGAAACCCCGATTTGGGGGGACACCCCGGTTCCGGCCAGACTAACCACGACCTGAGGGGTAACCGGATCGTTGCTGTTCAGGGTCAGATCGGCAGATTTACCACCGGTGCTGGTCGGAGAAAAGCTGAGGGTATAAACGGCACTTTCCCCGGGGTTGATGCTGAGGGGTGTTTGAGGCGCCACGCTAAATTGAGCAGGGTCGGTTCCGCCGAGAAAGGGAGCGGCAACCTCCAGCACCCCGTCTCCGGGATTGCTGACCGTTACCGTTTGGGCAGCAACCTCTCCGACCAGAATATCACCGTAACTCAGGGAGGTCGGGGAAACCTGGATTACCGGAGCCACTCCTACCCCGGTGAGGGTAACATCCACCACCGGTTCATCAATGTCTTCACTGGCAATCGCCAAACTGGCCTCGTAAAGCCCGCGCGAATCCGGGGTAAAATAAACCGGCACCTGAATGCTGTCCCCGGGGGCCAGTTCCGTGGGAATCTGCCGGGAAATGCCGTAGGCGCCCGCCCCGGTCCCGGAAAAAGTTACCCCGGTAAGGGCCAGGGAGCGCAGGCCGTCGTTCTGAATGGTCACGACTTCGCTGGCAGTCTCGCCGGTAACCACCTCGCCGAAATCCAGCGAAAGCGGGGAAACGGCGATATCGGCGGGTCCCACTGCCGCGGTTATGGGGAGCAGGACCGGATTGTTAACCGGATCTCCGCTGTAGATTTCCAGAATGGCGTTGAAATCGGCCAGTGGCAATCCGGCAGCGTCCACGGTTACCTGAACCTGGGACATTTGGCCGGGATTGGTGCTGCCGCTCGCCGGGACAATGCTCAGCCAGGGTACCCCGGGCCGGAAACGCACCGCCAGGGAATCTTCCAGAAAGGCGCTGTTGAAGACCGCCTGCAGTCCGATGGTCCCGGTGCTGTTTTCCAGACCAACGGTGCCGGTCTGAACGTTCCCGAGCAGGGAGAGGTATTGAAAGAGGATGGTTCCGTCCGCATTCAGGATAATCTGGAAGGTATTGGGCTGGGAACTGTTGAGCTGGCGAACCGCCTGATACTGGACAATAAAACGGTTGTTGGCGGCATCGGCGAGGTAGTAGACCCGCCCGGATCCCGAGGAGGGATCCAGATCGTTCCAGAAAGCGGCGATCAGGTCGTTGGGCTGGGCCGGAAAAGGCAATTCGGTATTAACGAAAGAGGTTCCCAGGATGCCGAAAGTGAGATAGCCGTTGGAGCTGATCCGCACCGTGTTTTTATCCACCCCGTAAAAAGGAAAGCTAAAGGGAAGGGTTACCTGAACCGCGTCGTCATCGCCCAGGGTCAATGCGGTGCCGGCAGTGCTGATATCAATCCAGCTGAACTGCGGCCCGCCGGGTTCCCGGCTGTCCACAAAACTGTATCCGAAAGCGTCGGGTCCGCCCAACCCTTCGGTGGCCGGTAATCCCACCCGATAATCCGCTTCTCCCTTGGGGAGATTGGTCTCCGGATAACGAATGGTCCGTATCGGTGCCTCTACATCTCCGACCCCGATCCAGCTGTTCCCGGGTGCGGTGCCGACCAGCGACTCCAGGATCTGCCAATTCAGCACCTCATCCCCGGTATTGCCGATAATAAAGGAGGTGGTGGCCGAACCGTCGGGCAAAACCGAGAGGGTCAGGGATGTGGGGCTTACGGTAATTTGAGGCGCCAAAGCCGCGATATCGATGGCAGCGGGCGCCCGCCGGTTATTGGTGTTTGAATTGGAGGCCGCACTGCCAGCACCGCTGGTCTGGGACCACGCTCCTTGTGAAAAAATCAACAACCCAATGACCAAAAGCAGGCGAAAGGATACCTGTGTCATACTTTCCTCTCCATAGACAAATTGCTGTTTAGCCTTCAGCTAAAAAAATTGTGAAATCCCTCTCGTCGGCCATTCAAAGGAATTAATTTACGGAATATCCCCCAAATTGCAAAGGCAAATGCCCAAAATCATTTAACTTTGCGGCGTGGACCTGAATAAAAAAATATCGATCTGAAATGAACCAGAGAAAGAGCGGTGTTTAGGTTTCTAACAATCCGGCTTTTTTGGCAAACTTGCTGTGACAAATCGCACATTCAAACGCTTTTAATAACCATCCGAAAACATTTATTTTATTGGATTAAGACCCGTTTTTAAACGTGGCCTATACCGGAAATTCCCGGGGGTAAATTTGCCGCTTTTATGCACGAAAATTGTAAATTGTCGTCCAATATCAAATGCGATTCAATTTATATCCACCCCATAGCAGAATGCACCGCCCTCCTTTCAGTCTGCCCGGTCGCAAAAATAGCGTATGACCTGCCCCCTCCCCCATCTTCACCGAAAGGCAAACCCCTCCCGGAAGTGCCGGATGGCCCCGGCGCATCCCCTTCTTCAGCAAATCCCGGTTCGCCACAAGTCGGGCGCCCGATGAATTTTGCAAATTGACTTTTGTTGTGTCCTGGCCTATATTGGTCATCTCTCTGCCGGTCAATGGTTTAGCAAACGTTTTGCCGCCAGGGACTCAACATTGATGAACAAGAGATGTTTTACACCTTTTATGCCAGGTCCCACGCAATAGAACACCGCCGAACCCCGCCAGGTCCGGAAGGAAGCAACGGTAGGTGGTCGGTCTATGTGCCGTGGGGTAACCTGGCATTTTTTTTAGCGGGTGTTGCCAACACACCCAAGCCTGTCCGAATTAACCGCAACCGGGAATTGAGATGACCTACATTGTGCTGGCCCGGAAATGGCGCCCCAAGACATTTGATGAAGTGGTTGGGCAGGAACACGTCACCCAAACCCTGCAAAACGCCATTCGCGAAAATCGCCTGGGACATGCCTTCATTTTTTCCGGCCCGCGCGGGGTGGGCAAAACCACCATCGCCCGCCTGCTGGCCCGGGCGGTTAACCTTCCCGATCCCCAAAAAGATCTGGCCGGCCTTCGGGAAGACGACGGCAAAGAGCAGACCCTGGACCTCATCGAAATCGACGGCGCCAGCAACCGGGGGATCGATGAGATCCGCAATCTGCGCGAAAATATTCGCTTTGCCCCGGTGTCCTCCCGCTACAAGGTCTACATCATCGACGAAGTGCACATGCTCAGCAAGGATGCCTTTAACGCCCTGCTGAAAACCCTGGAAGAACCACCGGGCCACGCCCTCTTTATTTTTGCCACCACGGAAATCCACCGGGTCCCCCCCACTATTTTATCCCGCTGCCAACGATTTGATTTTAAGCGACTTACCACCGCCCAGCTGGTTGGGCAACTCGCCAAAATTGCCGGGGCGGAGAACATCGATATTGCCGAGGACGCCCTGACCATCATCGCCCGGAAGGCGGAAGGCGGGATGCGCGACGCCACCAGTATTCTGGACCAGATTTCCTCCCTCGGCAAAGGCCATATCGACCTGGAAACGGTGCAAAAAGCTCTGGGGATAATTCACCACGATTTGTTTTTTCGCTTTACGGAGCTGATGCATCACAAAGACGATGCCGCCATTATTGCTTTTGCCCAGGACCTCTTCCGGGACGGCCACGATGTCATGAATTTCCTGCAGGGGCTGGTGGAACATTTTCGCAACCTGCTGGTAACCCGGGCTTCCGGCTCCGGTGAGATTCTGGAACTGGCCGATCAGATCCGCAGCGCCTACGAAAAAGCCGCCCCGCTATTCGAGGTTAACGATTTGCTGCATTACAGCGATCTGCTGATCCAGAATGAACAGTTGCTGAAGTTCAGCGAAAACCCCCAGTTAATCCTGGAATTGCTCCTCCTCAAGCTGGCCCACAAACCGCTGGCTTTCGAGCTGGAAGAATTGCTGGCCCTGCTGAAGCAGAATCCGGGCGGCGGTTCCCCCCAATCCGGATCGGAAGGTTCCGGCGACGGTCCGGGCAGCGGCGGCCTCCCGGTTAAGCCCTCCGGCGGCACGCCCAGGATGGCCCCTTCCGGACCCGAAGCCCGCCCCTCGCCGCCCTCTCCCGTCCCCACTCCGGGCGGAGAAGCGCCGAAACAACCGCCGGCCGGGGATATGTTTGCCTCACTGAAAAAAATCAGCCTGCCCGGGAACGGCGCCCCCCCGATGACCGTTGCGCAGACTCAGGAAACACCGCCCGAGGCGGAAACGCCCCCGCCGGTTTCTGCAACTCCCGCCATAGCGCTGGAAACCCTTCAGGCCAAATGGGATGAGGTGATCGACCTGGTGAAGGCGGAAAAGGTGGGATTGGCCTCCTTCCTGCAGGAAGGGGTTCCCTACGCCCTTAACGGGAACGTCATCGATCTGGTATTCGATCGGGACCAGACCTTTCACATCGGCCACGTCAGCAAAAATGAGCAGCTTATTGTGGGAATATTAAAAAAAATTTTCGGCACGGAACTGAGCTTCCATGCCCGCAATTTCGCCTTCAGCGATTTGGGAATCGAAAAAAAGATCGTGACCGCGGAAGATCTTTTTGAAGACATGCGGGACAAGGAACCGGTGCTCAAAAAAATTATTGATTTATTCGACTGCGAAAACATCGACGACAAGAAATAGGTTTACCACCGGGGACTGGAAAAGACTTGTAGACGAAAAGCGATCCTATGATCTCGAGAACATCGAATCTCAGGACATCTTCATTTCCTGAGATCTTTTCACCAGAGTCGCACATCGGGGTGGCGGGCAAGAGGTCACAAACAACCTCAGCAACCAGGCAGAATTTTCAAAACGAGGAATTTTAATGGACGCCAATTTTATGAATCAACTGATGCAGCAGGCCCAGAAGGTCCAGGAGGACATGAAGGCCGCGCAGGCCAAGCTGGCCGGCATCACCGTGGAGGGCACCGCCGGAGGCGGGATGGTCCGGGTAACGGTTAACTGCAAGAACGAAGTGGTTAACGTCAGCATCGAAAAAGAGGTAGTGGACCCGGAAGATAAGGAAATGCTGGAAGACCTCATTGTGGCCGCCACCAACCAGGCCATTCAAAAAGCCGGGGCGCGTGCCCAGGAAGAAATGCAGAAGGCCATGGGTCCCATGGGTGGCATGATGGGCGGCCTGAACCTGCCCGGATTCTGATCCCAACCGCGCCGCCCGGAGAACCACCGCCATGCACCAACTCCCCACCCCGCTGCAAGACCTGATCGCCGCCCTCGGCAAATTGCCGGGCATAGGCCGGAAAACCGCTACCCGCCTGGCATTCCATATTCTCAACAGCGACGAAAGCGAAGGTCAACAGCTTGCCGAAGCGGTCCTCAAAGTCAAAAAAGAAATTCAGCTGTGCCAACGCTGTTTCAATTTCGCCCAGGACAACCTCTGCCGGATCTGCCAGGAAAACAACCGCGTAGAATCCCTGATTTGCGTGGTAGAGGATGCCCAGAGCATACTGCTGCTGGAAAAAACCAACGCTTTCCGCGGGACCTACCACGTATTGGGTGGGGTTATTTCCCCCCTGGACGGCATCGGTCCGGAGCAACTGCGCATCAAGGAACTGCTGCAGCGCCTGGAAGGCATTGAGGAGGTGATTCTGGCCCTCAATCCCAGCACCGAAGGGGAGGCAACCGCCATTTACCTCAGCCGGCTCCTTAAACCCCAGGGCATCCGCATTACCCGGCTGGCCCGCGGCATCCCCCTGGGCAGTTCTCTGGAATTTGTCGACGAACTGACTTTGGGGAAAGCTCTCCAGGCCCGCAGCGAGTTGTAATCCATCCGCTTTAAAACCTCATGTTACGCGACCAAACCCATTTTTGCTATTTAACCGCGAAATCGCGAAGGCACGAAGAATTAATGTGTTTGGTTTTTGCCAGACACAGAATTTCAGTGCCCACTCCTGCTTTGGGGAACGGACGTAAAGCAGCTATCCATGTTGGTCCGCGGATAACCGCAGGACGAGCAGATTTTCAGGTGCAGGGTCAGATCCGTTCGGTTTCAGTTTTCGTGATTTCGTGATTTCGCGGTTAATGGGCCGCAAATCGCTTCTGGCGCGTAACGTCAGTTAAAACTCGACATTCGACAAATTTGGCGACAAAAATTCGTTGAATTTGTCGATTTTTTCCCTGCAGGATTTCACCACCAGGACGCCCAAATATCGCGACCAGCAGGAAAGGTGCGGTTTTCCGGCATTTTTTCCTCCCGGTAATACAGCTTGGCATCCATTTGGCTTTATTCGTTAGAGATTTACCTTTTTTATGGGGGCGCAAGTCAAGCTTCCGGCGAAAAAAAGGCGGGTGCAGAATTCTCATTAATCCTTGATTCAACTGACCAAAATGGAGATATTGAGCCCGGTCAAACTACGGGACAACATCATGCGAATTGCGATCATTAGCCTTATTTTCACCCTATTCACCGCCGGGTGCAGCGTCCAAAAACTGGCGGTAAACGTTACCAGCGGCATCTTCGGTTACGGGATTGAAGCCATTTACGCCGAACCCGACCTCGGGCTGGCGGAAACGGCGGTGGGCTCTAACCTGAAGCTGCTGGAAGGGTTTCACCTGGCCGAACCCAAAAATGAAAAAATTCTGTTTTACCTCACCCAGGGTTTTGCCGCCTACGCCCTGGCCTTTCACGAAGAAAGCGATCCCGAAAGGGCCAGCCTGTTTTATCTGAGAGCCCGGGATTACGGCTACAAATTGCTGGAAAAACGGGGGGCTTTTAAAAACGGGGTTCCTCAAACCGAAGAGGCCTTCAAAGCCGCCATCGCCAAAATGGATAAGGATGATCTGGGGGCCCTGTTCTGGACCGCCTTCGCCTGGGGGGGATGGGTTAACCTGAATCGCGACGACGCTCAGGCGGTTTTTGATCTGGGAGTGGTAAAAGCGATGATGAACCGGGTTTTGGAGCTCGACGAAGGATACTTCTTCGGCGCCGCCCACCTGTTCTTCGGGAGCATCAGCGGCTCCATTCCCCGCATGCTGGGGGGAGATCCGGAAAAGGCCCGGGAACATTTTGAGCGGGCCATTGCCCTCTCCGGCGGCAAATTCCTGGTTACCGATGTGTACATGGCTCGTTACTATGCGGCCACCACCCTCAACGAGGAGCTGTTTGACGAAACGCTTCAAAAAGTACTCGACGCCCCGATGGACATTAATCCGGGGTATGAGCTGATGACCTCCCTGGCCAAACGGCAGGCGGCATCATTAAAAGCGCAGCGGGACGAAATTTTTTAAGACTGCCGCGCCAACACCAAAGGAGAAATTGTGAAGAAAATTATTCTGGCCATTCTGTTCCTCAGCGCCATAGCCTGGGGACAAACCATCAAATTCGCCACCCTGGCCCCGGAAGGGTCCACCTACCTGAAGGTGATGCGCCAACTGGATGAGGAAATCCGGGCCGCCACCGACGGGCGGGTGAAGTTCAAAATTTATCCCGGCGGCGTCCAGGGCGATGAAAAAGACGTGGTGCGCAAAATGCGCATCAACCAAATCCACAGCGCCGGCTTTACCGGGGTGGGTCTGGGCGAGATTCTCCCGGAAGAGCGCATTCTGGAATTGCCCATGCTCTTCAATTCCTATGAGGAGGTGGACTTCGTAACCAGCCAGCTCTACGACGAGTTCGCCGCCAAATTCGAGGAAAAAGGGTTCGTGATCCTGGGTTGGGCAGACGTCGGTTTTGCCTATGTCTACAGTAAAAATCCCATCCGCACCATCGAGGACCTGCGCAAATCCAAAATCTGGATGTGGGAAGGCGATCCGGTTGCCGAAGCCACCTTCAAGGCTCTCAATGTTGCCGCCACCCCGCTGGCCCTTACCGACGTGCTGACCTCCCTGCAAACCAATCTGGTTGAGGCGGTATACTCCCCGGCCCTGCCGACGGTGACCCTGCAGTGGCACACCAAGGTGGATTACATGATGAACCTCCCCCTGGCCAATGTTTCCGGGGCGGTCCTGATCTCCAAAAAACGCTTTGAAGAGCTCAGCGCGGAAGATCAGCAGACCCTGCGGGACCTCGGTCGTCAGCGCATGAAAGAATTGGTATTGAAGGCCCGGGAAGACAACGACAAGTCGGTGGACCTGATGCTGAAAAACGGCATCAAAATGGTGGAAATCGACCCCGCTGCCGTGGAAATTTTCAAAACCGCGGCCCGCCAGGCTCACAGCGATCTGGTCGGAAAGCTTTACGACCGGGCCCTGCTGGACCGGGTTTACGGCACCCTGAAAACCTTCCGGGAGAAAAAGGCCGCCAAATAGTATCCCGCTTTGAAATGTTGGGTCTGATAGCGATATTTGTCTCTGTCCCGAAAGGGACGGGAAAACCTAAAGGTATCGCTGTCAGACCTTTTTCTTTACCCTGCTAACCTAATTTCCGCGAGCTATTTATGAACAAAATTCTGGATCCGCTCGATCGCGCCCTGGCCGCGGTGGAAAACGGTCTCATTGTCGCAATTGTTACCCTGATGGTTGGTTTCGCCTTCATTCAGATCGTCCTGCGCCTCTGGCAGGCCCAATTCCTTTGGGGTGATATCGTTTTGCGGCATCTGGTGCTGTGGGTGGGTTTTATCGGGGCCTCCCTGGCCACCCGGGACGACAAACACATCGGTATCAACATTTTGCAGCGGCTGATGAAGGGGCGCTGGAAACACCTCACCCGGGCCCTGGTTCATATTGCCACTATTGTGGTGTGCCTGGTGCTGGTGAGCGCCTCCTACGATTTTGTGATGAGCGAAAAGGAATTCGGGACGGTGCTTTTCGACGAGGTGCCGGCCTGGATGTTCCAGATCATCATCCCCATCGGATTCGGACTGATCGCCCTGCGCCTGCTGATCAATACCCTCCGGGAAATCGCCGCCATTTTTAATCCCCTCCCGGATGTCGAAGAGGAGGTGGCCTGATTATGGAAACAATTCTGATTGCCCTCGTTCTGATTGTCCTGGCCCTGTACGGCAAACCCCTGTTCGCGGTTATCAGCGCCATTGCCCTGCTGGCCTTCCACGCCGACGGCACCGACCTCTCGGCGGTGATTATCGAACTTTACCGGATGGCCCAGCAGCCGGTCCTTCTGGCCATTCCCCTGTTCACCTTTGCCGGTTACATGCTGGCGGAAAGCAAAGCCCCCCAACGCCTGATCAACCTGTTCCGGGCCTTCTTCGGCTGGGTTCCGGGAGGGCTGGCGGTGGTTACCCTGGTTTCCTATGCGATTTTCACCGCCTTCACCGGGGCTTCCGGGGTCACCATTATCGCCCTGGGCGGCCTGCTGTTTCCCATCCTGATCAAAGAACGTTATCCCGAGAATTACTCCCTGGGAGTATTGACCTCCGCGGGCGATATCGGGGTGATGTTCCCGCCCAGCCTCCCTATTATCGTCTACGGGCTGATCAGCGGGGTTAGCATAGACGACCTTTTCCTGGCCGGGATCCTCCCCGGTATTCTGATGATCGCCATGTTGTCCGGTTATAGCGTCTGGACCGTGCGCCATCAGAACATCCCCAGAATTCCCTTCAGGCTGGATGCCGCCATCACCGCCCTGCGCGAAGCGGCCTTCGAAGTGCCCCTCCCCTTTGTTATCCTGATCGGCATTTACGGCGGCTTTTTTACCGTTACCGACGCCGCCGCGGTTACCGCGTTTTATGTTCTGGTGGTCGAGGTTTTCATTTACCGGGACATTCACCCCATCAAACAGCTGCCCGGGGTAATGCGGGAAAGTATGGTGCTGGTGGGCGGAATTCTGGTGATTCTCGGGGCCGCCCTGGGCATGGCCAGCTATATGATCGATGCTGAAATCCCCAACGCCATCCTGGGCTTTATGAAGCAGTACATCACCAGCAAGTGGGTCTTTTTAATTATGCTGAACCTTTTCCTGCTGGTGGTCGGGGCGCTGATGGACATTTTCTCCGCCATCCTGGTGGTGGTGCCGCTGATTATTCCCATCGCCTCCGATTTCGGGGTAGATCCGGTCCATCTGGGCATTATTTTCCTGGCCAATCTGGGCATCGGATACACCACTCCCCCGGTGGGCATCAACCTTTTTATCGCCAGCTTCCGCTTCAAACAACCGGTTACCCGGCTCTATGCGGTCTGTATTCCCTTTGTGCTGATTCTGCTGCTGGCCCTGCTGGTGATTACCTACTGGCCGGATCTGAGCCTTTTTTTGGTGCGGATGTTCTCTACGACCTATAACGCTGGCGGATAACAGGTGGCAATAATATGAAAATCCGCAAGGCCACCGCAGAGGACGCCCAAACGCTGCTGGAGCTGATCTCCAGCCTGGCCGTTTACGAAAAGCTCAGCCACACCATGGTGGCCACGGCAGCAGACATCCGTAAATACGGCTTTGGGGAAAACCCGGTGTTTCACAGCGTTATTGCCGAATCCGAGAGCGGGGAAGCCCTGGGATTCGCCCTGTATTTCTTCAAGTTTTCCACCTTTGCCGGACGCCCTACCCTACACCTGGAAGACCTTTATGTTCGCGAAGCCCACCGTTCCCGCGGCATCGGCAAAGCCCTCCTTTTATACCTCGTTGAGGAAGCCTGGCAAAGCGACTGCGGCCGTATGGAATGGGACGTGCTGGACTGGAATACCCCGGCTATAACCTTTTACGAAACCTTGGGGGCCAAACGGCTGAGTGATTGGTTCACCTATCGCCTGGATCGCGATACCCTCGGGCAATTGTCCCATTCAAGGAGGAATCGATGAACATCGACCAACTGCGTCAGGAGCTGACCCAGTTTTTTAAGTCGGAAGATTTTACCCTGGAGCAACTGGTCGGAGGCGCCTCGCGTCGCAAGTTTTTCCGGATAGATTTTCTCAAGGATAGTTATTTCCCGGTTACCTCAGTGGTTTTGATGATCATTCCCCAGGATGCCGGCAGGACCTTTCACGATTACGTTTATCTGGATTATTACTTCAAACGCCTCAAGGTTTCCCGTCCTTCGGTTTACGAGGTGAGCCAGGAACGCGGCTGGGTTTTTATGGATTTTGTGGCCGACCCCACCGTGGAGCAATTTCTGCATACCCAACCCGGGAAGGTCCTGGAAACCCTTTCCCGGATGGTGGAAGTGGTTCACGAACTGCAGCGCAAATGCCGGCCCGAACGCGGCTGCCCGGCCTTTCAGCGCCGCTTCGACGCCGAGAAATACCGCTTCGAATTTACCTTCCATCTCAAGGGGCAATTGCTCGAGAAATACTTCGCCCTGAATTACGATCCCAAAGCGGTGGACTTTATGGTGGAGACCATCAGCCAATCGCTGGATCTGAAAAACGAGATTTTTGTGCACCGGGATTTTCAGAGCAGCAACGTTTTTATCAACCCGGAATCCACCCCCACCTTTAAGCTGATCGATTTTCAGGATGCCCGCTCCGGCAATCCCCTCTACGATGTGGTGGCCTGCTTATGGGATTCATATCTCAAGGTGGAGCCTGCCCAACGCTGGGCATTGATGGACAAATCCCGGGGCTTACTGGAAGACATGGGCATTGGCTGGGAGGATTCCACCTTCGAACGCCTGACCCGCTATACCATCATCCAGCGTAAGCTTCACGATGCCGGGGCCTTCGCCTACAATTTCCGCCGGACCGGCAACACCCGCTATGTCGGCTACATCGAGCCCACCCTGCGCATGGTTCTGGCCGAGATGGCCCATTTCCCGGAATTCGATGCGGTATCCCGGCTCCTGCAGAAAGCGGCCGATCATCCCCCGGTCCCGGTTCCCCCGAAAAGCAACCCGACCGCCTGATCTCTCCCTTTTTTTGACGGGATACCGGTGGATTAACCCCAAATGGTGACGGCTATGAGGGCATAACCAGCCTACGCCGATTTCTGGGTCACATTGCTAAATTAGAGGTTTGGGGTTGGCCTCAGCCGGTCAGGGCTTTTCCGGCGGGAATATTGAGGATCGCCAGCACGCTTCGGCAAAGGGCCGGCTCGAGCTCGGCGGAGAGATAACGGAAAGTCGAAACGGCCGCCTCGGGACAGGGATTCTCCAAATCCCGGATCAGGGGGCTGCGGTTGCGGCGAAAGCTGTCTTCCGGGACTTCCACCCCCCAGTTTAATCCACCGCCGCGTTCCCAACGCACCACCACATCGCGGATCTCGCAGGGGAAATTCCACTGAAGGCTCTGCAACTCTCCGGTTACCCGGTTTTGCCAGAGGTATAAATTGTAGCGGCCGCAATCGCTGGTAAACCAGCGGTGTCGCAGGTCCGGGACATGCTGCTGAGTTGGGCGGATTTCGTAAAGCATGCCTCAATAAAACGAAAAATGGCGGGCAAAAAATTGCCCGCCATCAAGTCCCGGCATGGGGAGGAAGCGCCTTCCGGCACGGAGAGGGAACTTCCCTGCTGCTTAAAAATCTTCAAATTCGTGGTCGTCCATATCCAGGGAAACCCCTTTGCCAACCGCTTTTTTGGTGGATTTGGCAGCACCCTTCTTAACGGAGGCCGCTTTGGCGGGGGATTTTTTGGCGCCGCCATTGCCGTTGTTGCCGTTTTGCAACTGACGGATCATCTCCATCAGCATTTCGGGAGAAATTCCCTCCGGCAAGGTCGGCATGCTCTCCTCCTTAACTTCCTTGAGGGTAAACTGGGCCACCATTTCCAGAAGATGATTGGCCTGGCCGGACAGTTCTTCGGCGGCGGCCGCGGTTTCTTCGGAGGTTGCCGAGTTGGCCTGGGTTACGCTGTCGATCTGCATCACCCCGGTGTTAACCTCGCGAATGCCCTCCGCCTGCTCGCGGCTGGCGCTGTCGATTTCGCTGACCAATTCGGAAACCCGGGTAACCTGGTTAACAATCTGCTCCAGAGCCGTGCCGGTTTTGTTGGCGATTTCGGTGCCGATTTCCGCCTTGCGCACCGAATTTTCGATCATCTCGGTGGTTTCCTTGGCGGCGCGGGCGCTGCGTTGGGCCAGATTGCGAACCTCGGCGGCTACCACGGCAAAACCTTTCCCGTGAACCCCTGCCCGGGCAGCCTCAACCGCGGCGTTCAAGGCCAGCAGGTTGGTCTGGAAGGCAATTTCTTCGATGGCTTTGATAATCTTGGAGATTTCCCGGGAAGCTTCGTTGATCTCCTTCATGGCCTGCTGCATATCCTGCATCTGGCGGTTGCCGATGTCCGCGGACTGCCGGGTTTCGGTAACCAGGGTATTGGCTACCCCGGCATTGTCGGCCGTTTGCTGAATCTGGGCAGAGATTTCCTCAATGGATGCGGAGATTTCTTCGATGGCCGCGGCCTGCTTGGAGGCGCCCTGCGAAAGGGCATTGCTGGAATCCGATACCTGTCCGGAACCCACGTTGATCTGATCCACCGCTCCGGTAATACCCTGGAGAATACGGTTCAGCTCGTCCAGGGTTTTGTTGAGGGATTCTTTGATAGCGGCATGATCACCGGCGTAATCGCCCTCAACATAAGCGGTCAGATTGCCTTTGGCGATTTCCGGCAAACGCTCCCGAAGTTCGTCGATGGGCTCCAGAATTACCTCAATAACGTCGTTGATGCGCGCCAGAATCGGGCCGTATACCTCATCCATGGCTTCAACATTGCCGCGGGCGGAAAGCTGACCTTCCTGAAGGGCTTCGGTAAGGCGATTAACCTCGTCCCGATAGCGGGCCCGGGCGTTGAGATCGGTCCACTCCACCGCGTTGCCGATCATTTTGCCCTGGGCATCGTAAAGGGCGGTGGCGTTCAAACCGAATTCCAGATGACCCAGTTTAATCTCGGTTTTATAGGGCAACTGACTTTCGTTTTTGAGAAGACGCCTTTGGCGCTCCGGATTCTTGTGAAAATCGTGAATGTTCATTCCCACCAGCTTGTCCGGATTAAAACCGGGGAAAAACTTCTGGAAGGACTCCAGGTATTTCATCATCATGTTGCGGAGGGATTTGTTCATGAAGGTGATGTTGCCCTCCAGATCGGCCATCTGATAGTAGCTGTTGGCATTGTTCACCATGCTCAGCAAGGCCTGAGCACGATTGGCTTCATCCCGTTCCCGGGTGATGTCGCTCCACTCCAGATTATTGCCCTCGTAGTGGCCATCCTCATCCATAATGGCGGTAACGTTGAGACGGAAGTGCGAACTGCCGATCTGGATTTCCGTCTGATAGGGTAAATTACCGGGATCGGCCAGGAGATCGCGCTGGCGAGCGGGATTTTTGTGGAATATATCGATATTCTGGCCAATCATTTTTTTGAAATCCACACCCGGATAAGCCTTCTGGAAATCCTTGATGTTTTTGGCAATCAGTTTTTCGGTGGCCGGATTAACATAGGTGATGTTAAAATCCCGGTCTACCATCATAATTGCCGTTTGCGATCCTGCGATCGCCCCGCGCAGGCGGTGGTTTTCTTTGGCCGACTGGTCGACCTGAGATGCTTGAGCTTGTGCCATGTCCTTCTCTCCTTAGAAGATTCGGTAATAATTTTTATGCCGGTTTGTT
>JAGRBF010000075.1:0-6349 GCA_020434205.1 Calditrichota bacterium | reverse complement strand
GACGGTATGGGTTTTATCACGAGCTGCTTTTGTTCGATAAGCTCGTCTACAAAAATCGCGATACGCTGTCCGCCGGTCTGGGAAAGCACCACCAGACCTTCGTTGAGGGATTTTTTATCGAAGCTCAGATTGTGGTACTCCCGGAGGCGGATGACCGGGTAAAGCACCCCGCGGATCTGAATGACCTCATCACCATCCACGATTTGCACCACCTGGCCGTCTTCCACCTGGCGGGTTTCCTGAATATCCAGCATGGGGATGGCGTAGATGCGGTTTTCCACCCGGATCAGCATTCCATCGACAATGGCGGTGGTCAAAGGGATATGCAACTGCACCATGGTGCCTTTGCCGGCGTTGCTGTGCAACACAATCTGCCCGCCGATCCCTTCCAGGTTCTTGCAGACCACGTCCATTCCTACCCCGCGACCGGAGAGGTCCGTTACGGTTTCGGCGGTAGAAAAGCCGGGATTCATGATCAAACGCCAGACTTCATCATCGCTCAGATTTTCGCCGTCGCTCTGGATCAGCCCTTTTTCCCGCGCTTTGCTGAGGATCTTCTCCCGATTTAATCCGCGGCCGTCGTCCCGGACGGTTACCAGGATTTCGCTGCCGACCTGGCGGGCGCTCAGTTCGATTTGGCCAAGCTCGGATTTGCCGGCCTTTTTGCGGTCCTGGGGCAATTCCAGACCGTGATCCATGGCGTTGCGCAAAATGTGGACCAGAGGATCGTTGATCTTTTCGATCATCCCCCGGTCGATTTCGGTTTCGTTACCAAAAAGCTGAAGATTGATCTGTTTACCCAGCCGCGCGGATACGTCCCGGACCAGGCGCTTCATTTTTCGGAAAAGCTGATCGATGGGCACCATCCGCATCGCGTTGGCAACTTCCTGAAGCGAGCGGATATTTTTTTGCAGTTGTTCGGTAACCGACTCCAGATCGGGGATCCCGGCGTTGATGATATTGGGATGCTGGGTTACCAGGGATTCCGAGATAACGATTTCTCCGACCAGGTCCATCAATTCGTTGAGTTTACTAATGTTAACGCGCACCGAAGCTTCTGACTGGCCATTGGAATCCCCACCGGAGCTCCTTTTGGTCTCGGGGGTTTCGGTCTCCGAACTGTCCGGAAGCGGGGATGGGTCGGCAGCAAAACGTTCCCGTAGCGCTTCCGGTCCCGCATCGCGCAGCAGGAAACAGGATTCCGCCACCAGCCCGGAAACGTCTTCCCCGATGCCCTCCGCCAGGCATTCCATGTCGATCTCCACCATATCGTCGACAAACATAAAAACCCCGTTCAGGGTTTCCGCCTTCTCGGAGGTAGCCAGCAAAATTTCCCAATTCACATAACAATTTTCGACCAGCAGTTCCTCGAACTCCGGAATGGGTCCCAGATTGGCGAGGGCTTTGCCGTTCCCCATCTCCAGCAACTCTTCAATAAGGCCGTTGACGTCCGTCCCGTTGGCCAGAATCTCCTGATGCGGCTTGATGCGCAAATAATAGAGGGAAAGCGCTTCGGAAGGTGCCACGGCCTCCTCCCCGGACGGCGTTTCCCCGGCGGGAATGGTGCTTTGGCCGCCGTCAATAAGGCTACGGGCGCCGGCCAGGATCTCGACGGCCCGGGGATCCAACTCCCCGCCCTCGTTGGGGTGGGCCAGCATCTGGCGGATCAGGTCTACCGAACCCAGGGAAAGCTCGATAAATTTAGGGGTGATGAATATCTTACCGGAGCGAAGCTGGTCGAAAAGGGTTTCAAATTCGTGGGTAAAGGCTTCGATATCCAGGTATCCGGCCATTCCCGAACCGCCTTTGATGGTATGCATGGCCCGAAACCCTTTTTCCAGGGCATCCTGGTTATGGGGATTGTCCTCCAGATCCATGACCACGTGTTCCAGTTCTTCGAGAAGTTCCCGGGCCTCATCCTGAAATGCTGCTCTGAATTGATCAATCATTGTTTTCCCCTCCGGCCTTTTCCAGGATTTCTTCCACCAGGGGATCAAACCCGCTCAGGCGGGCATTTTCCAGCCAGGGTGCGTCTTCCCGGCACTCCCAGACAATCTGATTCTGGGGGTCCGAACGCAGCAAACTTGCCCACAGCTGCAGGATGGGCAGGTCGCAGTAGGTGACTTCGCTGAGGTTAACCACCATTGGCGCATTCTGGCGTTTCTTCTCCGCAAATGCGTTGTACAGGGCCATGGCCCGCTGAATGGTCAGATCACCCTCCAGAAGGGTCAAATCCGAAGCGCCGTCGTCTTCGAAAGCACTGACGGTCGTTTCTTCCGCTTCGGCCGGATCCTGCCCGGTTATTTCAAAGGATTCCGCATCTTCAAAAGTCTCTTCAAATGCCGGCTCATCCGCTTCTACATCGGCGTTTTGCGAATCAAAATCGGTGTGAGGGGAAACATCAGCGTCATTCGGCGACGAGTCGTTTGGGGCGAGGTTGGATTCCTGTAGCGCATTCGGGCTGGGCTCTGTCGTCACAAAAAAATGGCGTAACCAAAGCCAAAAACGGTGGAGCATACTCCATTATCCTCCGGTAAAATTTTAAGCGATGCCGTGATGACGAAAACTCCGGCACTCTATTTAGGGTCATGAAGGGCGGCTGGCAAGGCCGGCGGGGATTCTCCAATTTCCCACACTATGCTAAGCATCGGTGCAGGAGCAAATAACTTTAGAGAATCAATGGGGGATTTTCCGGAAAGCGAACATGAAAAGGCAGGAAAACGGGGGCACCGGGCCCCCGGAAAAGTGTGCTACAGTTTGCGCAACTGGCGGCGTATTTCGCGAAGTTTTTGCTGTGCCATAGCATGATTGGGACTTACCTGGACCAGTTGCTCATAGTACTGTTCCGCCTGTCCGAAACGGCCCAGACTCAGATAAATTTTCCCGACCACCTCAAGGGCCTGGGCATCGCGCTGATTGCGCTCCAGGCGTTCGATATTATCGTTGAGAACTTCCTCGATAATGTTGACGTAGCGGTACGGTTCGCCCAGTTTGGGGTTGGCCACAAAATAATCCGGGCTTATTTCCACCGCCCTCTTGAAGGATTTGAGGGCCAGATCGTATTTGCGCTGTGCTTCGTAAATCTTGCCCAGCCGCATGTGGGCCTGGGAGAGGTCTTCGCGTTGTTCGATGGCTTTTTTGTAGAAATAAAGGGCGCTGTCGGCGTCGCCGAGATTCTCGTAGGTCAGGGCCAGGTTGTAACTGGCCTCATAAAAACGGACATCGTAGCGCAAGGCGGTCCGGTAAGCGCCGATCATCTCCTTGAGGATTTGCGAAGTGTCCTCAATGCGGGATTTCTCGCGCAGTTCCTCCAGCCCCGCCAGAGGAGAATCCTGAAGCGCCGCACTGCCGTTGGTGCCGCTGGCATCGGCAAGATACTGCGTTTCCAGCAGGGCCCAGAAAGAGTCGACAATTTCCGCCAGGGCCCCGCGGCGGTAAATGGAATTGGCCAGGTTGAAGTAAGCGGTTGCGAAATTTCCCTTCAGGCTAATCGCCTTCTTGAATTCGATAATCGCTTCCTCAAAGGAATTGAGGGCGTAATAGGCTTCCCCCAGTGCGTTGTGGGCCAGATGGTAATCCGGATCCAGCCGGGTAGCCTGGATCAAGGAGGTGATGGCCTTTTTGAACCAACCGCGCTGCATTTCCGCCTGCCCAAGCTGATAATGGGTAGGGGCGTAATTGGGGTTGATGTCGATTGCCCGTTCCAGGGACTGAATTCCCTTTTTAAGGCTGTCCACCTTGGTATAGACAATTCCCTGGTAGAAATAACTGCGATCGTGATTGGGCTTCAGGGCCAGACTGCGGGACAACTCGTGCAGGGATTTATCGTATTGCTTCTGCAGGAAGTAAATGACCCCCTTGCCGAAGTAAGGTTTGTAAATGTTGGGGTTGGTTTCCAGCACCGCGTCGAACTGGCGCATCGCCTTGTCGTAAAGCCGGAAATTATAATAGATTACCCCCAGGTTATACTGCGCTTCCCAGAAATTGGGATCGGTGCGCAGGGCCCGCTGAAAATAGCCGGCAATGATTTCCAGAGGGGATTCCTTATCGATTTCCAGATAGGCCTTACAAAACGATTCGTAGGCATCCATGGAATTGGTGGGCTGCTCGGCAAGAAAGGCCTTTTCGGCATTGCTAACCGGGATCTGCATAATTTCCAGACCCTTGAGGATGGTTCCCTCAAAATAAGAAAAAAGGTCGGAAAAGGCCCCGGTAAAGGGTTCGGTGAAAATTGGAGAACCGGTATAGGTGCTGACCATCTGGGTTTCGATGGTCAACTGCTGATTTTCATCCACGCTGTATTTGCCAACCACCAGGATTTCGATCCCGGTTTCTTTCCCGATGCTAAAGGCGCGCTTCCCGTCAACATCCGCGGAATTGCGGGTATTGGTTTTTTTGAGAACCCGCGCCAGGGTCTCGCCCTCGTATACCGAGACGCCCCTCAGGCCGGAGAGTTTGTTGAAAAGAATATCCTCGATTCCGCGGGCAACCCAATTGTATTTGGGGGATCCTTCGTTGGTAAAAAGGATCGAACCCGTAACCCGCCCGGATTGGGCCTGGCTGATGCCGCTCAGGACAAAAACAGACATCAGAAAGAACAGGGCGAATGTGCGACTTATCTTCATTCACTTTTCCCAAAGTATGCTGTGACTCCCATCGGAATTCCCACAAGGGATTTCCGGACCAAACGCTACCCTACATTGTCGTCTGGATGGGGAAAGACTTAACGATTTTGCCTACATCCCACCGGTTTGCAGCTCAAAATGCATCAGCCCCGTGCTATTTATATAACTTTTGGGCAATCAAAACCCTATAAATATCCGCAAAATTAGATAAAGAAACTGTGCGTTCAAACAAGTTCATCAGCTTTTATTTAATACCCGCTGACATTCATTGGGATTTCCGGTTTCCGGATTTACATCTCTTTGTTTTCCCGGGGCTTCCGGCGGCTTTCAGTCTGTATATGCCCCGAAGCGCCTGCGGTTTCCGGTTTTTTTGGGGAATTGCGCTGAATTTAACCAGTTGACGGGCGGAAACAAACCTCACAGTCTTGAGAGACCGGTTTTTGGGATCTGCATGGGCGGGACGAAAGCGACCGGTCCGGTGATTATGGTGCGATTTACCTGTCCGTAAATTTGAGGATAGCGGTGCAGAACGCGAATAGCCCACATCACGATTTCAAAATAAAAAAACAAAAAAGCAGAGGCTTCCACCCGGGGAAGCCTCTGCCGAAAGGTGTACTGCTTACCGCCTAGTAGCGGTAGGAATCGTTTTTAAACGGTCCCTTAACCGAAACCCCGATGTATTCGGCCTGATCTTCGCTGAGTTGGTCAATTTCCACCCCGATCTTGGCCAGATGCAGGTGAGCAACCATCTCGTCCAGGTGTTTGGGAAGGGTGTAGACCTTGTTCTCGTATCGCTCGGGGTGGTTCCAGAGCTCGAGTTGGGCCAGGGTCTGATTGGTAAAGGAGTTGGACATCACAAACGAGGGATGGCCGGTGGCGCAACCCAGATTAACCAGGCGTCCTTCCGCCAGAACAATGACATCGTGATCGTCCACGGTGTATTTGTCCACCTGCGGTTTGATGGAATCCCGCGATTTTCCGTAGTTTTTGTTCAGCCAGGCCATATCGATTTCGTTGTCGAAATGCCCGATGTTGCAAACCACGGCATTGTGCTTCATGCTCTTGAAGTGGCGGTCCACGATGATGTCTTTGTTACCGGTAGCGGTTACCACAATGTCGGCTTCCTTAACCGCATCGTCCATTTTTTTGACCTCATATCCCTCCATTGCTGCCTGCAGGGCACAAATGGGGTCGATTTCGGTGACCAGAACCCGGGCCCCGGCGCCGCGCAGGGATTCTGCGGAACCCTTGCCAACATCCCCAAAACCGGCGACAACGGCCACTTTGCCGGCCAGCATGAGATCGGTGGCGCGACGAATACCGTCTACCAGGGATTCCCGGCAGCCGTATTTGTTGTCGAATTTGGATTTGGTAACCGAATCGTTAACGTTGATGGCCGGCAGCGGCAGGGTTCCCTTGCGCTCGCGTTCGTAAAGACGGTGTACCCCGGTGGTGGTTTCCTCGCTGATGCCTTTGATGCCTTCAACCAACTCGGGGAAACGATCCAGAACCATATTGGTGAGGTCTCCCCCATCGTCCAGGATCATATTCAGAGGTTGGCGATCCTCTCCGAAGAAAAGGGTTTGCTCAATACACCAGTCAAATTCTTCTTCGTTCATCCCCTTCCAGGCGTAAACGGCAATGCCGGCCGCGGCGATGGCCGCTGCGGCATGATCCTGAGTGGAGAAAATATTACAGGAAGACCAGGTAACCTCTGCTCCCAG
>JAGRBF010000074.1 GCA_020434205.1 Calditrichota bacterium | reverse complement strand
GTTTGGCGCCTGTAACACCTTAATTACTGATTCTACGCAACAAAACCCGTTTCTGCTCTTGAACCGCGAAATCACGAAAGCGCGAAAAATTTATATGTTTTCCCATTGCCAGGCGCAATACTCACGGGTACCCGGCGACAACCTACCCTTTGCAGCCGTGGTCCGGGAAAGGTTTGTCTCTGGCAGAGCGCAAACTGAAAAGACTTTCGTGATTTCGCGATTTCGCGGTTTATAATCAAAAAATGGTTTGGCGCGTAAGGTCATTTAATTATTGGCACACCATTTCCGCCACCACCGGGAAATGGTCGGAGGGCATCCGCCCGTTTACCGCTTTGTCCAGGGTAGCGAATCGCTGTACGGAGATCCCCTCCCCAACAAAAATATGGTCGATCGGCTCGGGCCGCACCGCTTCCGGCCCAAAAGCATTGAAGGTGCCGGTCGGTCCCTGAGGAGCCTGCAGGGAGCGTTTGCGGCTGTCGAACAAAACCGGTTCGCCCCCGTTTTCCCGGGCGGCCACCAGATGCCGGTAGGGCGGGGATCCGGGCGGGCAGTTGAAATCCCCGGTAACCACCACATATTCTCCCGGGATCACTTTGGCGACTTCATTGCGCAACAGGACGGCGCTTTGCAGGCGGGCGTTTTCCCCGATGTGATCCCAATGGGTATTGAAGATCACCGCAATTTTGCCGGTGCCCCGGTCCCGCAGTCCGCCCCAGGTGATGACCCGGTTGCACACGGCATCCCACCCCAAGCCGGGCTGGTGCGGGGTTTCCGAGCACCACAGGGTTTCCTGCATCAGGAGCTCGAATTTATCTTTCCGATAAAAAATGGGGCTGAATTCCCCGGCGCTTTGGCCGTCGTCCCGACCCACCCCGAACCAGGCGTATTCCGGCAGATCGTCCTGTAGCTGTTCGATCTGATGCAGCAGGGCTTCCTGTAATCCCAGTACATCGGGGTTGACCTCCCGGATTAATCCGGAGGCCATCTCCCGGCGCTGCGGCCAGGCATTGGGACCGTCGTCCGGGTTGTCGAAACGAATATTGAAGCTCATCACCCTGAGGGAGAGGGGCGGCTCGTTGCCGCAGCCGGCCAGCAGCAACAGAACAAATACCATCGACATTTTAGCCATATTGCATCCTTCTTTGGGGAAGGTGAATATAGGCGTTGGGGGGGTAAAATCCTAAGTCCTCATCTCCGCCGCCCGGGATTTCCGGGAGACGAAGGAGGGGTAATGGCGGTAAAAACGGCGGGATATGCGGGGGCCGGCTACCGGTTAAAAATTAACTTCCAGAGCCAGTTCCACAACCGACATATCGTTGGTATTGCTCACATTATCCGGCGTGTATTCGAAATCCAGAACAAACTTGGAGCTTTTCAGGAAGGCGAAAGCCAGGCCGGCGATGTAGCGATCCTGGGAGATTTCGCCCTCCGGGCGATCGGTGGTCAGGTTGTCCAGACGGCCAAAAGCGCGCCAGCGTTTATGGATCAGCCGGACGTCCGCGAACAGGGAATAGCCGGTCTTGTCCAGGGAATTTCCGAGCGAATCCACAGCGGTGCCCAGCAGATCCCCGACGCCCTGAAAAACCGTTGCGGCCAGAACCGCCGCCGGGGATTCGTAGGATAAATACGCCCCACCCAGGGAAAAATCCGGGGCCTCGGCAGTGTTTCCCTTGCCGTAAGCGCCAAATAAGCTGACCTGAAAACCGGTTGCGGCTTCCGGGAAAGGTCGCAGCGAAAGGCGTCCTTCAACCAGCTTATTGTTGTTATTTTCCACGGCCTCGTAGCCCCCGCCGTTATAGATCCCCACCGCCAGGCTGCCGTATTTGCCCGGATTCTTTTTGTTGACCCTTTTCTGATAGCTGGTATCGACTTTTCCGCCGAATTGCCCTCCGACCATCATCCCGTAGTCCGCCGAGCGCAGCAGGCGGTTCCGCTCCAGGTACATGGATCCCTGAACCCGGTAGTGATTGATGGTCTGTTCGAAATCCACCCAGGGACGATGCACCACCCCGAATTCGACAAAAGCGTCGGTGAGGGGTCCGAATTTGGGCTGTTGGTAACGCAGATACCCGTATTTCAGGCGAATTTCGATATCGCCCAGACCGTCCCCTTCCCGGTCCACCGTAACATCCTGGGTGATGCGAAAAAGGAAATTGTCGTTGATCTTTTTTTGAGAGGTAAAGTAACCCCGCTTCAGCAGGAATTCGTTATCCGGGGTTTGGTCGTTGCTCATGTCGTAGGCCAGAAACCAGGTTCCGGAAAAAGTGAGGGGGCCGGCTTCCTGGGATTGCAGGGGGAGGACCAGCATTAGCATCATCACGAACATCGCGCCGCAAAAACGGCTCGGGGAAAATTGCGCAAACATGGGATTTTTCCACTCTTAAAAAAAACATGAAATTTGAGTTGAAGTGGAATTTAGCCTTCCCGGGGAATTTCACAACACCAAAGCGCAATAATTTTGTAACAGAACAAGTAAAGATTTTTCATCATGTTAAGGCAGGAGCATTGCCGGAGTAGTAATAAATTATCAACAATAATGCAACATAATTTTGTTCAAGGGATGGAAAGATCTCCGTCACCCGACAAAAAAGCCGGATGACGGAGAATGGGGAAAGCTTTAGAAATCACCAAAATCGGGGTCGTCGAGATTAATGAAGATATCATCATCATCTCCGGCGCCGTTTTGCAGGGCGGCCGTTGCCGGTTTGAAGGCGTTTGCCGGCGGGGCCTTCCGCACCGGAGCGGACACCACTGCTCTGGCAGTGCGAGCGTGCTGCATTTT
>JAGRBF010000614.1 GCA_020434205.1 Calditrichota bacterium | reverse complement strand
ATGGAGGTCGCCCAGTATTACACCCGCAGCTACCACCAGGCCCTCGATAAAATGAATTTCCTGCGCCCCAGCATCGAGCCGCTGGCCTCCGGACACATCATCGAACAAATCGAGCTGGTGCGGACCATCATCGATGCCGGTTACGCCTACGAAGTTAAGGGGTCGGTCTATTTTGACGTGGAGAAATTCGCCAAGGACTATCCCTACGGGCAGCTTTCCGGAAAAGTCCTGGAAGACCTGCGGGCCGATACCCGCGGCACGGTCGGCCAGGAAGACAAAAAAAATAGCATGGACTTCGCCCTCTGGAAATTCGCCGAACCGGAACACATCATGCGCTGGCCTTCTCCCTGGAGCGACGGTTTCCCGGGATGGCACGCCGAATGCACCGCCATGAGCACCAAATACCTGGGCAATCCCTTCGATATTCACGGTGGGGGAATGGAGCTGAAATTCCCGCACCACGAGGCCGAGGTGGCTCAGAATATGGCCGCCACCGGACGGGGACCGGCCAATTACTGGATTCACAACAATATGCTGAACATCAACGGCCAGAAAATGAGCAAGTCCCTGGGCAATTTTATTACCATGGAGCAGGCTTATTCCGGCGACCATCCCCTGCTGGAGCAGGCCTACAGTCCCATGACCATTCGCTTTTTCATTCTCCAGAACCACTACCGCTCCCCGGTGGATTTCGGGAACGAACCCCTCAAAGCCGCCGAAAAAGGCTACCAACGGCTGATGAACGCCCTGGAAGTGGCCGGGAAAATAACCCATCCCGGCGGGGTGGAAGGCCCGGGACCCAAAGACGCGGAGCTGGAGGGGTGGATAAATCGGGTTTACGGTGAGCTAAGCGACGATTTCAATACCGCCAAAGCCATTGCCAGTATTTTTGAAATGGCCTCCGTTATCAATGCCTTGCACCACGGCGAGCAGTCCATTAAATCGGTGAGCCCGGCGGCCCTGGAGGCTTTTGCCCGCACCTTCCGGGAAATCGTGACCGATGTTTTGGGATTTGTGCCCGAGCTGACCCGCGATAACCGCCATGTGGAGGGACTGGTGCAACTGCTGATCGAACTTCGCAACGAAGCCCGCAGCAACAAAAACTATGCGTTGTCCGATAAAATCCGCGATGATCTGGCCGCGGTGGGAATTCAGCTCAAAGATGAGCGGGGTGGGGGAACCAGTTTTTCAATTGTGAATTAACGCCCCGGGATGCTGCGAGGGGTGCCTCGCAGCTACCTCCTACGACTTTTTCAGCCATTCAATATATTCCGGCACCGCCTCTTCTACCGTGGCAAAGGGATGGGGGTAACCGGCCTTGCGCAAACGGGAAATATCCGCCTGGGTAAAACTCTGGTAGCGGCCTTTGAGGTGCTCGGGAAAGGGGATGTATCGAATTTTACCTTTGCCGTGGGCTGCGATCACCGCTTTGGCCACATCGTTGAAACTCTGGCTGCGTCCCGTTCCCACATTGAAAATGCCGGAATGGGTGGGATTTTCAAAAAACCACAGGTTTACCTTCACCACATCCTTCACGTAAATAAAATCGCGGCGCTGCTCCCCGTTGCCGTAACCATCGCTTCCTTCAAATAATTTGAGTTCTTCCCCGGCCAGGTACTGGTTGTTCAGGTGAAAGGCCACGCTGGCCATGCTGCCCTTGTGCTGCTCACGCGGACCGTAGACGTTGAAATAACGGAACCCGGCGACCTGACTCCCCAAATCCTTGCTGTGGCGACGCACATACTGGTCGAACAGAAATTTGGAGTATCCATACACATTGAGGGGCTTTTCGTGTTCCACCTCCTCCTTGAAAACCGGCCCGGCCCCGTAAACCGCGGCGCTGGAGGCATAAATGAAGGGGATATCCTTGCTCTGGCAATAGTGCAGCAGCTTTTTGCTGTATTCGAAGTTGTTGCGCATCATATACTGGCCATCCCATTCGGTGGTGGCCGAGCAGGCCCCCTGATGGAATATGGCCTTGACCTTGGCCCCGAAGCCGGCTTTCTCTTCAATTTTCTTCAGGAAATCCGCCTTATCGAGATAATCGGAAATCCGGTAATCGGCAATATTCTTGAACTTCTTGCCGTCCTTGAGATCGTCTACCGCCAGAATGTTATTGCGACCGGCTTCGTTTAAACCCTGGATCAAGTTACTGCCGATAAAACCGGCCCCTCCGGTAACGATAATCATGTCGTCCTCGAAATGTTCTGATGAATTGAATGTGCCCCCTGCGATTCGGCGGGAATCTCCTAATAATTCCCGGGAGAGCGGTTCGATTTAAAAGATAGTCCGTAGGAGAAAAAAATGTCAAGCCCTGGAAATAATTGTGGGGCAAAAAAAAGCCGCTTCGGTTAGGGCGTGTTGACAATCATCTAGATTTGCAAATTTTGAGCCTTTTGGGGCCTCTCGCTGCTTTTTTCGACCGATACGCTGCATCGCCCCT
>JAGRBF010000613.1 GCA_020434205.1 Calditrichota bacterium | reverse complement strand
AACATGAACCGACTTTTCACCCTCTCTAAGTGGCTGCACAAATACGCCGGTCTGGTGCTGATCCTCTTTCTGGCCTGGATGAGCGCCTCCGGGGTGCTGATGAATCACCCGGACCTGATCGCCGGCATCTCGGTGCCCAAATGGCTGGTGCCCCCCCAATATCCCATCGAAAACTGGAATCGCAGCGCCATGACCCAGCTGCTGTTTTCGGAATGGGATCCCCGGCTGGCCTATGCCTGCGGCAAACAGGGGGTCTGGAAAAGCACGGACGGGGGGCGCAATTTTTCCCGGATGGCGATCGGATTCCCGGAGGCCCTGTTTTACCGCAAAACCGCCCATCTTTACCTTTGGGAAGGGCCGTATCCGGTGCTGCTGGCGGCCACCAACAACGGGCTGTATGCCTGCGACCTCCCGGCGGACCAGTGGCGACGGCTACCGTTTGGCGAACCCGGAGAGGAATTCAAAAAAATTGTGCGGGTTGGGGACAGTCTGGTGGTTTTCAGCGAATCTCACGCTTACCGCTCCCCCCTCCCTGCCAAAGGACTTCGGTTTGAAAAAATCCCCTTTTCCCGCAGCGAGCCGGAGCCTCGCGTAACCCTGGTGCGCCTGTTCTTTGATCTTCACGACGGCAAAGTTTGGGGACTTCCCGGCAAGCTCCTCTTCGATGTGGCCGGAATTATCCTGTTTTTTCTGAGTATTTCCGCCTTTTACGCCTGGTATTATCCCTGGAAGCGACGCCGGGAAAAAGCCAGATCCGCCCTCAAAAGCAGCCGTCCCCTGCGACGCCTCTTTAAATGGTTTCTCAAATACCACCTCAAGCTGGGAATGTGGGCCGCGGTGATTCTGCTGATAATGGGCGGCACCGGCCTGTTTATGCGCCCCCCGCTGCTGGCCGCCCTGGCCTACGGCAGCATACCCGCTTCCCTTTATCCGGGGGCCCTGCCGGACAATCCCTGGGATCAGAAAATCCACAATGCCCTCTACGATCCGCTGGACAATCGCCTGGTGGTGCAGGCCACCGATGGCATGTGGTCCGGACCGGCGGACTTCAGCGGGCCTTTTGTCCCGACGGCCCTGGATGTGCCCATCTTTGTTATGGGCGCCACGGTGATGGAGCCGGCCGGGGAATCCGGCTATCGGATCGGCTCCTTTAACGGGATTTTCGAATGGCAGCGCTCCGGCCACCCCCCTCTGGACCTTTTGACCGGCCAACCCGCCGGGGATGTTTCCGCGGTGCGCCCCGCGGAGATGATGATCACCGCTTACTGGGAAACCCCGGATGGCCGGGCTTTTGTCAATACCCATCGCCAGGGCATTGTGCCCCTTGGCGGCGGGGGAGAGGTGCCCTTTGGGATGCCGCCGGCCCTGAGGGAGGGATACCGCATGCCGCTGTGGAACTATCTTTTCGAGATTCACAACGGTCGTTTTTTTGAGGATCTGGTCGGCAAGTGGTATATTCTGCTGGTTCCTCTGGGATCCCTGCTGTTTGTGCTGATCACCCTTTCCGGGGTATTCGATTGGCTCTACCTGAATATCTTTCGAAAAAGAGAACCACAAAGGCACTAGTAGTCTGTCAAGTGTGCTTAGACTATTTG
>JAGRBF010000612.1:737-5271 GCA_020434205.1 Calditrichota bacterium | reverse complement strand
AGTTGGGTAAAAATCCGTCTCTATGATGTTCTGGGCAGGGAGATAAGGGTATTGCTGGATAAAAACCTGACTCCCGGGTCCTATTCGGTGAGGCTCGGATCCGAGGGGCTTGCCTCGGGAGTTTATCTCTACACCCTGCAGGCGGAGGGTTTTTTTGGGGCTAAAAAATTGCTGTTGTTGAAGTAGGGCCGGGTCGCGACCTGAAAGATCGGGTCGCGATCGGTGATATGGTATCTTCCGCTTAGCGGAGCAGAACCATTTTCCGGACCATCCGGTAGCTGCCCGCGCTCAAGGTGCAGTAATAAATCCCACTGCTCATGGCCTTCCCCCGGTCGTTGGTGCCATCCCATTCGATTTGGTGCCTGCCGGCATTTTTGTGTTCTCCGACCAGTCGCTGCACTTCCTGTCCCAGGCTGTTGAAGACGGTAAGGCGGACCTTTGTGGCTTCCGGAAGGCGGTAGCGGATAAGGGTCGAAGGGTTAAAGGGGTTGGGAAAATTAGGCTCCAGGGCATAACCGGAGGGCGGAGACGGGGGATCCAGCAACCCGGTGGCCAGGCAGGCATTTTCGGCTTCTTCCCCCAGGCCCAGGGGGGGAATGCCCAGGGTGGCCAGGCAAATTTTGTCCAGCAGAGCGCCGTCCTCGCGAAAGGCGATGGTGAGGGTGTGCGGGCCTTCCCCGAGTGTGTAGGCATTGAGATTCCGCCATTCCCACCCGCCGGTAACCAGGCCGTTGTGCAGCTCGAAATTGCCGTCATCCATTTTGATCCAGAAGGAATCGTCGTCGTAGGTGGGGCAATTGATGCGGACGATCAGGTTGTAACTGCCGGCCGAATCGACCTGAAAGGGAATATACAGGGCATCCGAGCTGTCGGCAGGCGGGTTGGCAATGTTCTCGAACCCCGGCATGGCGGTCACATACTTCCCGTCGGACGCCTGGGCATCCTCAACGATATTCCAATTTTCCCCGATGGTTGCGCATTCCGGCTCAAAAAAGCGGGCCAGGCTGGCGTCGCTGACCGTCAGAGAGTCTCTCCCCACAAACAGATTGAGGTCCACTGCTTCGGCCATCAAACGATGTCCGGTTTCGTTGGGATGCAGATGGTCCCCGGTATCGGCCTCGGGGAGCAGGCTAAGGGTATCGGCGGGATTGCGCAGGGCCAGGTCGAGATCGATTACCCCATCCAGCAGGTTGGTGGTTTTAATCCAGTTGTTGACGATTTGGCGTTCGGTTTCGTGTTCCGGGGTATAATAGAAGGAGTTTTTCATGGGAAGCAGGGTGGCGCCGTAAACGAAAATACCGTTGGCGTGGGCACTCTGGATCATCTGCGTGTAAGCGTTGATCAGGTTGTTGCCGACCCCGGGCGCCCCATTGCCGATGTCGTTGATCCCCTCGAAGATGATCAACCAGCGCACCCCGCTTTGTCCCAGCACATCCCGCCCGAAGCGGCTGAGAGCGGAGGGGCCCAGACAGCTTCCCAACACGCAATTGCCCCCGATGCCCTGATTCAGAACCGCGGTTAAATGGGTCTGGGGATTCTCCTGAAAGCGACGGGAAAGCTCGTCCGGCCAGCGGTTCTGGCGGTTGGTGCCCGAGCCCCGTCCGTCGGTAATGGAATTCCCGATTATCACCACCGCCGCGGCGGAATCCGGCGCCAGCACATCGATGGTGTTGATGACATACCAGTGGTCGGTTCGCACCGCCCCGGCGAAATTGTCCCGGGAAACCTGGTTGCCGGTGAGGATGTAGGAGGTGGTCCGGGAACCCGGATGCCCGGTAACATCCGCGGAGGTGCTGCCGAAGTAGATGGTGGCCACCAGGTCCGTTCCCGGCTGGCCGGGAAAATAAAAGGGGTCCGAGGTTACCGCGGATCCCCGTCCCATGGTGGTTTGAAGGTTTCCGTTAAAACGCAGAGCCGTGTCGGTGGCCGGATCGATGGTATCCTGCCCGGCGGAAACGGCGAGATGAACTTCCTGCAGGGTAACCGGACTGGTGCTGAACTCGTTGGAAAAGCGCATGCGCAGGGTATCCCCGCCCAGGGAAATGCGCAGGACCTGACGCAGGGTATTATTGCTGAGGCCGGGGCTGGGAGGATTGTTATTGGGCTCTACCAGTTGGGGGGCGGTGCTCCAGGTGCCCACCCATTTTTTTTGCTGAGACAGGCCGGTTTGGGAGAGGGTCAGGATGCTCAAGACCAGGGCAATTCCGCTCCGCAGCCATCTGCGGGAAAGGGCCGGCGAGTTTAAAAAGGGCGACGGGTACGGATGTGGGCGCTTCAGCATAAGATTCTCCCCCGGGGCTTTTTTGCCCGGCGTTGCGGCAAGAGTGTCTCCGCCAGGCAAAAATCGTGAAAAAATTTTGAATCGTTTCAATGAGACTTGAATATATTATAAACAAATTGGGTGATGCGCAAAACAAATTCCCTTTTCCACCCGTTCTGAGGTAGGGGTAGGATTATTGGACCGGTAATGCACATACCCCGATCTCTGCCCAAACGGGCCGTTTTCACTGATCCGGCAGGTCAAAAAAATTGGAATGGAAACCTTATGAAACAGGGGAAAAGCCATGTTTAAAGTTACCAAAACCCAACACGTTCTGGCGGTAAACGATCTGGCTGCTTCGGAAAAATTTTATGTCGGGATGCTGGGATTTGAGGTGAATTTCCGGGTGGAGGGCTGGTGTTTTCTGAACCTGGATAATTTCTACCTCATGTTGGGGCATTGTGCGGGGGATCTGCTCGCCAGCGAGACCAACAACCATTCCTACTTCGCCTACGTCAATTGCGAGGGAATTGATGATTTGTACGAAACCTATCGCAGTCGCGGGGTGCAGTTCACCCAACCCCTGGCCAACAAACCCTGGGGGCAGCGGGAATTCGGGGTGGTTACCCCGGAGGGGCATCGCATTATGTTTGGGCAAACCATTTGATCGTCCGCCGGAACCGGGGTTTTAAAAATACCGGGTTTTATCGGGTTCGGGCCATTCGCAACCACTTACGCTGAGGAGCATCATGTCAACAAACAGCCGTTGGAAGCAATTTCTGTTCTCGCCGCTCACCCGAATCCTGCTCGGTTTGGTCGGCCTCGTCGGAGTCGTCGCGATCGGACAAATAGGAACCGAGTCGCTGTTAAGCGGGATGGGCATGGAAGAGGATTTCCGGAATCTGATGACCGGCATTGTGGCGGCGATCCTGGCGATCGTCGCCTATCGCTATTTGTTCAATATCTATGAGAAACGGGACATTACCGAACTTTCCACCCGGGGGATGGGGCGGCATCTGCTTTTGGGGGTGTTGCTGGGAGCCGCCCTGCAGGCCCTGACAATTCTGGTTATTTACCTGAACGGCGGGTATACCGTTGTTTCGGTAAACCCTGTCCAGTATATGATTCCTCCGCTAACCATGGCAATTACCGCGGCAATTGTTGAGGAGATATTGTTCCGGGGCATCCTTTTCCGGATTCTGGAAGAAAAATGGGGAAGTTATGTCGGGCTTGGGGTATCCGCCCTGATTTTCGGAGCCCTGCACCTGGCCAATCCCAACAGTTCATTGGTTACCGCAATTGGCCTGGCCATTCAGGCCGGATTGTTATTAGGGGTTGCATATATGTTTACCAGGAATCTGTGGTTTCCGATTGCGATCCACTTTGCCTGGAATTTTACGGAAACCGCGGTTTTTGGGGCGAACGTATCCGGCAATGCCCTATCGAAAACCTGGTTAACCTCCCGGATCTCCGGCCCGGAATGGATAACCGGGGGTGCCTTCGGGCCGGAGGGGTCTGTCCAGGCGACCCTTTTTTGCCTTGCCGCCACCGTTATTCTGCTCAGTTATTGCCTTAAAAAGGGTCAGGTCGTAAAGCCCTCCCAAAGGCCTCCCGCAGCTCGCTAAGAAACATAATTCGCCCTGCCCGCTCCGAGCCGGGGATTTTCCCGGCTTACTCCAGCCAGTCCCAGCCCTGGGCGCTTTGGGTCCACCAACTGACCGTATAAGTGCGCACCAACCCTGCCTCGCGCGAAAAAATCCGGGTATAGCCCGGGCCGTCAAATGCCATGGCCTGGTCGTCCATAATCACATTGAGGCGGTCGAAATGGCTGTTCAGAATGCTGGCGTCTTCCAGGTAGCCCTGCCGGTAACATTCACAATACGGAAAGGACACCCGCCAGTCGCGAAGAGTGGTTCTTTCGTCGGCGAGTTCGGCCATCGGAAGGCGAATGGAACTGCCAGCGGCAATCCAGCCGAACAGGAGGGAGGACAGATCCCGGTTGTTGCCGGGGGTAATGGTCAGGAAATCGCCGCTGAGCGTCAGGGTATACTCCACCAGGGTGTCCTGAACCCAATGAAAGGGGTCCGATCCGTTCTGGCGGATGTTCAGCAATGCCCGGGATTTGGCGCTGTAGGTTTCCCGGATCAGGAAACCCCCGGCGGTGCTGTCCAGAACCGAAACGATCAGGGTGTCGGGAAGGTATTCGGATTGGGTGGTGTCCGTGGAAAAATACTGGTACCCGAGGAAGTAAACGAATTTGCTGGTGTGTCCCTT
>JAGRBF010000612.1:0-622 GCA_020434205.1 Calditrichota bacterium | reverse complement strand
CAGGGTAATCCTCAAAAAAGGGCGCATTGCGAAAAATCCTCCGGTGGCAAGGGAATGGGCGATCGCTTTTTCCAAAATTACAGCGTAATTTGCGAAAAAGCTGGCGGGAAAATCGGTATCTCCGGGGCCGGCAGGGGGCATACAATCCCAAAAATAAGCGAGAAAAAATGAAAAATATCCTGCTGTTGTTTGGTCTCGCCAGTCCCTTCCTGTTCGGCCAGACCTTCAATGTTCTGGAAGGTCCGGAGCTGTTTGCCCCGGGAATCGTGAGCGTGGCCAGCTCGGAAGTCAAGATCACTTTTTCCCGGGATGGGAATCTGGTGATATGGGGAACGGTGGGACGGGAAAACGGTCCGGGGGGATTGGATATCTGGCAGGCCTCCCGCAGCGATTCCGGCTGGGGGGATCCTCTTCCGGTTAGCTTCAATTCCCCGGAAAATGATTTTGACCCGGGCTTTTCAGCGGATGGAAAGCACCTTTACTTTTTTTCCAACCGCCCCGGAGGGTATGGCGGAGATGATCTCTACGTCGTGAGCTTCGATCCGGAAAGCGGCGACTTCGGTGAGCCGGTAAACCTGGGCGCCCGGATCAATACCGCCGGGGATGAGTGGGGGCCGACCGA
>JAGRBF010000611.1:757-1529 GCA_020434205.1 Calditrichota bacterium | reverse complement strand
ATTTCCCCCTGCGGACGCAGTTGAAGACCGCCCACCGGAATGCCGGGCGCCTGCTGCACCTCATCAACCAGGTCATGGATTTGTCGCGATTTGATGCCCGGATGATGCGGCTGCAACCACAGCGCCAGGACCTGATCCCCTTTCTGAAGAACATTTTCTATTCCTTCGAAACCGCCTTCGAAGCGCGCGGGATTCCTCTGCAATTCGAGTCCCGCTTTGCCCATCTGGATATTGATTTTGACCCTGCCAAACTGGAGCAGGTTTTTTACAACCTCCTTTCCAACGCCCTCAAATTCGCCGCGGGCGCCCGGGGTGGCCCGGTGGTACTGCGGGTGGCGCTTTTGCGCGGGGAGCAGCCGCAACCCGGGGAGGCTGCCGTGCAGATGGTTTCCATTTTCCTGACCGATCAGGGCCCCGGCATTGCGGAAGAGGACCTCGCGCACGTTTTTGACCGCTTTTACCAGGCCAACGACGGCTCCGGCAGCGGTAGCGGTATCGGCCTGGCGCTGGCCCGGGAGATTGTCCGGCTCCACGGCGGGGAAATTACCGTGGCCAGCACATTGGGGATGGGCACCACCTTTGCGATCCGGTTGCCGGTTTGCCAGGACGGGGCGCAAACGGGAGGCTTTGCAGCCACTCCCGGCGGCGGCTACCCCCTTCCGGAAACGGCGGCAATGGTCGCAGAGGGGTCCTTGCCGCTTTCCCAAGACGGGGAACAAGTGATTTTAATCGTGGAAGACAATCCGGAGATGGGTCTTTTTCTGAGCCGCCA
>JAGRBF010000611.1:0-671 GCA_020434205.1 Calditrichota bacterium | reverse complement strand
CTGATTATCAGCGACGTGATGATGCCGGAAATGGACGGCTACCGTTTCTGCGAAGCAATCCGCTCCGATCTGCGCACCTCGCATATTCCCGTGATTCTGCTGACGGCCAAAGCCTCCGTGGACAACCGGATTTCGGGGCTCGCCACCGGGGCAGATGATTATATCGCCAAACCTTTCAACGTCCAGGAACTGCTGGTGCGCATCGGCAATCTGCTCGAACAGCGGCGGCGTCTGCGGGAGCGCTATGCCCGCCAGATTACCCTGCAACCGGAGGGAATCACCGTTACCTCGATGGACGAGCAGTTTCTCAACCGGGTCCGGGAGGTGGTGGAGGCCAATCTGGGCGACGAACATTTTTCCGTAGAAGATCTGGCCCGGGAAGCCGGAATGAGTCGGGTTCAACTGCATCGCAAGCTCAAAGCCCTGACCGACCAGCCGGCCAGCCAGTTTATTCTGTCCATGCGCATCCAAAGAGCGGCAGACCTGATCGGACAGGGCGCCGGCACCATCGCGGAAATTGCCTACCAAACCGGTTTCAACACCCCCAATTATTTTGCCAAATGTTTCCGCAAACTCATGGGCTGTTCCCCCAGCGAATACAAAACCCGGCAGCAATAGTAGTAGACTGTCAATTGTAATGTGTCTACTTCGTCATCCCGGCAATCTTTAGG
>JAGRBF010000610.1 GCA_020434205.1 Calditrichota bacterium | reverse complement strand
TTCGTGAAGGCCAGCGGCAAAAAATCCCCCAAGGTTTTTCAGATCAAGGAAAGCCGGCTCGGCCCCGGGCGGCATTCTTTTCGCAAAAAACAGACCTTCGAGGACCGCACCACCCGCAAGCATTATCCGGGTGAGCACAGCCTGTCCATTCTGGTAAACGGGAAGGAAAAGGCGCGGGCGGATTTTCAGCTCGATGCCGCCCTACCCGGAAAAGTTTAAAGAACAGAGCACCGCAATGTCGGATATTTACAATACAGGGGACGAAGAACAGTTCTGGTCCGAGCGCTACCGGGCCCGCAAACTCAGCTGGGATATCGGTTACCCCTCCACTCCCATCCGGGAATACATCGATCAGCTGAGCGATAAATCCATCGCCATTCTGGTGCCCGGCGCGGGCAACGGCTATGAGGTGGAATACCTGTACCGCCGGGGTTTCCGCAACACGACTATTCTCGATATTTCCCCTTTTCCACTGGAGGAATTTTCCGGGCGACTCCCGGAGTTTCCGAGAGGACAAATTCTCCGGGAGAATTTTTTCGAACATCAGGGCCGCTATGATCTGGTTCTGGAGCAAACCTTTTTCTGCTCCTTCCGGCCAGCCGCGGAAAACCGCATGGCCTATGCCCGGAAAATGTGGGACTTGCTTAATCCCGGTGGAAAACTGGTGGGGCTGTGGTTCCGCTTTCCGGTTTTTCGAAACGGTGAAAATCCCCCTTATGGCGGCAGCCGGGAGGAATATCTGGCCTATTGGGAACCCTTTTTTGAGATAAAAACCTTTGAAGTTTGCCACAACTCCATAAAGCCCAGATTGGGCAACGAGTTGTTCGGCATCTTACAGCGGAAGGATAAGGCCGCGAAATGAGCGATCTCCCGGTCATGATCATTACCGGCGGCAGCCGCGGAATAGGGGCCGCAACCGCCCGGATGGCTGCCGGACGCGGGTTTGCGGTCTGCGTTAACTACCGGAAAAACGCCGCGGCGGCCGCCGCGGTAGTGGGGGACATTGAAAAGTCCGGCGGTCGGGCCCTGGCCGTTGGCGCGGATGTGGCGGTGGAGACGGAAGTGTTGGCTTTGTTTCAAACGGTAGATCGCGAGTTGGGTCCGGTAAAGGTCCTGATCAACAATGCCGGGATTCTGGAGCGCCAGATGCCGGTGGCGGAGATGGATGCCGGGCGTTTGCATCGGGTAATGGCGACCAATGTGGTGGGACCGTTTTTGTGCGCCCGGGAGGCGGTCCGGCGAATGTCCACCGGTAACGGCGGGGCCGGCGGGGTCATTGTCAACGTTTCTTCCATGGCGGCCCGGTTGGGTTCCCCACATGAGTATGTCGATTACGCTGCTTCCAAAGGGGCGCTGGACACCATGACCGTCGGCCTGGCCAAAGAAGTAGCGGCCCTGGGCATTCGGGTCAATGGGGTTCGTCCCGGTATTACCGATACCGAAATTCACGCCAGCGGCGGGGAGCCGGACCGCATCCAACGCCTTCAAAAACGCATTCCCCTTCAGCGAGCCGCTAACCCCGCCGAAATTGCCGAGGCCATCCTCTGGCTGGCCTCTCCGGCAGCTTCCTACACAACCGGGGCCATTCTGGATGTCGGTGGCGGTTTATAGCCATTGAAAGTCCCGGATCCTCTTTTTTGACAGCCCGCAAAAAAATATTTTAACGGGTAAATCCCCCTCCTGTAAATTCCGATAATACTCTGTGGAGCAGTATTAATTGTTCGGATTAATTGCCGGGTATGGCTTGCGGTACCGGGAATACATGGAGGTCCCACCAATGTTCAAAAATCTTTCCATCAAAATTAAAATCGGAATCGGCTTTGGTGCCTTAATGTTGATGTTGGTTGTTGTGGCCATTACCAGCTACAACGAAATGGGCGGTGCGGCCGAGGGTTTCGACCAGTATCGCAAATGGGCCCGGGACACCAATCTGGCCGGCCGTCTGCAGGCCAATCTGCTGTTGTCCCGTATGCAGGTCATGAAATACGATATCACCGGGAGTGAAGAGCACGTAGCCCAGTATCGGGATTATATGGATAAGACTCTGGGTTTCCTCGGTGAAGCGCAAAAGGAAATTGTCGATCCGGAGCGGATCGCCATGGTCGGCGAGATTGACAAGGACCTCCGCAAATATGATCAGAAGTTCCGGGAGATGGTGAAGTCCCGCAGCGACTGGGGTAATAAAATTTTTAACCACCTGGAGCCAACCGCCAACCAGATTTCCGCACAGCTGCAGGATCTGGTAGATCAGGCCCGCCAAAGCGGAAACGTTAGCGAGGCCCTTGTCGCCAGCGAAGCTTCTGCTGTTCTGACCACCATTCGCTTAAACGGTTTGTATTTTCTGTCGGATAAAAACATCCGTTGGGTTGAAAAGAACAAGGAGCTGGTCCCCCAGTATCTGGCGCTTCTGGAAAACCTCGATAAAAAGGTTTTTAACTCCGAACGGCGCCGCCTGACGGAAAAAGTTATTACCGAATCGAAGGATTTTTTGTCCGGTTATCAGCAGGTCCTGGGGCAGATTGTCCAATCCAATCAGCTCTTTGATGAAATTAATACCATTGGCCCCGAAGTTGCCGAGGATGCCGAAAAGGTAAAGCTGAGCATCAAAGCGGATCAGGATGCCCTTGGGCCGGTTTTGGAGGCCGCCAACCGTCAGGCTATGCTGGTGGTTCTGGTGCTGTCGCTGATCGCCATTGCCCTGGGCCTGGGACTATCGGTGCTTATCACCCGCCCGATTGTTAATCCCCTTGCCGAACTGGGCGCAGTAGCCGACGCGGTAGCCGAGGGAAATCTGGAAATGGATAGCAAGCTGGACCAGTTGGATGAAGTGGGCAAGCTGGGTAATGCCATCAACCGCATGGTCGCTACGTTGCGCACCAATAAAGTCGCCCAGGAGGCCACCATCCAAAGCGCCAATCAGGTGATTGATGCGGTTCAGCAGGCGGCAGTTCGCCTGAATCGCGGAGAGTTGGACAGCCGGGCGGATACCAGCAAGGCGGAAGGTAAATACCGCGAGATGCTGGAGAGCTTCAACGGCGCCATCGATGCCGTGGTGGGTCCCCTGCGCACCGCCAGCGAATACCTCAAAAAAATCAGCCGCGGGGACATGCCCCAGCCTATTCAACAAACGTATCAGGGTGAATTTGAGTCCATCAGGGTCAGTATTAATCGGGCCATCGAAGTGATGGGCAGCCTGGTTCAGGAAATGCAAACCCTCATCGAAGCCTCCTCTCTCGGGGATCTGGGAGCCCGGGGCCGTTCCGGCGAATTCGAAGGGGCCTGGCGCGACCTGATCAAAGGGGTCAATTCCATTCTGGACCGCATCGTTCAGCCGGTGGAAGAGGCCCAAGCGGTTCTGAGCCGCGTCTCCCAGGGGGATTTGACGGTTCGCATGAGAGGTGATTATCAGGGCGAATATGCCACCCTTCAAAAAGCCCTCAACGGATCCGTGGAAAATCTCCAACAGACCCTGGTCCGCATTTTGACCGCGGTTGAACAGGTCTTCAACGGCACCTCTCAGGTCGCCGCTTCCAGCCAGTCGGTTTCTCAGGGCGCTACCGAGCAGGCCAGCGCTTTGGAAGAAATTTCCGCCTCGATCGTCGAGGTAAAATCCAAATCTCAGCAGAATGCCGAAAAAGCCCGCAAAACCAGCTCTCTGGCCGCCGGTTCCCAGGCTTCGGCCCAAAATGGCAATCAGCAGATTCAGCGTATGGAAGAAGCCATGGTGGGGATCAACACCTCCGCGGATCAGATCCATCGCATTATCAAGGTGATCGACGAAATCGCCTTCCAAACCAATCTTCTGGCCCTGAACGCCGCGGTAGAGGCCGCCCGGGCCGGCGTCCACGGAAAGGGTTTTGCCGTGGTTGCCGAAGAGGTTCGCAACCTTGCCCAGCGCTCCGCCAAAGCCGCCAAAGAGACCACCGCTCTCATCGAAGTGGCCGTGGAAAAAGCCCAGAACGGTTCCCAGATTACCCAGGAAACCAGCGGCACTTTTCAGAAAATCATCACCGGCATTATCGAGGTTAATGATAATGTTCAGGAAATTCTGGCCAGCTCCGACGAGCAGGTGGCCAGCATTGCCGAAATCAGCCAATC
>JAGRBF010000073.1 GCA_020434205.1 Calditrichota bacterium | reverse complement strand
TAAATGGACAAAGTCCAGCTAAGAACATAACAACATTAGAATTATCGCCGGTAATGCCGGCAATATGAGAAAGTTGTCCCATTTTTGCAACCGGCAATATTGGTCAGGAAGAGAGTCGAAATGGCCCAAACCAAAAGAGGGGTGACCTCCCGGCCTCCCCTCTTTTGTCTCATCCTCGGCCTCGGCTTGCGCTTCGGCCAGATTAATGGGTAAGGAACATCAATTGTGGCAGTCGCTGCAGGCGGCATCCCGGGCGGTATGGCAAACGCCGCAGGCCTCGAAATCAAAACGGGCTTCCACGGCATGTCCCTGGCCGGGCCATTCCGGGTCCACGTGACTCACCGGATAAACCATATTGACATTTACATGGCAGTCCACGCAAAAATCGCGCGAGGTATGGCAGGCGGCGCAATCCTTTTCCCGGGTGATAAACTGCTGCCCGTGTACCAGCATAAAATCGGCGTTATGGCTAAAACCGGCAATATTTTCGCCCTGGTGACACTCGATGCAGAAGTTCTCCCGGTGGCAGGAATTGCAGTTCTGGGCCATGGCGGTGGCATCCATACCGTGCATATCTTCCCAGGCCAGGGTATGGTCGGCCGGCCGCAGGTTTTCCTCTTCCGAATGGCATTGATAACACCCTTCAACCTCCGCGGGAGTAGCGTGGCAGGCCATACAATCGTCCATAACCGGCAGGTGCATGAACTGGGATATGGCTTCGGCTGTTTCGATCCCGCCGTGGCATTCCAGACATTCGATCCCTTCCTGTTCGCCGTGCAGGGCGTGGCTGAACTTGGGAGAATAGCTCTCCACCCGGGCGAAATCGGACGGCTGGGCGCTGTCGTGGCAGAGGGTGCATTCGCCGTCGTCGCCATCTTCTCGCTCGTGGCATTCCAGGCAGGTTGCTTCCTTCACCATCAAATTATCCATGCCGGAGCTGCTGGAAAGCACATTGGTATGGCAATCCACGCAGGCCAGTTCTTCTTCCTCAATGTGGTAACGGTGGTTAAATTTCAGGTCGGTCCGGTAAGGGAGCGAGCCGGCGATAATAAGCCCCGTAAGCAACACAAACACCACAACAGGTCGTTTCATCTCGGACACCTAGAAGTTTATGCTCAGGTAAATTTGTCCCCGAACCCTGGAATCGGTGTAGGCCGTTTCGATGATTTCCGGAGAGCCCAAATCGTTATAGAAAGCCCAGTAGGTTCCCAGGCGCACATTCTCCCACAGCTGGTAGTGCAGTTTCAGAAAAGAAGCCAGGGTCTGAATATGGTCGGGGGAGCCGAAGCGCTCGAATTTTACCGGGGAAAGTGCCCCTTCCACCAAAAGCCGGGCAAAGGGCCGGAATTTGCCGCCGAGGGTAAATCCCCAGCGTTCCACATCGTAATCGGAGGTCATGTAATTGCCGCCGAGATAAAAATTGCGGGTCCCCACCACCAGATAGGAGATATAGTTGCGAAAATCGCTGTTCATGCTGATAATCTGGCGGGCCCGGAGGTAATATCGCTGGGTGATGTCGTAGCGGGCGCCCAGAACAAAACGTTCGGTCAGGTAGGAAAATTTGAGGCGCGGGAAATCCCACGGCTCGCTGCGCATCAGGCGGTAGTTTCCGGCCAGGTGCAGCTTCGGGGAAAGCTGGTAGGACAAGTTAAGTCCGCCGTCGGAAATGCGGGTATTGGTAAAATCGTAGCCGTAATCCCCGCTGAACCGCAGTTTGTTGAATTTGCCCCAGAAATCCACCCCGGCGCGGGTCAGCGTTTCGCTTTCCTCCCCGACCTTTTCCTCGCGAACCATGGATTTTAGTTTCATCCCGTATTGGGCCTTGCGGTAGCTCCAGTCCAGGTATGCCAGCCCCACCCCGTTGTCGGCATCGTACCAGTCGCCATAGGGAATACCAAATCCCCCGAAGGCGGAAAAGCGCATTGCTTTGTTAAACTTGTAGTCCACGGCCCCACCGTCGTAGGAGCCCCAGTACCACCGGTTTAAGGAAGAAATGCGTCCCAGTTTTACATAGCCGCTCCGAAAATCCATTTGCCCGTAGGCCTGGTAAATTTTCGCCTCGCTCAGCGTAGAATCGGTTGCAAATCCGGCGTTGTGCAACCCGTTGATGTAAAAACCCATGCGGCCGTATTGCCCGTTTAAGCGCAGTTGATTAACCAGCCGGAGATTTGGATAATCGAATTGGATCTCCTCCGCATTATCGAATTCCGAGGAAGACCAGAAGCCGCTGCCGAAAACGGTGGCTGTCCGGAATTGCCCTTCGATGCCGTCGGCGAACAGGGGAACGATTGTCCAGATCAGGATTAAGAGGGTTAACCTTTTCATGATGCAATCCAGTGTTGGAAAGTCCGGTAAAAACGGGCAAGGCCGAAGCCTTGCCCGTAAAAGCAAATCGCACTTGAGGTTTAGTAAGGCATGGGCCATTTATGTCCGGCAAGTGCATCGTAAATCATCGAGTTCACGCCGTATTTAACCGATTTGACGTCGTAACCCATAACAGTCAGGTAAGCGATGGTGGCGGCGGCGGTTTGTCCGGTCCAGCAATACAGAATGTTAACGCCATCCGGATCGAAAGCGGTCAGGTTCTGAGCCTGGGTCAGGGTATTGGGGGTCAGTTGATAGGCGCCGTCAAAGTGTCCGTAATGCAGGTAATCTGCTTCGGCCCAGTAGTTCATGATGTTGTAATCGGAAAGAGCGGCGGCAACGGTGGAACCGGCAACCAGGCGGGTTGCCCACTCGTTGATGGCAACTTCGATACGGGCATCGAGGATTTCCGCGCCGGTTTCTTTACCGGTGGACAGAACCGGGAGTTCGAATTCCGGAAGGGCTGCGGATGCGGTGGTAACCCAGGCGGCGTTGCCAACCATGCCGCTGCCAATACTGTTGGTCCATTTATCGAGAGACTTGGCGTAACCGCTCATCCCGTAAATCAGAGAATGGGCTTCGAAGCCTTTCATGCGAAGCAGCATGTGGGCATAAGCAGCCGTTTGGCCGGAGTAGCAAACCACCAGAATGGGCTTGGTTACGTTTTCAGCTTCGGTGAACATGGTGGTCATGGTCACATTAACCGCGCCGGGAATGTGTTTGTTGGCGAAGTCCGTGCTGCTGCGCAGGTCAAAAATGGCATAGTCTGCATAAGTCAGGGTGCTGTCGCCGTAGGCGCCGTTGGGCGGGGTTACGATCCAACCGGACATGGTGTTAACCCAACCTTCGTAGTTGGCGCTGCCGCCCTCGAGATAGTCTACCAAAACCTTGGCTTCGTTGACCGGATCGTCGGGACCGGTGCTATCGTCGCCACAGCCCATCGTGAACATTAAGAACGCGGGAATTACGAGGATGAGAAATAACTTTTTCATGATAACACTCCAGAAATTTTGAATTTAGCGTTTAAGATTTGGCCATTGGCCGATGACTTCAGAAAAGATCCTTTTGGGCCTTCTCCTTCCTTGATTTTGCGGCTTACCGCCATAAAGGAGGCAAATCGTCGTCTACCACCACATTGCGGTTGGCATCGACCTCATTGCCCCATTCCGACTGAATGAAATTCCTGAACAGGAAATAATCCCGGTTATCCGAACCCTGGTAGGGATGGCAACTTGCCATACAGCCCACCCCACCGGTGGTATCCGTTAATGCCGTGAAACGCCGGATATTGTGCGGGGTGGTAAACTTCCAGGTTTCCCGGGTGTCGTAAGCCGGGATGTTGGCCGATACCGGTCCCCAATTGCTGTAGGAATCCGGGGCAATGGGAATGTGGCGCAGCGTGGCATACTTGGCGTTACTGTGTCCGGGGAGGGGATTGAGGCCGATTTTGAAATCCTCAACGGGATTATTTGCCTGATAAACCGGATCGGTCTGCCATTCGTTTTTCACATGGCAGCCGGTGCAGTTGTTATACGTCGGCTGGGAGTGACAAACGTGGCAGGTGAGATCGGCAAAGTGCTGAACGTGATAAATATTGCGGACTTCCAGCGCTACCGAATCCGTATGGCATCCCTGCGTGCAGGAGGGGGCCAGATCGTAGTTGTAGCGATGGGTATTTTCGGTATCGGTGATACCGGTGTGCATTTCCGCCTGCGTATGGCAATCCAGACAGTCCATAAACTTCTCGAAGTGAATGTCGCCTTTACGACCGGTTTCGGCATCGCCGTAGAAATCGTGGGCAATACGCGACCCGTGGCAGGCGGTACAGTTATTGGACTGATCCGGGGTTTTGCGGAATCGGTGGGAACTGATAAATCCCTGGCCGGCACTGTTGGGAATGGAAATGTGGCAGTCGCCGCAGGTTGCGTGGCAACTGGTACATTCACCGCTGTATCCCACCTGGGTCTCCGTCGGACAGGCTTCAAAATTGTCCACGCCAAAACGCAGGGCAACCATACGTTTTTCGCCCCAGAGCTGTTGGTGCAGACTGTTTTTGTATTCGCTGACGATGGCATTGTGGCAGTTGCTGGCGCCGCCGCAACTATTGTTTTCGCCATCAAGGAGATGATATTCGGAGGGATCTTTGATCAGCCCGGTATGGGCCTTTTCCATGTTGTTGAACTGATCCGACTTGCCGCCGTGGCAGTCCACACAACTGAATTCCGCGAGATGGTAATCGATTTCGCCGACGTTATCCCGGCGACCTAAATTGATAAATACTTTTTCCCACGGCTCCAACGGAGCCACTTCGCCGCCTCAACCACCGTCTCCGCCACCGGCTTCTTCAGCCTTGGCAAGGGCTTTGAGGCGTTCGCTGTTCGTATGGCAATAAACGCAACCATCGTCCCCCTGATACGCGTTATCGGTAAGAGCATCCTCTTCGATAAGCTGTGTGCAGGAGAACAGAACAGCCAGGGAACCCAACAATAAAATTGTTTTCCTCATTACGGCCACCAGTTATTGTGATATTTTTAACAATGCGATCATGAGAAATATACTCGGCGGGAAAATAATTATAAACATTAAAAAAATTTTTTTATGCGGACCACAATCAGGGTGCTCAAAATCGCCATTCCCACCCCCACCGTGTAGCATAAAATATCGCTCCAGAGGAATCCCTGACCCAGAATCAGTTTCCCCGGCAGGGTGGCGCGCAAAGCCTTTAACCAGGGTGCTTTGAACAGTTGAGAGGTCTCAATGAGGTAGGCAAACAACAGGGAGAACAGGGCGGTTCGGGCAACGGAAAGGCCCGGTAACAGGAAGGCGATTCCCCAGTAGGCGGCCACCGCCCAAAGGGTATCTCCGCCGTAGCGACCGATCACCGAATGCGGATCGACCCAGTGGGAACGGGTCAATAACCCCAGCGCGATAACCACAGCCAGGATGATGGCGCTCTGCCACCGTGCGGGATGACCGACACCGTAAAACATTTACTGCCCCGTCAGCCAGTAGAACTGGTAGGGCGGCAAAACCAGGCGGTCCTTGAACATCCCCGGCGCCTTTCCGGAATAAAGGTCCAGCAGCCGGGAGCTCCCATCCGGCAGGACTCCCGCCACCTCGGCGAGGTCGAGGTACTGGGGATGGGCGTCGAAGTTGCCGATCACCAAAACCCGGTCGCCCGGATTGCGATGGTTGGTGCGAACGAAAACAAACAGGCGGGGATTACTGACTTCCAGCACTTCCCGATTGTTGAAATCCGCAAAGGCGTCGATCTCCTTGCGCACCGCGATCATTTTTTTCAGCTCGGAAAATATCTTGTGCTCCACCGTGCCGGATTTGCTGCGCCGCGCCGCCTTTTGCCAGTCGATTTTAGGGCGGTGCGCCCAGCGGCTGTCATTGGCTTTGGCCAGATCCTTGATGTAGGAATAGTCGTTCAGGGTTCCGATCTCGTCCCCGTAGTAGATCAGGGGAATCCCGCCGAAGGCAAGCAGCATGCTGTCCAGCAGCAGAATATGTTTGATGATGACGTCCACCTTCTGCAAATCGCCCTCGTCCAGGGCTTTCTCCAGACCGATCAGCGAGGTCAGGGTTCCCGAAATCCGGGCATCGTTGGTTTTTTCATTTTCCCCGAAAAGCAGCCCGCGGGCGTCGGAATCCTTGAATTTCCCCGCAAAGTAATTGATCAGGAAGTCGCGGTGGGGGCGCGGATCGTAGCCGGCCTGGCGGATGTCCTCATCCCCGAAACCCAGCCCGATATCGTCGTGGCAGCGGATATAGTTCAGCCAGGTGGCCCGCTCCAGCTTGTCGGGCAGATTTTTGATGCCCTGATACAGCAGCCGCGCGTTTTTGGTGGCCACCGCATCCCACAGCAGGGCCATAAAGGTGGCGTTGTAGGCGATCTCGCATTCCTTGGCGTCCAGGGCGTTTTCCCCGAAATATTTGATGATTTCCACCGGCGCCACGATGGCCTCGGCGATAAACAATACCCCGGGACTAACCACCTGGCAGCAGTCCTTCATCAGTTGCAGGATCAGATGGGCTTCGTGTTCGTTCTGACTGGTGCTGCCGATCTTCTTCCACAAAAAGGCCACCGCATCCAGGCGCAGGATGTCCGCACCCTGATTGGCCCAAAACAAAATGATGTCCATCATCTCGATAAAAACGGCGGGATTGGTGTAGTTGAGATCCCACTGATAGGTGTTGAAAACGGTCATCACCCATTTGTCGATCTCCTCGATCCGGGTGAAGTTGCCGGGGGCGTGCTGGGGAAAGATCTCCGGCAGGGTTTGCTCGAACATATCGGGGATAGAGCGATCGCCGAACATGTAGTAATATTCCTGATAGGCCGGGTCTCCCTGACGCGCTTTTACCGCCCATTCGTGCTCGTCCGAAGTGTGATTCACCACCACGTCCATCACCAGCAGCATCTCCCGTTTGGCCATTTCCCGGGCTACCGCGCGCAGGTCCTCCAGGTCCCCCACCCGCTCGTTGATCCTGCGAAAGTTGCTCACCGCATACCCGCCGTCGCTGGCCCCGCGCGGACAATCCATGATGGGCATGATGTGGATGAGGTTGATCCCCAGTTCCTCAAAATAGGGAATTTTTTTGCGAAGCCCCTCCAGGTTGTCGGCAAATCCGTCGGCGTAGAGGGTCATCCCCACCCATTTCTGATGCAGAAACCAGTTGGAATCTTTTTCCCGGGCCAGGTCGGTTTTTTTGAATTTTTTGGGGCGGGCGATATACTGGCGGGCCATGGTTTCCACCAGGTGTTTTAGCTGCAGCTTAAAATCGCTGCGCCCCCCGTAGAGGTGGCGAAAAAGCTTCAGGATCCCAAAAAAGTTGCCCCCCAGACGGGTGTAAAAGTGGTGCAGCTCCTGCTTGCGGATTTCCGGTTTAATCTCGTCGATAATCTCGTTCAGGATAGCGTGGGAATCTTGTTCGTACATCCCTCAGTCCCATTCGTTTAAAAAGGTTTGATAGAATTCCGGCTCGGAAACGGTGGCGCCCCGTTTGCCGACAATGGCGCTGGCGAACGCCTGGGCGCGTTGCAGGGTAACCGGGACCGGCCACTGCCGCACAATCCCCAGCAGCAGGACGCTGCAGAAAGCGTCTCCGGCGCCCACGGTATCCACCACCTCGGCTTGCACCCGCGGGGCGACCGAATGGCGCTTGCTATCCGCGCTGTAGGTTTCCGCGCCGGCTTTTCCGCGGGTCAGGGTGATGGCTTCATAGTCGGCATCCGCCATCAGTTTAGCCATACGATCCGCTTCGTTTTTGCCTTCCGGCACCAGGATTTCCAGCTCCTCGTGGTTCAGCTTAAGCCAGCGCCCCCGGCGCATCAGCTCCCGCACCGGGCGGCGCTCCCACCAGGGCGCCCGGAGGTTGACATCGATAAAAACCCGGGGCCGGTATTTTTCGATCAGGAAATCCAGGGCGGCCGCGGCTTCTTTTTTGCGGGTGGCCAGGGTGCCGTGATAAAGCACCTCCCCGCCGGAAAGGATCGGTAGTTCCCGGGCGTTCATGAAATCGAAGGCGCGGTTTTCCACGATGTCGTAGCGAGGTTCACCCGCTTCGAAGGATACCGCCACGATAGCCGTCTCGTTTTCGGGATCTTCCTGAAGTCCACGGAGGTCCATTCCCCAGCCCTGCATAGCCCGGCGCACCGCCTGCCCGTCCTGGTCCCGCCCCACCCGGGAAATGAAGAGGGGATTTTCACCGAAAGCCTGCAGATGCCAGGCCACATTAAAAGGGGCCCCGCCCAGGATGCGTTTGCCGTCGGGAAAACAGTCAAAGAGAACTTCGCCAAAAATAGCAATACGAGGAGATTTCATAGCGTTAGGGGGTTTGGGGGTTGAAAAAATTCCGGGAAAAAATGGTCCACCCCCTCCAGAACCCCGGCGCTGTAGTTGCCGTTCATGTCCCGGAAACCGCCGCGGGCCAGGTAAAGGGTCTCCGGATTGGCTACCCCGGATAAAGCCTCCCGCCGCACCGCCTCCCGGGCATTGGCCACCAGAACGCTTTTGAGAGAGCTGACCATCACGTCCAGGTCGTTGCCACTGTCTCCGGCGAACAGGGTATTCTCTTCCGAGAAGCCGTTTTTTTTCATGAGAAAACGAACCGCTTCCAGCTTGCCGGCCCGCTGCGGCAGGATGTCCAGCAAACCTTTTCCATCCTTTTCGTCGAGACTCCAGATCAGGTTGCTGCGGATGCCGCGGGGTTCCAGGCGCTGCTTTACCACCCGGCGCAGCCAGTGGGAATCGATATCCGCCGGGGTGAAATAGCTCAGTTTATGAGCCTGCTGGCGCGTTTCTTCCTGCAAGGTCAGATCGTCGATATCCGCCAGCCATTCCTGCAGGTCCCGGCCGGCACGGCCCTGCCAATCCGCGGCGATGTGGCGACCCCAGTCTTCCAGACGCTCCCAGCGCCCATCCTTTCTTTGAAACATGCTCGCCCCGACGTCCCCCAAAACAAAATGGGGCTGCGGCAAATGGTATTCGGCTATGGCGCTTTCCACCAGGGCCAGATCCCGTCCGGAAACGTAGGCCAGGTGCACCCTGGGATGGCCGGCCAGTTGTCCGAAGAGGTCCCGCGCCCCGGGCGATTCGGGAGCGGCTCCATTGGGCAGCAGGGTCCGGTCCAGGTCGCTGCACAGCAGCAGCCGGTCAATCATTGCCGTCTCCGCAGCGCTCAAAGAAGCGGTAATGGGCCAGCCCATCCAGAATGCCCGCCGCGTATTGTTTCTCGGAAAAATAGATGGGTTCGATATCGGCCAGATTGGCCAGCTCGTCGTGATGGCGGTTGGCCACCACCACGGACAGGGTATTGCCCCGCATCAAATCCTCATCGGCGCCGGTTCCCCCGGCGGTCAGAACATGATCCAGGGGAATGTCCCACTGCTCCAGGAACCAGCGCAGGGCGTAACCTTTGGAGGCCCGCACCGGGACGATATCGAGAAACTGGCCGAAACCGAAAATCACGTTTACGGTCTGATCGTTCTGGAGCAGAATCTGATTAATCTCCTCCACCGAAGGAGCGTTTTCCGGATCATAGTAATAGCTGAGTTTGTAGGCGCTCTGCTCAATTTTGGGTTGAAGGGAAAGTCCCGGCAAGGCTTCCAGCAACCGGCGAACCGCCCGGCGATTCCAAAGATAATCGATGTGATTGGTCCAGGCCAGGTCCCGCGACAACTCCGGCGAATAATAAATCTCCGTGCCCATGCTGGTCATCAGCACCTCGGGCTGGGGAATACGGTGTTTGCGCAACACCTTGAGGGCGGAATCCAGGCGCCTTCCGGTGGCGATACAAAAGGCAAAACGGCTGCGCCGCTGATGGATCACCTCAACCAGCCGGGTCAGAGAATCGGGATCTCCCAGAAGGTTCTGGTCGATATCGCTGACCACCGCTCCCAGATGGTACAAGCGGCGGCGTTTGGGCGACGGGGCGTCCGGCCGCTGGGTTTGCGCCACGATGGGGGCCAGGGTTTCCAGGTAACGCGCCACATGGGAATGCCAGGTATAATTTTCGGCGACCCCCTTTTTACCGTTTTCCGCCAGCACTTCCCAATGGGGGCGATCGGCGAGGACTTTCAGCAGGGTTTCCGCCATGGCAGCGGGTTCCAGCGGATCGATCAGGTAGCCATTCCGGCAATTTTTAATGATATCGACCGGCCCCCCGTCTTCGGTGGCCACGATGGGCAGGCCGCAGGCCGCCGCTTCAATGAGGGTCAGGCCGAAGGGTTCGGTAAGAGCGGGGTTGATAAAAGCCCCGCCGGACAGAGCCGCCAGCCGGTAGAGAACCGGCACCTCATCGGGAAGGTGTTTTTTGGGATAGGCCACCTGTCCGTAAAGATTAAAGCGGTCGATGGTCAGGAGCATGTCGGTCAGAACTTCCTGCGGCCCGCCGTCCATATCGCTGATATCCTCGCGATTTCCGGCCACCACCACCAGGTTGGCGGCCTCTCGCAGGGCCGGGGAAGCCCCGAATGCCTCGACCAGGGTGTGAATATTTTTGCGCTGATCGGGGCGGGAGAGCGCCAGAACTATGGGCTTTTGGGGATCCCGCAGAAATTTTGCCAGCTCCCCGGCAATGGGGCTTTCCCACTCCGTGCCATCGGGGGGATAAAAACGTTTCAGATCCGTTCCCGGGGGAATAACCCGCATTTTTTCCGGCTGGTAATAATCGTATTGGGCGTACTGCTCCTCAATCTCCTGATGGGTACTGGTAATCACCTGCACCGCGGAGCCCAGGGTTTCCTCCTCGGCGGTAATGCGGCGGGACATATTATAGCGGGCTTCAATGGCGGCGCCCTTCATCCCGCTGGCCAGCAGACGCTGGCGTTTACTGCGCCCCAGAGAATGGCCGGTATGCACCAGGGGAATCCCCAGCTGATGGGATAACCGCGTTCCCACATAACCGGCATCCGCATAATGGCTGTG
>JAGRBF010000609.1 GCA_020434205.1 Calditrichota bacterium | reverse complement strand
ACAAAACTGAAATCCGGAGAATTTTTGACGTAAACCGCCCCGACGAATTCCCCATTGGGAACAAAGGGCACAAAAACGTGAAAACTCTCCGCGCCGGCGCGAATGCTGTAGATTTCTTCGCTTTGTTTGAGGTCCTGGCGAATGCTGTCGTAAAGGGCCAGCGCATCGTCGTAAGAGGGATCGCTGGTCGTTTTTTCGACCTTTTGTTCGAAGAAATAGCGGTAAAGGGCATAGCCGTCATCGATCATCAGATCGCTCCCCCCCACTTCGATGATAATCCCCGCTTTTTCCACCTGCTTCTGGAGGATCTGCTGGCTTAGCAGAATATTGAAGGCCTCGGTGATGTTACGGGCCGCCTCACGCTGACTCACCTCTTCCAGGGTTGTGGTTTCCAAAAGCAATTCCAGGGAACTGGCGGTCAGGTTGGCCAGACGCTCGGCAAAATCCTGCTGATACCATTCCTGGGTTTTGTAGAGAAGGTTCTGCAGAGAGACCTTCTGCACCAGGGAGACGATCACCAAAAAAAACACCATGATGGAAAAGATGAGCAGGAGGTGCTTCAGCTCAAAGGTGTAGTGGCGAAACTGATCGGCCAGCCGGGTGGCGTTTTCCCCGGATTTGCGGGGTTGCGGTGTTTCGTTCATCGAAAAACCACCTGCCCGCTGTTGATGTCCCGGGTGGCTTTTTGGAGTGCCTCGCGAACCCCCAGGTCCTTGCGGATGGCCAGGTGGAGGTAATAAGACAAAATATCCGAAACCCGGGTGTAATCCTCGGAATAGGGACGGTGCGCGCCCTGGGCCACCAGTTCCCGAAGGTAGCTCAGGTCCGGATGCTTGCCCATAAAGTTGGAATCCTGATAAACCGTTTGGCTCACCGGGATGTAACCGCCCAGTTCGAACATTCTGCGCTGGTTTTCCGGGCGCAGCAGGAAGCGGATGAAGGTAATGGCTTCCGCCTTGTGACGGGAGTATTTGGAGAGCATCAGGTTCCACCCCCCGATAATGCCCTGGCCCGGGGTCTCCCCAAAATTGGGCAGCGGGGCCATGCCGATGTCGTTCTCCTGACCGTAGGCAACCAGGGAATCGCGGTGGTGCCGGGTATAAGCGGGCCAGCCCCGGAACAACAGGGCGTCGTTCTGAATGGCGTGAAAATAAACCCCCACCTCATCGTATTCGGTTATGTCCAGCGGGGCATAGTGATATTTGTTGACCAGATCCACCATCAGTTGCAGACTGCGGCGGCCGGCCGGGGTGTCGAAATTGAGGCTGTCCTGGGAATAAAAGGATCCGCCCTGTCCGTAAACCATCTCCACAAAAAAACAGATAAGCCCCTCAAAATCCTTGGCAGCAAAGAGAAAAAGCGGCTTGTCCGCGGCGGCGGGATAACGTTGCAAATCGAGAACCTCCTGCCAGGTAATGCCCTCGTGAAGGCGTTCCTCCAGGTGCAGGGCGGCGGGAAAACGGGCCACCAGGTCCTTGCGATAATACATCAGGCCCACATCCACATAAAAGGGAATGGCCATCAACTTTCCGTCGATATAGCAGGATTGCAGGCTATAGCTGAGAATCTGTTCCAGATAAGGTTTGGGGAAATAGCGCTCCAGGGGATCCGCCCAGCGGGCAAAGCGGCTTCCCCAGATCAGGTCGATGGCGAAAACGTCGATTTCATCGCCCTTGCTGCGGAAGGAACGCGCCAGGAGGACCTTGCGTTCGTTGGTGCTGAATTTGGTGAAGGGCAGGGAGATGGGCACCACCTGGATACGACCTTTGTAGGCCTCATTAAAGGCATCGATCAGGGTTTGGTGCGCCTCGGAAATGTTGTCGGCAAAATAGATGGTGGTGACGTCTTCATTTTCCTCGTAAGCGTTACTGCTCACCACAAAAACCAGCCAAAGGGTCACCAAACTGGCCCCGATCAACAGAATCAGCCACCACAGCGAAGACCTGATATTAAATTTTGCCACGATAATCCTCAAAAAAGCAGCTCTGGTTCCGGGTAAACATCAACCACCCAAAATAGGGAAATTGGCGCTGTTTGGAAAGTGGCAGACAAAAAAAGACGGAAAGGGTGGCGGAAAGAGGGGCCCTTATTTGCCGCAGAGGGTCAACTTTTTTTCGTCCCCGTCGCTCTTGCGGCAGGCTTTTTCGCGGCAGGCTTCATCATCACACACCCCTTCAAAGAGGATCCGGAATCCGGTAATCTCAAAATCGGGATGTTGGGGCAGGGGCAGGTTTTGAAAGGCCTGATCATGGACGTCGATCAACTTTCCGCAATAATGGCAAACCATGTGGTGATGCCGGGCGCTATCCCCGTCGTAGCGGGCGGTATCGTGGAGGGGGTTAACCTTGCGGATCAGATCTTTCTCGACCAGGGTTTCCAGGGTTTTGTAAACCGTGGCCAGGGAAATGGAGGGATATTCCTCTTTGACGCTTTTATAGATTTCTTCTGCGGTGGGATGGACCTGCGATTCGCTCAATACCTTAAAAATCAGAATTCGCTGATAGGTTACGTTCAGGCCTTTGTCCCGGCAGGCCTCGATAAATTCCTGTGTCGATAGCATGGATTAACTTCCCGAATCGCTGATGGTCCCTTTTGAATATCCTTAACACCCCTGAAACGGTGTTGTTCCTCAGTCTACTAAAATATAAAGAAAGCGGTCCTGTTGCAATTCTTATTCGGGCGGAATTGCGGCGCTCGCCGGGACGGATCTTCGCACCCGTTTCTGCCTGAGAATTCGCCTTCATCCGTTGAACTCGCGCCGGCAATTGCTTATGTTCCGGTCGGCAATTATACTTTAGTTACAGGAGAATCCGGGATTTCCCGGCCATTAAAAACCGAGGATTCAGGCTATGCAACGTTATCAAAACCTGTTGGTTTGTCTAAATTTAAGTGACCAGGATGAAGACCTGATCCGCTATGCCCGTCTGCTGGCGGAACGGGCGGGAAGCCGTCAGGTGGCTTTTATGCATATCATGGGCAATCCTGAGGTTCCCGCCACGGTTTACAACCAATACCCCAGCCTGATCGATGCGCCGGACCAGTTCGCGATTCAGCAAATGGAAGAAAAGGTGCGAACCCACTTCGGGAATCTGGACCATTGCCGGTTGAGCTTTAAAATCATCTCCGGATCCCCGCTGGATAGTCTGCTGCGCTTTGCCCGGAGCGAATCGACCGATCTGATTCTGATCGGCCGTCGCCGGGATACCAGCCGCACCCGCCGGCTTTCCGAGAAGTTGACCCACAAGGCCCCCTGTCCGGTACTGGTTTTTCCGGAGGGCAACCCGGTCCGCATTCGCCGCATTATGATCGCCACGGATTTTTCGGACCACGCCTCCCGGGCTTTGGACGCGGCTCTGGCCTTTGCCCGCAGTGCCCAGGCGGAGGATTTATACTGCTTCCACGCTTACAGCGTCCCTGAGAACTACGAGGTTACCGGCCAGAGTTACCAGGACTTTTCGGCCTTTCTGCTGCGCCAGGCCAGCGAAGCTTATGCCCGCTCCATCCAGGGCATTAATCCCGGCAATATCGACCTGATCCCGGTTTTCGAGCAATCCGGAGACCTTAGCAGCGCCATTCAGAATTTTGCCAACCGGGAAAAGATCGACCTGGTGATTGTTGGGGCCCGGGGGGCGGGATCGGGAATTGTCGATGCCCTGGGCAGCACCACCGAGACCCTCCTGCAAACCATGGCCCTTCCCCTGCTGTCCATCAAACAAAAGGGCGAAAGCGGCCAGGTTCTGGACCTGCTCTTTAAAAAATAGAACCTTTGGGCAAAAAAAAGGGGCGGATGGACTCCGCCCCTTTGGGCTGTATGCATGGCGTAAATTCATACGCATGCTGAGGGTATTTCTAAACAGGATTCGCCGAGCGGGAATTGCGACGCCGCTTGCCATTGGCCGTCAACCGCCTTATCTGGCTCAGCAGCAGCCTGGCATCAAAGGGCTTTTCCAGATAGCCGTCCAGTTTGCGAAAGCGTTTGGCCAGGGGATTGCCGTTTAACGGATAGCCGTTGATGGCCAGAATCGGCACCTGGTCCTTAAACTGATCGAAGGCAGACAGCCACCCCGCTTCGGTAATACCGGGCATTTCCAGATCGATCACCAAAACGGCAGGGGGGTTCTCACTCTGCTGGGATCTGGACATAACCTCCGCAAACTCCTTGAGTCGGGAAACCAGAGAAATTTCGAACTGTGCCGCCTCCAGAATAAAAGCCACTGAACGTCCGGTGTTCAGGTCATCAGAAATAACGATGATATTCTTCCTTTGCATACCCACCCGGTATTCCTTTTTTTGGCGCAACCGCCTCACTAAGATGTAACTGTCCCCGTAAGTCCCCCGATTCGCAAATTCATATACAAACCGCTTGCCAAATCTTCCCCTCTCGACCCAAGGCAAATAAAATCAGTCATTTACACTTTTTTCAATTTCGCTTGACTTTTTCATTAAGGTGCCACTGGAATCGGGAGGTGGGTAAGCGAAAATCGCTTAATATCTGTTTTTAATCGGCTTACAAAAAAGAACAAATTGTGGCTGGGAGGGTCAAAAAAGGGCAGAATTTGCCCGGGTAATTTCCGTAAAGATCACCCGGGCGAGCAATGGCAGGGGGCCAGCGAAAACGAGCCTATTCCTCATCCTCATCTGTAAAAAGCCCCCGGCTCAGGCGGTTGTTGAGGGCCCGCCGGGACAATCCGATCAGTTCGGCAGCCTGGCGCTGGTTGCCGTCGGTGCGTTTGAGGGCTTCGGAGATCAACTGCTGCTCCATTTCCCGCAGGGTCGGCAACTGTTCGGGAAACAGCATTCGTTGCTCCTCCCCGTTGCCCTCCTCGGGGGTCCGGACCACACTTTCTCCCCCCAAAACCATCTCGTGATGATGTTCGGGCAGAATCTTCTCCCGGAAGGATTCCAGCGACAGGCGACCGGTTTGGTGACGGCTGATCGCGTCGTAGATCATCGCTTCCAATTCCCGGATATTGCCGGGGAAGCTGTAATTCCCCAGCAGGGTAAACAGCTCTTTGGGCGGTTTGGGGGCGGTTTTAGCGAGGCGTCGGGCCGCCTTTTCGAAGAAAAACTCCACCAGAGCCGGAATATCATCCTTGCGCTCCCGCAGGGGCGGGACCTTGATGTGGTAGGTTTGCAGGCGATAATAAAGGTCCTTGCGAAATTTTCCGCCTTGCTGCAGTTCCAGCAAATTGGCGTTGGTGGCCACAATTACCCGGGCTTCGTTGCGTTTAACCACATCCGAGCCGATGGGGTAAAAACTGCTGTCATCCTGAAGCAGGCGCAGCAGTTTGACCTGGGATTCCATGCGCAGATCCCCGATTTCGTCCAGAAAGATAGTGCCGCCGGCCGCTTTTTCGATCAGCCCGCCCCGATCGCGATCCGCGCCGGTAAAGGCCCCCTTTTTATGGCCGAACAGGGCATCGGAAAAAAGGTGATCGTCCAGGCCGGCCACATTGACGGTAATCAGCTCTCCCTTGCGGCCGGAGAGGTTGTGAATGGCCCGGGCAATCAGTTCCTTGCCCACCCCGGTATCCCCGGTAATCAGTACCGGCAGCGGCGAGGGGCTGATGGCCTCCATATAATGGAAAATGGCCTTCATCCGGTCGTTTTGGGTGATAATCTCGGTGAAGACCTCCGGATGATCCAGCTCGGCCCCCAGCAGGTATTTTTTGAGGGTGCGGTTTTCGGCCTTCATTTCCTGAAACTCGATGGCGCGCTTCAGGGTGGTCACCAGACGGGTGTGGTCCACCGGTTTGAGGATGTAATCGAAGGCCCCCATTTGCATACATTTGACGGCCGTCTCCACCTCGTTGATGGCCGTGAGCATCAGGATTACCACGTCCGGAAACTCCCGGCGGATGTGCTCCAGAAGCTCCATGCCCGAAACATTGGGCATAATCAGGTCCAGCACCACTACCGAAAACTGCCGTTCGCGCAGCATTTCCAGGGCCCTGGCGCTGTCCGCGCAGGTTTCCACATTGTTGATGCCGCGGCTGGCCAGGGCTACCCCGGCGCTCAGCAGAAAGGGTT
>JAGRBF010000608.1:280-4470 GCA_020434205.1 Calditrichota bacterium | reverse complement strand
GGTGTCCGGGGCGTAGCTGCCTTTGCGAAACTCAACCAGATGCGCGCCCACATCCAGACAGGTCAGGGTAAGCGGTGTGTAACCCTGGGGGAGTCCGTCCAGAAAAACCAGGGCGCTGTCCGGAGTGCTGAGCAGCACCAGCCCTGCCACATCCGGCAGCAGTTGCATAGGGGCATTGAGATTAGCCTCCCCTTGCGCGGAAATGGCCACCTCGAATTCATCCTGTCCCGTGGTGTAACAACTGCGCTGCAGACGCAGGGCGTGGAGTCCCACCGGCAGGCTGTCCAGGCGCACCGCCTGATCTACACGGGTCATTTTTCCGGTATCGGCAAAATCGCCGCGGCGATTCAGATCGATAAAGATTCGTGCACTGTCCACATTGCTGGAAACCAGCAAGGCCCCGAATTCCTGGGCCAGGCCCACCGGAATCCCGTCCAGGGTGCGGCAGGCCTGCCAGTTCAGAGCGGACAGGATAAAAGCCAGAAGGATTAATCTTTGCAAAAGCCGCCCTTTCTAGCGAATCAGGCTCATTTTTTGAGTTGCCATCCCTTCCACAGTGCGCAGGCGATAAAAATAGGTCCCGCTGCTCACCGGGGCGCCGGCGTCGTTGCGACCATCCCAAACGGCCCGATGGGAGCCGGCCCCCTGCAGGGTTGCGCTGACCAGGCTGCGCACCCGCCGGCCGCTGGCGTCATAGATTTCCAGCGAAACCCGTCCCGCCTTGCGCAGCTCATAAGGAATGACGGTGCCCGGGTTAAAAGGATTGGGATAATTCTGGTCCAGTCGAAAACCTTCCGCCTGCACCGGGCCGGGTTCCCCGATCGCGGTAGCCCCGGTGGTAAACGTGAAGGTTATGGCCAGGGTATCGGCCAAATCGACCTGATTTTCCACCTTAACCGTTACCGTGGCGGTGCCGGGAATATTGGGATCGCTATTGGCCTGAAGGTGAAAGTCCAGCAGCGAATCGGGGCGGAGTGGACCAAAGAACAGGCGGGCATCAATGGTGTCAATCGCCCCGTCAAAACACAATTCCCCAATGCACAGGCTACTGCTCCAGCCGGTAGAGGGCAGATCATTTTGGGTGCGCACAATGGTTAAATTCAAGCTCAAAGAGGAGGTATTTTCAATCTCCGCGAAAATATCGAAGAGGGATCCGGGGGGTTGGGAAAATTCGGTGGTATCCGCATTAAAAGAAAAAGACTGGGCGGTTGCCATCACCGGAAGCAGGGCAAAAAACACCAACATTTTGTAAAACAATTTCATGAAAAACTCCTCAGATCAAACATCCGTCAACAGGACCGGGACGATCCGCAGGAAACGTCCCGGCATTTAAATCACCATAAAATCTTTAAACTACTTCAACAATACCATCTTCCGGGTAAAGACCCGATTTTCGCTTTCCAGGCGATAGAGGTAAATCCCGCTGGCCACCGGAAGGCCGTTCTGGTCGGTCCCGTTCCAGGTTACCTGTCCCGGTCCGGCCGGCATATTGCCCTTCACCAGCGTGCGCACCTTTTGCCCCAGCAAATTGTAAATGCTGATCTCCATGTCGGCATTGTGGGCCAGTTCATAGGCAATGGTGGTGCCGGGGTTAAAAGGATTGGGATAATTGCCGAGCAAACGGGCGGTGGCTGGCAGCGTCGCAATGGGCTCTTCCACCCCGGTGAGGGGCTGGAGATTGCGCAAGGCCACCTTATTGGTCTGCAGCACTTCCTTGGTATTGCGGTCCTGAATAAAAACCACCAGCTCACAGTTATTCCCCACCCAGCTGCTGTTGAGGTTCAGGCTTCGGGAAATACGCAGGGAATCTACCGCCCGCAAATCTATCGACATGCCATTAAAATCCGGATACATCTCGCGGGCCACGAAATGCAGGCTGTCTATGCCCCGCCAGGTGTAGCGAATGTGGGATTCGGTGAGGACCATGTGCAGGGCCAGATTATCCTGGGTGTCCCGCACCGGGGCCATCTTGTTGATGCGCACGTCGACGTTGTAGTTCGAGCCGCTTCCGCTTCCGCCGATATCAATAGTGAAGGGCGTTTTGATGGGAATACGTTGATTGTAGCGGGCCAGGTAAGAGGGATAAAGGCTGGTGTTGGTACTGCCGCCGACAATGCGCTCCACCCCGTCAAAAACGGTGGTGGGAAAGCCGCTAATGCTGTAATAGTTCACCCGAAAGGTGGAATAAAGATTGTCGAAGGGATCGGGACCCCCATTAACGGCCTTGTGGTATTCGATGATCGCCACATTGTGGCCGTTGTGAATCATATCATCCGCGCCCATGGCGGAGCCGGGGCAAAACTGGCACCAGGTTCCGGTGCCGATTTCCATCAGCACCAACTGGCGCTCGTTGGTATAGGTATCGAAGTTCCCCACCAGGGTATCGTTTGCAGGGTTGGTGTCGGTCGCCAGATGCGATATAACCCGGTATGTGTATAATTCATTGGGCTCCGCGGCGGTAAAATTGGAGAAGGTGGCAAAGGAACTGTAGCCGGATCCCAACCCGTTAATGGTTTGCACCTCGCTGAAAACTTCCGTTCCGCCGACCGAAATGGAAAGGCTGACGTCCACCGTATCGCGGTTGGCGCCCATATTGACCAGTTTGGCCCGCGGGCGCACCACTTCTCCGGGTTCGTAGTGGTCATCCACCCGCATACTTTCCACCAGGATGTCGTGGGCATCCATGTGGCGGATGACGATATCATCGAAATACCAGTCTATGATGTTTTCGGTATCGCCGCTGAAGTACCAACAAATCTGAAAATTGCTGCTGCCCATATCGCTGTTCACCACCGGGAAAACGACGTAATCGGACCCGGAAGCGGTGGGGCTGGCATCCCATACGATATTCCAGGGACCGTTGCCGGAGCGGGTGGCAACCCCGATTTTGTAGGGCGGGAAATTGTGGTCTACCTGGTATTTAAATTCCACAATCATCCCGGAAATACCAGTCATATCCATTGTCGGAGAGATCAAACGGCTGGTGCCCACAAAGGAATTGACGCTGCCGGCAAAGCGGACTTCCGGGGCGCTTCCCCCGGCAAAAGCGGAATTTGAGGAAAGCCAGCTGGTGGGGAAACCGTCAATCGTCCAATTGGCCGGCGGAACCCCATTGTCGAAACTTTCGGAAAAAATGGTCTGGCCCACCAGGGTGGTTCCCAGGGTGAAAATCAGGATAAATAATACGTACCAAGTTCTCATTCAATAGCCTCCTATTGAGAATTTGATGTTACGGCGCAAAAATTTGGCAAGCAGGCGGCTTCCAACAGCGCCGGGGCAGATATCGATAACGTCAGGGAGTCTGCGATTCGGACCCAAAATGACATTCCACGACTGTTCCTTTTGTGTCATTTAAAGGTATTGAAAAAGGGGGGAAAGTTGCAAATATTTGTGAAGAAAAGTCCAATATCCGGGAGAAAGGGGGTAACGGGCGGGAATTGCGACGCTGGCAGGACAGAACCGCTGCCCACCAGCGCCTGCTGTCCGGTTTATCGCAACAGGGTCAATAAGCGGGATTGGCGTTGCCAACCACCAACCAGAACCAGCAATATATAATTGCCGGAGACTACTTCCTCTCCCGAAGTGTTTCGACCATCCCACCGGAATGGATGCAGACCCCTGCCGAGAGGACCCTCAAAAATGGTGGCCACCTGCTGCCCCAGAGAATTATATACCTTTATGCGGACCCCGGCGGATTTATCCATGCGCACCCCGAATCCAGTGCCGGGGTTAAAGGGGTTGGGATAGTTGGGCAACAGCTCAAACCCCTGAAACAGTCCCTGGGGTGGATTGCCAATCCCAACTGCGCTGCCTTCGGTTATTTTCAGGACCCGGTTTAGGGTCGGGTTTTCCAATACGTCGCGAATTCCGGAGGGCCATTCCACGATCAGAGAGTCGATCCTTGGGGCATCGCCAAGCCCAAAGTGCAGGCGCAGGGTCTGGGCGCAGTATCCGTCCTGACCGCTCAGGTCCCGGCGTAACCAATGGGCCTGCCCGCCAATCAACGTTTTTACCCGGACGATCGCCCCGATGCCGCTGCGATTGGAAGTGGTTCCCTCCAGATCCACCTGAACCCAGGCGTTCCCGGCGACGCGGTCGTTGCGGTAGAGGGCATTGCTTTGATTCTCGCTGAGGGTGCGCGCCGCAAAAAGGTCCAGATCCCCATCCAGATCGTAATCCCCCCAGGCCAG
>JAGRBF010000608.1:0-157 GCA_020434205.1 Calditrichota bacterium | reverse complement strand
TCCGGTCCCGTAGGCATTGCTGACCGCCAGGTCCAGGTCGCCGTCGTTGTCGTAATCCCCCCAGACCGCGCAGGCGGAATAGCCGCCGTCGCTCACCAACACCTCTCCGGCGATTTTGGTGAAGGTGCCGGCGCCGTCGTTGCGATAGAGGGCATTG
>JAGRBF010000013.1 GCA_020434205.1 Calditrichota bacterium | reverse complement strand
TTTAATCCTGATAGCGAAGTCCCAGTGGGTTTGTGTTTCCGGTATTGGGGGTATTGAACCGATACACCGCGTCCAGCCCGTCTTCCCCCACCCTGATCAACAGAGCGGCCGGCAGGCGAATCTGCCCGGCTCCGCTCTTCTCACCCTCATGTTCCGGGGTAATCACCTGCACGTCGATGGCGTTAAAGCAGGTGTAATGTCCTTCCGGGGCAAGCGAAAACTGAATATGGCAACGTTGAAAGGCTTCCCGCAGAGCCTGGTGATATTGTTCCGGGGTGGTTTCTCCTTCGGTTTCCCGGAAAGCGGATTTGGCAGCCCGCAATACCAGAAGGGCTTTGGCTTCCAGCACGGCCCTGCTCCTGTCGCGGTCTTGCATCATGTTCATTGCTACATCTCCCCTTGAATACGCCCCGGAAAGCTCCGGCGGCAGTGCTAAAATCTGTGGTTAGGGGAGTCTTTCGCAAATGTGATGCCAAACACACCAGGCACGTGGGAATGCGGGTTTGGGGGAGGTCCAAAGGGAGGAGTTGGTGTTTTTCGCCAACCGGTCGGTTTTTTACACCGGTGTTTGGAAGAGGTCTACGGCAGCAGTTCGTCCAGGCGGTATTTTTTGTAGAAATGGCGGAATTGGTCGTAGCTCATCCCCAGCTTTTCGGCGGCCGAACGCTGATTCCCCTGGCAGTCCTTGAGGGCGGTGGTCAGCAGGGTAATTTCGTAGGCGCGCACCTTCTCGTAGAAGGTCCCGCGGATGGGTTCCACGGAGGTAATCTCGATGGGTAGCTCCGAGGCGTGGATGGTACCGTCTTCATCCGAGATGTAAAGGCGCTCCACGATGTTTTTGAGCTGGCGAATGTTGCCGGGCCAGTGGTATTTCTGAAGCTCCTGCAGGGCCGTTTCGGTAAAACGTTTGGGCTCCAGATTGGGGATTTCGTTGTGCAGAAGGGAGAGAAAATGGTTGATCAGGGCCGGGATGTCGTCGCGGCGTTTGCGCAGGGGCGGGAGAGTTAGCACCGCAAAGGAAAGGCGGTCGAAGAGGTCCGGCAGAAACTCCCCCTGCTCTATCATTTTGGAAAGATCGGCATTGGTAGCGGCAATAATGCGCACGTTTACGTTGAGGGTGCGGTTTCCCCCCAGGCGCTCAAACTGCTGGTATTCGATAACCCGCAGCAGCTTTTCCTGAACGGTGCGATTCATATTGGCCACTTCGTCGAGGAAGAGGGTTCCCCCGTCGGCAAGCTCCAGCTTACCGGCCCGGGAGTCGACCGCCCCGGTGTAAGCACCCTTCTCCCGGCCAAACATCTCGGCGACGAACAGGTCTTCCTGAAAGGCAGCGCAATTTACCACCACGTAGGGGCCGCGGCCGCTCTGGTTGTGGATAAAACGGGCCATCAGCTCCTTGCCGGTGCCGCGCTCTCCCACCACCAGAACGGGGCGGGGAATAGGCGCCAGGCGCCGGGCCTCTTCCATCACTTTAAGGTAGCTGAGACTGTTGCCGACTGCGGAGACGTCGCCGGGGGCCGTCCCGGCTGGATTTTCTTTGTCCGTTTTCATAGGCCCCGATTGCACTTGCATTTTTGGTTAGGCTGGGTCGGGTGAACAATTAGAAAATTCTTGAAATTTTCGGGCATTTTGGAATTTATAGAGGCGCTTTTTGAGAGGCGATGCAGCGTATCGCTCGAAAAAAGCAACGAATATAAGTGCCAAAAGGGCCAAAATTGGGGAATTTAAATCATTGTATACACGGCCTAAGATAGTCAAGAGAAGATGGTATTTCCACTGGCAAATGAGATTGGGGGAAATAGAGACGGCCGTTGGCAGGTGCCCGTTGGCAGGCGGCCTAAACAGCCAGTGCATTGCGTCGACCGGCAGGCGGCAGGCCTATAAAAAGGTGGCGATTTGGTTCAGGGATTTTTTGCTGATATCCGGAACCGCGGCATCCGGAGCCGGAAAACCGGCAACCAGCAGCAAAAAAGGCCTCTCGTTCTCCGGGCGCCCCAGAATTTCGTTGAGGAACTTCATGGGACTGGGGGTGTGGGTCAGGGTGGCCACCCCGGATTGATGCAAAGCAGTTATCAGCAGGCCGCAGGCGATACCCACCGACTCCTGAACGTAGTAATTTTTGATGCGCCCGCCATCGGGGACCGCCTCATAACTTTCCGCGAAAATGGCGATCAGGTGAGAGGCGGTTTCCAGAAAGGGTTTGCGGGCATCGGTGCCGAATTGGCTCAGAGCCTCCAACCATTCCTGCGGGGCGCGCCCGCCGTAGAATTCCTGCTCCTCTTTTTCCGCCGCAAGGCGAATGCGCTGTTTGATCCCGGGGGTTTCCACCACCACAAAGTGCCAGGGTTGGCGGTTGGCTCCGTTGGGAGCGCTGCCGGCGGCCAGCAGGCAATTTTCAATAACCTCCCGGGGAATCTTGCGGTCCGAAAAGTCCCGAACCGTGCGGCGGCGTTTCAGAGCCTGGCAAAACAACCGGGAGCGCCCGACCATCTCACGGTCCTCCAGATGGTCAAAATTCAGCGGAATAAATGGCGGAGGGGTCACGGATTATCCCTGATGTTTGGGGTGAGGGTAGGGTGGTTTTGCCAAACCCGGATTTACAGTAATCGCGGGGAGCGGAGGGAAGAACGATCCGCCCTAAAACTGGAGGCCCAGGGTAAAGTAATAGCGCTGTTCGCGCAGGGGAAGGCCGTCCAGTTTAAACTTATCGTTGATCAGGTTGCGCAGACTGGCATTGAAGATCAGGCGGGTCTGGCGAATATCGAAGAATTTGCGAAAGTGAATATCAATATTGGTAAAACGGGGAATACTGGACTCGATAAAATCTCCATCCACGGTGCGCAGCAGGGCCTGCTGCTCGCCCTCGCTGAAGGCATGCATCCGCAGGGAATACCCGGACTGGTCCAGCGAAATATCCAGGGTGTATTTGTGATTGTGTTTGAAGGGAAATGCGCCCGGATCGGAAAAGACATATTTGGAAATCCCGGAGGCCAGGGTCATTTTTTTGCGGAACAGGAACAGGGACTGGCGGCTTTCGAAGCCGAACATATTGGCGGAGGGGCCGTTTTCGAAAAGGGCAACCGGGGTTCCGGAAAGGATATAGGAACGCAGCTTGCGCTCATAGGTGTTGTAGAACATGCTACCGGTCAGTTCCCAGCCGTAAAACCCCATGGTTTCCCCGGCATCCCGGGTCAAATCGCCCCCCACCTCCACGCTGCGGGCCCGTTCCGTTTCCAGGGAGGACTGCTCGGTATCTCCGGAAAGGGTGGCCAGGGTGCTGGTTTGCTGCAGGAGACTGGGGAATTTGACGTTGGACCCCAGGCTCAGGTAGCCGTTAAAGGTGCTGGTGGTGGAGCGTTTGCTGATCAGGGTGGTTAACTTGACCATCCCCTCTTCCCAGCGGTTTTTCTGAAAGACCCCGTTTTCCACTTCCAGGGGATTGGTGGTGGGGTTATTGTAATTGGGGCGTTCCTGGATGTCGTTTACCTGGTCCCAGCGCACACTCAAATCCAGCGAAGGCCCGTTAAAGCGATCCGGGAGGTAGGCGGGGCGGTATTTGACAACCCCGACGAACCCGTGCTGTTTGCGCAGCAGGTTGCCGTCCTTGAGCACATAGGCCTGTTCGCTGTCCGGAATGCGGTCGTCGCGAATATCAAAATCGGCGTGGCGGAACTGATAACCGGCCAGCCCGTGCCAGTTGCCGGCCTGGAAGGATTTGTCCACGTTGAGGTGCCAGGTGCGGTTGTCGATGGCGCGTCCCAGAAAACCGGAATCCGCCTTACTTTCGAAAAAGCGCAGCACCTGGTCTTCCTGCATCTTCTGGTAGGCCGCAGAAAAATTGATGGTCTGCAAATTAAAAATCGGGCCCAGAAAACGCAGGGAAATCATTTCGTCTACGTTGTCCAGCATTTCCTGGTCGCGCTCGTTTTTGAAGTTGCGATCCGAGCGCACATACATCAGGCTTACAAAGGAATTGGGGGAGTTGAGCACCTTGTCCAGATCGTATACCAGGCTGGCGGTATGGTGTTCGGCATCGTCCTCCAGCAAACGGCCCCCCTCCGGTTCGTCCGGAAACTCGCGGCGGGTGCCCCCTTTTTTAATGCTGTAGGAGAAGTCCAGATCGCGGAAGTTGCGGTAGAGGTTCAGGCCCCAGTTGCCGGTGTAGTACGAGCCGAATTTCTGCTGAAAGCGCACCGTGTAATCGTTTTTAACCCGGGGCACCACGTTTACCACCCCGGAAAAGGCGTCCGGACCGAACAGCACGGTATTGCTGCCCTTGATAATTTCGAAACGCTGCAGGTCGGCCAGATCGAGCAGGGAAAGGTCAAAAACGTTGTCGAGAGCATTGTTCATGCGGATGCCGTTGTAAAGGACAATCACCTCGTCCGCCAGCCCCCCGCGAATGGAGAGGGTCTTTTTGCCGCTCAACTCTTCATCCACCTGGACGCTGTGGTCGGTGCGCAGCAAATCCCCGGCATCGATGTAACCGCCCATATCATAGACCCGGGCATCAATTACGGAAACGGATTGCGGGGTATCGCGGTCCCAGCCCAGCTGCTCCTCGATGGTGAGGGCTTCTACAACCGGCACCGGAATGATGCGCTCCTGCAAATCAAAATAGTAGCGGGAAAGGGCTTCTTCGATGGTCAGGCGCAGGGTATCGTAGGCGATATGCTGAAGCTCCACCATCATTTCCGGCTCGGGAATGGCCAGGGTCATGTTAAAGCCCCCGGTGGGGGTGGAGGTGGTACCCACCTGAAGTTCCGGAATAACAATATTGACCCCGGCGATTTCCCGGTGGGTATTGATATCGCGGATTTTACCTTCCAGGGTAACCTGTTGGGCCGGGAGGGAATTGAAACCCGCCAGGACCAGGAGACATATCGCTGTTAATATCCTGTGGCACTTCATGATGCGCTCAAAACTGCCCGTGCTTTGAGGTTGGTGTTGCGGCCGCTTCTTTCCATCATTATCGACCGATCGTAAAAAAACTACAAAAACAATACCGTACCGCGGCAATTGTTTAACAAGCGATTGTTTTAAAACAACTTAAAGCGAAACACCACTGCGGTTTTGTCTTTGGGGCGGAAAGGAGACAACGGGCAAAAACGGAAAAAAATTTCCCATCGTTTGTGGCGGAGGGTACACATAAAGAAAAAGGGTCCCGGAAAATCCGGAACCCTTAAATGGCGGAGGTGCGTGGGAGTCGAACCCACCAGTCCCGATCGATCGCGACTCGCGCGGCTTTGAAGGCCGGGGGAGACACCGGTCCCCAACCACCTCCCAATCCGTTTTTGGCGACGGTACCGGTTACACTTTGCTCAGTTCGGCCTTGAGCTTATCGATGCTTCCGATTTCGATGGGATCCTTGCTGTGCAGCATGGCCCCGTAGAAGGAAGCCCAATCGCCGATTACCACCATCGAGGTGAGGCGGGCCAGACGGGAACGGCCTTCCGAATAAATTTCCCCGAAGAGAATTTTGTTCTGACGCAGAATTCCTTTGGTTACTTCGATGCGTTTTTTGTTGCGGGGGGTTTCTTCTTCATCCCGCAAAAAGATGGCCCGGAAATGTTTGTTGACCTCGTAAAGCCCTTCCCATCCCATGATCTCGTTATGGTTCAGCTCCGGGAAGACGTTGCCAAAGGCCATACACTTGGAATTTTCGGAAAACTGATTTCGCCAACGGGTGGGCATTCCGGCGAGGAAGGCGGCACCGCTGTAGATCACCGGAATGGCGTGATAAACGCTCTGGGCAATGTGGTTGGGCAGGCAATGGCCCTGGGTATGGTCGGGATCGTAGCGGTGCAATTGATCCTCGGCAACCTGACGCGCTTCGTCCAGATCTGCCTCCGAGACGTTGACCAGCTTGTTCTGGTTAAACAACATCAGCAGGGGATAAAACATATATCCCAGCGCCTGGCGGGGCGGCAAACCACCGGGAATCTCGACCAGGGGCAAACCTTTTTCCCGGGATAATCCGGCCAGTTCCCCGCCGGAGGTAATGGCCACCACCTGGGCCCCGCGCTGCAAGGCTTCGCGGGTGGCGGAGAGGGTTTCTTCGGTATTGCCGGAATAGCTCATGGCTACAAACAAGGTATTTTTGTCGACAAAGCCGGGGGCGTTGTAGCCGCGGTTAACCACGGCAGGCACCGGCAGTTCTTCCCCGGCGTAACCGAGCAACAATTCCCCGGAAATGGCCGAGCCGCCCATTCCGGCGATGACGATATTGCGAAGGCCGCGGGTGGAAATTTTGACGGGGTTTTCAGCCATAATTTTGCGGCTGGTGGTAATGTGTTCCGGAAAGGATCGGAGGAGTTGGACAAAATTGGAACGATCGTGTTCCAGCATAAATGCCTCGCTTTCATTTTGCGTTTTTAAAAGGTGTTCTTAGGGCTCCACCTCAATTTCCGGGAAACGATGCCGGAAAAAGGCGGTCAGGATGTCCACCACCCGCTGGGTGGAATTTTCGCCGAAGACATCCCCGTATAATTCTTGGCATTCGTCCAGGGCAAGATCCCGGACGATTTTTTTGATTTCCGGGATCAGGCTGTGGGAAAGACTGAGTTCCTGAAAGCCCATGCCCAGCAGCAGGGGAATCGCCAGGGGATCGCCGGCCATTTCGCCGCACATCCCCACCGGAATGCCGGCCGCCCGCCCTGCGTCCAGGGTCATCTTGATCATCCTCAGAACCGCCGGATGAAAATGGGAATACAAATTGGCGACCCGCTCGTTGCCGCGATCTACCGCCAGGGTATACTGGACCAGGTCGTTGGTGCCAATGCTGAAAAAGTCGGCTTCCCGGGCAAACTGATCGGCCAGGATTACCGCGGAGGGAATTTCGATCATAATCCCCAGATCCACTTCCCCGACAAAAGGTTTGCCCTCTTTCCGGAGCGTTTCGCGGGCGCTGTCCAGCACTTCCCGGGCCTGTCGCAACTCGCTCAGGCCGCTGACCATGGGCAGCAGGATCTGGATATTGCCGCGGGTATTGGCCCGCAAGGCGGCCTTAAGCTGAGACTGGAACCCCTCCCGGTGGTCCAGCCAGAAGCGGATAGCCCGCCACCCGAGGAAGGGGTTTTCCTCCGGTTCGCCGGCCAGCTGGGGCAAAATTTTATCGCCCCCGATATCCAGGGTGCGCAGCACCAGCTTGTTGGGATAAACGGCTTCGGCAATGCGGCGGTAAACTTCGGTTTGTTCCTCTTCGCTGGGCAGGTCGCTGCGATTCAGGAAGAGCCCTTCGGTGCGAAACAAACCGATGCCGTCCGCACTAACCTTCAGCAACTGGGGCAGTTCGTTTTCGAATTCGATATTGGAGCGGACCGCGATCTTATGGCCGTCCTGGGTGCGGGTCTCCAAAGAACTTTCCTTGAGGAGCCGTGCTTTGGCGGCGCGCTGTTTTTCCTGCCGTTTCTTGTAATCGGCTATCGTTTCCGGTTCGGGATGGAGGATAACCTCTCCGTGATTGCCGTCCAGGATAATCTGGTCCCCGCTTTTAACCTGATCGGAAAAGCGCGGCACCCCCACCACGGCCGGAACTCCCAGGGCCCGGGCCACAATGGCGGTATGGGAGGTTTTGCCGCCCATCGTGGTGACGAAACCCAGCACCTTTTGCAGGTGGAGTTGAATGGTATCGTTGGGACTGAGGTTGTGAGCAATAACGATGGCCGGCTTTTTGAGGGCGATTTTCCCGGAAAAACGCTCTCCCAACATGCTTTTTACCAGCAGTTCCTTCAGGTGTTGGATATCGAAGGCGCGCTCGCGGAAATAGGCATTGGACATGCCCATAAAAAAATCTTTTTTCTGGCTGAAAACGGTGTAGGCGGCGTAGGCGGCGTCGTAGTGTTCTTTTTCGATAAAGGCTTCGATTTCTTCCAGAAAAACCTGATCGTCCAGAATGGCCAGCTGCATTTCCAGAACTTCGGCAAGATCGGAGCCGAATTGGCTAAATGTGGTTTGGTGGGAGCGGCTGATGTCCTTGCGGACGGCGGCCACGGCGGTGCGGAAGCGCTTTTTTTCGGCGTCCACCTTCCGGGCAGAGATGGTTCGGGGTTCGGGATGCCAGGAGGGCTCCTCAAAAACAAAGCAGGAACCAATGGAAATTCCGGGCGAAGCGGCCACGCCGGAAAAAACCAGTTCCCGTTTTTGCAAGGGATCCCCCTGAAAAGACTTTTGTGATGAAACCCGTTTAGTTATGCAATTCTCTGTCAAAAACTTAAGAAAGCCTTTTCACCTTCACAACCTAATCTTCATAAAACTTGTTCTGGATCAGGTCGGCAATTGCGGACAATGCCTGGTCGGCATCTTCCCCATCGATGATGACGGTAATAGTGCTGCCGACCTCCGCGGCCAGGGTCATTAACCCCATGATACTCTTGCCGTCCGCGGTGAGGCCGTCTTTTTCGATTTTGATGCTGGATTTAAACTTGCCGGTGGTTTTCACCATCTGCGCCGCAGGCCTGGCATGCAGGCCGTATTTGTTTAAAATGGTAAATTCTTTGCGTATCATACCGTATTCCACATTCTTCAGTGTTCATCCCTGGACCCGTTAATGCCCGCAGTAAAAAACCTGCCGCCGCCCAATGCTCATCGGGAAATTACGACACCCACAATAACGGCAAAAAGGAGCGTTAACAAAAGGGACATATAAAAGTTGGGGCGGAATCGATACAACCCGCCTGCCAGCAGGGCCGCCCCAAAAATGCTTGCAAAATGTAACACATCTTCGACAATCATTTCAACACTTAATGCCACCCACAGCAGGATATAAGCGGCAATGCCGATCCAGCTGTAGATGATAAAGTAGTTGCGGAATTTTTCCTCCCGCAACTCGCGGTTCACCAGCAGCCCTTCCCGGTATCCCAGCCGCAATCCCCTGAAGCGCACCCGAAAGTGGGGAAAGTTGTAAACCAGGAAAGTGAATGCCAATCCTCCCAACTGGGCCGGCAAGGTGGGCAAAGCGGCCGCCAGCAGCACCCCCAGCATCATGCTGGCCGGTTTGATGATGCCCCAGAACAGGCGGTCTCCCAATGCCCCCAAAATGCTGATCAGCAGGCCTTTAAGGCGCACCAGCTTTTCCGCCGCACCGGTATCTCCGCGGACGTGATCCTCTTCCAGGCGAACCGCTACGCCCAGGGCATAGGAGGCCAGGTAGGGGTGGGCGTTAAAAAAATCCAGGTGGCGTGCCGCACAGGTTACCTGTTTGGCCAGGTCGGGATACAGGCGTCGCAGGGCGGGCAGCATGCTGTTTTGAAAGCCGATGGAGAGCATGCTCTTGTAATTCCAGGTGGCCTGGATAAAGAGGCTCCGGAAAAAAACGGCCAGCTGTTCCCAAAAGGGCCACTTGCGCAGGACCGGGCCGGCAGGCGCTGGAGAAGGGGCGGGAGTCCGTGCCCCCGGTCTTTTGATGGTCCGCAGCATGTTGAGCACCAGGAAAAAGGCCATCGCCAGACCGATTCCCCACACCGCCGGCTGCAGCAATTGCAGGTAGGCTTCCCAACGTTCCCCCATGCGGGGCAGCAGGTCGAAACATAAAAAACGACCTCCGATTATGCCCCAACCGGCCAGACACCCCAACAGCAGGAAGGATTTGAAGCCGCCCAGGATGTTCACCTCACCCAGCCACTTCAGGCGATTGCGGTCGATGTATTGCTTGGCCATGCGCAGGATCAGGGTATTGATACGCCGGTCCAGGATGGTCACCCATTGTCCGGCGTATGCCACGGCAATTCCGATGATCAGGGAAAGGGCAAAAACCCCGTGGGGCAGGTGCTCCGGTTGGTATTCCACCACCAAAACGGTGATCACCATCGAGGCCAGGTTGGATTCCGGGAAACGCGTTCCCCCGGCGGGAATGAGGTTTAACCACAGCAACTGCAGCAACATTCCCAACTGGAGCCCGGTGTACCAATCTCCCAGATACCCGCCGACCAGGGTACAGGAGAACAGCGGCTGGGCGATCATGGTCTGGAAAGCCACGGTGGTGTCCAGCGCCAGAATGCCGATCAGGATTATCAGGAATAAATCTTCCATGAAAAGATGCCCACTGTGATGAGAGGAATCGGGGGACCGGGGGAATACATGATCTTTAGATCCTAAGATGCATGGACCCTAAGCGTCTTTCGTCATAGGATCTTAGGATC
>JAGRBF010000607.1:3492-5243 GCA_020434205.1 Calditrichota bacterium | reverse complement strand
ACCGGCTTTAAGGGCGACGGCTGGGTGGTCAATGTTTCCGGGGCCTTCAGCAAATACACCTATTCCGCCTTCGATCTGTTTGACGATGCGTTGTACGGCGGAGATCGCAGCGGCAGCCCGGTCGACGAAGTCGACGAACGTTATTTCTTCGGGATGCTGACCCTGTCGGTTGATCTGTAGGCATTATGGAATTTTCCTTCGGAATTCATCTATAGAATAAACACCCTGTGATGAATTCTTATTCTCCGAATCATCATTCCACTGAGATGCGAGTTGGGAGGCTCTTCTCATCTGGAGATATTATCCCCAAAACCATCGCTTTAAAGGCGGCAAACCGCCTCGCCTCAAGGGCTACGATTATCGTCGACCAGGCGCATATTTTATCACCATTTGCGTAAAGAACCGATTACACCGGTTTGGTGAGGTCCGGGATGGCAAAATGGTGTTAAGTGAGGTGGGGGAGATGGTGAAGGAGGTTTGGTATGATATCCCACGTTTTTATCACGGGATTGGAATCGATGAATATGTTGTAATGCCGGATCATTTTCATGGTATTATTATCATTTCCGATGCGGCAGGTCCGGCCCCCTGTGGCCGGACGGGTGCGGCAGGTTCGGCCCCCTGTGGCCGGACCGATGAAGCGGTAGGTGCCGCCACGGGGGGCGGCACCTACCGCAATTTATCCTTGTCTGATGTAATCCACCGATTCAAATCGATGACCACACACAAATATTTTTTGGGAATTAAAAATGGGGGTTGGCCGCAAATTTCGGGCAGGTTATGGCAATCCGGATTTTATGATGTCATTATTCGCAACGAACAGCATTTAGAAGGCGTCCGCCGCTATATCCGCAACAACCCCGCCAATTGGGAATAAAATTTCAATCCTCGCTGTAATTGAAAATAAACCCGAAGATACTGCCGCACACCCCACCGACAATATGGGCGAATTCGCTGATGTTGTTGTCCTCCTTGAACATGGTCAGCAACTCCTGGCTGATCAGCAGCATCACGATCACGATGAAGGTCAGGGGAATGGTGCCCACCCGCACGTTGGCGAAGGAACCCAGCAGGATCATCATAAAAGCCACCCCGCTGGCGCCCATCAAATAGCTGGGAAAAAAGAGGATATTGAGCACCCCGGTGGCAAAGGCGGTGAAAAATGTCAGAAACAAGAGGTTCTGTGTGCCGTATTTCTCTTCGAGAATGGGCCCGATCAACAAAATGAGGGTGAAGTTGGAGATCAGGTGATCCCAGTTGTGGTGGCCCAGCACATGGGAGAAAATGCGAAAATAGGAATGCCAGTCGTGGAAATCGAAAACCGGATAGAGGGTAAAATACTGCTGGGTAATGCCCCCGCCGGTAGCGGTGTCCATCAGCATGATCGAGATGGCCAGCAGGGTAAAGGTGAGCACAAAGGGAGCGTTGTAGGTGATTCTCATGAAAAATGATTCTTTTTCAGGCGGTGGTTAGGGTTAAGCGCGACCAAAATATAATCAAATTGTTGGACTTAAGGGGAATTTTATCCAAATTGTTATGCCTTTTTCGCCGCCTTGCAGACCCCGGGGCCCGCTGTTTATGCGGGCAAAAACCGTCCCGGGAAGCGGTGGAAATCCGGCGTGGTGCCCGTAATGCGGAATTCCCCGCGGGCCAAGTACATCAAAACAGGAGGCACTTATGAAGCAGATGTTGTTGCTGCTTTGCACCGCATTCCTCTGGAGCGGACTGCTGATGGCCGAGGAAGATTTTTT
>JAGRBF010000607.1:0-3439 GCA_020434205.1 Calditrichota bacterium | reverse complement strand
ATTCCCATGAAAGGCAGTGGCCTGGTGGCCTATTACACGGTGGTCCGGACCGGCTCGCGGGACGAATACGAACCCGGCAAAAGCGGTTTTGCCCACTTCTTCGAACACATGATGTTCCGGGGAACCGAAAAATTTCCCGCCGATGTCTACAACGACATGGTCAACGAAATGGGGGTGGACGCCAATGCCTACACCACCGACGACTACACCTGCTACACCTCGGTGGTGTCTACCGACAATCTGGAAAAGGTGATGGAGCTGGAAAGCGACCGCTTTCAGAACCTCTCTTACCAAAAGGCCCCTTTTCAGACCGAAGCCGGAGCGGTTTACGGGGAATATCGCAAAAACGTGGTCAATCCCTGGGCGGTGGCCCACGAAGCGATGATGGACATGGCCTTCGATAAACACACCTACCAGCACACCACCATGGGCTTCGAAGCGGACATCAAGATGATGCCCGAGCAGTATGAATACAGCCTGTCTTTCTTCCAACGCTATTACCGGCCCGACAACTGTGTGCTGCTCCTGGCCGGGGATTTCGACAGCGCCGCCGCCCAAAAAATGATTCAAAAATATTACGGCGAGTGGAAGCCCGGGTATCAGGCCCCGCCGGTGGCCGCCGAGCCGGCCCAGAACGGGGAGCGGGTTAAGGCGATCGACTACGATGGCCAGACCCTTCCGCTGGTATGGGTTTCCTACAAGGGCAAGGCCTATAACGCCGCCGACAAAATGGTGGTAGCCGCCTTCCTGCTGGGCGATCTGGCTTTTGGGGAAAACAGCGAGATCTACAAGAAACTGGTGATCGAAGAAAGCAAGGTCCAGTTTATCGGGGCGGATTTCGGCTTTAACCGGGATCCCAAACTCTACGACATTTATTCTATGGTGCGCAGCGAAAGCGATATCGATTATGTGATTGAGCAGATCGACGCTACCGCCGCCAAATTTCGCGAGGAACTGGTTTCCGCCGAGGCCCTGGAAAATCTGAAAAAACGCAATCGCTACGGTTACCTGATGGACCTCGATACTCCCGGAAGCGTGGCCGACGCCCTGGCCCGTTTTATCGCGCTCACCGGCAATATCGACACGGTTAATCAGCTCTATAAAACCATGCAGCAGATTACCCCGGAGGATGTTCGCGAGGCCGCCAGGACTTTCCTGGTAAAAGAGCGCCGCAACATCATCAAGCTGAAAGGAGTACAATCGTGAAGAACTGGTTTTTTGTATTCCTGCTGATTCCGGTGCTGGGCGCCTGCCAGATCAAAAGTGAGCAGATGGTGCTTTTGAAAATAAAAGAAGACCCTACGATCTCCTTCCGCCTGCTGTTTAAAGTGGGTTCCCAGAACGATCCTCAGGGCAAGGAGGGGTTGGCTGCCCTGACCGCCGAAATGATCAGCGACGCGGGTTCCGCCGAGGATTCTTACGAGGAAGTGCTGGCCAAACTTTATCCCATGGCCGCCGGCATCGGCAGCTCGGTAGACAAGGAAATGACCGTCATTTCCGGCCGCACGCACAAGGACAATCTGGCTGCATATTACCAACTGCTGAGCAATGCCCTCCTCAAACCCGCTTTTGCGGAAAAGGACTTTGCCCGCATCAAGGACAATACCCTCAGCTATCTCAAAAAGAACCTGCGTTACAGCCAGGACGAGGAGCTGGGCAAGGAAGTGCTCTCCAGCTTCATTTTTGAGGGAACTCCCTACGCGCACCCCGAAGAGGGTTTGGTGAGCTCGGTAGAGTCCATCACCCTGGAGGACGTCCGGGATTTCTACAAAACGAACTACACCCGCGCCAATCTGATGGTCGGTCTGGCCGGTGGCTTCGATGACGATCTGGTTGAAAAGCTGGAAAAGGATCTGGCCTCCCTGCCGCAGGGAACGCCCTCCGCGGTTCCCGCGCCCCAGCCGACCCCTCTGAAGGGCACGTCGGTGAAAATTGTTTCCAAGGGCGCCCCGGCAACCGCCATCAGCTTCGGATTTCCCATCAATGCCCTGCGTGGGGACCGCGATTTCTACGCCCTGGCTCTGGCCACCTCCTGGCTGGGCGAACACCGCAATTCCTTTTCCCATCTGTATCAGGTGATTCGCGAAACGCGCGGGCTCAATTACGGGGACTACGCCTATGTCGAACATTTCCCCAACGGAGGACGCCGCCAGTTTCCGCCCCCGAACGTGGCCCGTCGCCGCGCCATTTTCCAGATCTGGATTCGCCCCGTGCCCAACGAAGCCAAGGTTTTTGCCTTCCGGGCCGCCCTGCGGGAACTGCAGCACCTGGTGGATCGGGGAATGAGTGCGGAAGATTTTGAGATGACCCGCAAATTCCTGCGCAATTACAACCTGCACTACGCGCCCACCACCATGATGAAGCTGGGCTACGCCATGGACGATCGCTTTTACGGGATAAAGGATGGTCACTGGAAACGTTATGCGGAAATGCTGGACGAACTGACCCTGGAGGATGTGAATGCCGCCCTGCGCAAACACTTCTCCTACCAGAATCTGAAGGCAGTGTTTATCACCGACGCCAGCCAGGTGGAAGAGCTGAAAGCCACCCTGATCGGCAATACCCCTTCTCCGATCAGCTATTCCTCTCCCAAGCCGGAGGAAGTGCTGGACGAGGACAAGGTGATCTCCACCTTTCCGCTGAGCATTTCGGCGGGGGACATCACGGTCGAAGAAGTGGATACGGTGTTTCAGTAGACCGGAAGAAGGACCGGAGGACCACTGGACCAAAAGACTTGAAGATCCTAAGATCCTAAGATTAAATTTTATAGGACCTTAGGATCAGTTTTTGTCTTCAAGTCTTAGGATCTTCTTCAAGTCTTGGGATCTTCTTTAAGTCTTGCAATCTATTCCCCGGGGAGTCCTGAGAGCAATTCCTCCAGGGCTTCCTGATCCCCTTCCCAGCGCGCCATAACCCGCTCCAGGCGGGCGGTCAGGTCGATGTATTCCCGCTGCAGCTCGCCCGATCGCGAGCCGTCGTTGTACGTCTCCGGATTGGCCAGCAAAGCCTCGATTTCTCCCTTGCGGGCTTCCATCGATTCAATTTCGCGCTCCGCCTTGTCGATTTTGTTCTGCAATTCCTTCCGCTGCTTGCTGATCGCCTGACGCGCCTCGGCTTCCTGGCGTTTTTGCTCTTTGCTTTTTTTGCCGCCTTTTTCGGAACCGTCCTCTCCGGAGGTTTCCACAACCTGAGGACGGCGGGTGGTGGATTCTCCGCCTTCCCGGCGGTTGAGGTATTCTGAATAATTGCCCTCAAAAACCCGCAGCCGCCCGTCCTTGAGTTCGAAGACCCGGCTCACCAGGCGATCCAGGAAATAACGGTCGTGGGAGATCAGCAGCAGGGTGCCGTTGTATTCCCGCAGGGCCTGTTCCAAAGCTTCCTGGGAAGCGATGTCCAGGTGGTTGGTCGGCTCGTCCATAATCAGGAAATTGACCGGGGA
>JAGRBF010000606.1 GCA_020434205.1 Calditrichota bacterium | reverse complement strand
ATGGATATTCACTTGAGTCATGGTTCTCCCTTAGTCATCTTTCTTGACTAAGTTAGACCCGGATGGGGGGGGAGTCAAGGAGAAAAGGGACCGTTGTACCAAAAGACTGGAAGACAAAAGACGATCCTAAGATCCTAAGAAAAAGCGTCTAAGGATCGAAGGATCATCAGTTGCTGATGCACATTCTGGCCCAGTATGTCCGCCAGGCGCACATGGATGAGAAGCTGGTTGTGGAGCGCAAGTTCTAGGGACGAACCGCAGGACAAATGGACTGTAAGACAGAAGACGATCCTAAGATCCTAAGAAAAACGTCTAAGGATCGAAGGATCATAGGATCGGTTGTTCTTCTAGTCCTCCAGGGCGCCGGGATTCTTCACCGAGGCCGGATCCACCGCCTGACCGTTGAGGATCGCCAGCACATTGGCGGCCGATTCCATGGCCATGTTGAGGGTGGAGCGATCGGACATGCCCGCCACATGGGTGGATAAGATGACGTTGTCCAGCTGAAAAAGCGGCCCGCTCATCTCCGGCGGCTCCTGCGCGAAAACGTCCAGCGCCGCACCTCGCAACTTGCCCGAACCCAGGGCTTCCACCAGATCCGCCTCCCGGATTAATTCCCCGCGCGCAGTATTGATTATCATGGCCCCCGTTTTCATGCGGGAAATGGTCTCCCGGTTGATCATCTCCCGGGTTTCCGCATTGAGGGGACAGTGCAGGCTGATCACATCCGCCTCGCGAATCAGCTCTTCCGGATCCCCCACCCGCCGCAGGTAGGGGGGATATTCCGCCCGCCCGGAGGGATGATACACCAGAATGGTCATGCCCAGGGGAGCCACCAGCTCCGCGAAGCGGCGGGCTATTTTGCCGTAGCCGACAATCCCCAACGTTTTGCCGCCCAATTCCAGCCCGCTGTACAACTTTTTGTCGAAAAGGCCCCCCCGGATGCGGGTTGTTTCGCTGACCACATTGCGGGACAGGGCGAACAGCAGGGCCACGGTATGTTCCGCTGCCGATTGATAGTTGGCGTTGGGGGTGAACAAAACCGGAATGCCCCGCTCCGTTGCCGCCTCGATATCAATATTGTCCGTTCCGACCCCGTGTTTGCAGATGACCTTCAGGTCCGGGGCGGCTGCCTGCACCTCGCGGGAAATTTTTCCCTGCCGGACGATTAAGGCGTGGGGTCGAAAACCGTCCAACTTGCGGATCAGGTCTTCCGGCGTGTCTTTGGGGTCTCCCGTTTCAAAGACGCAGTTATTGTTGCGTAGGTGCTCCCGGGCCGCCTCGGCAATGCCGGAGCCGGTCAGGAATATACGGTAACTCATGGTTTCTCCCTTTGGGTTCGGTGATGGGGGAAGATAGGGCGAAAATTTTCCATGCGCGTGCTAAAGATCGTAATTGATGATTGTTGATTGATGGTTGTTGCCGGACGCCGACTCACCATTTCATCATCGGCAGGGGGTTGAGCGGGTGTTTTTTAAATTCTTCGCGGGTTAAGCGCACCAGCTCGCGATGGAACCCGGCGTTGGGAAATGCCTTCAGAATGGTGCGAATGGTTTCGCGGGGGAGCCCGAATCGCAGCAGGCCTTTGGAAACATCAATCCAGTCCGCCCGGCGAAAGGTTTCCGCCAGCCCGGATGTTTTTATGGCCCTGAATTTATGGTGAAATTCGATGATGAGGTCGATCTCGGCAACCCAGTTTTCCCGGCCGGTATCCCGCAGATAATCCCGGGCCAGGGAAATGGACGGGGCAAGATAGTCGTAAGTGTTGGCGGTCCAGATCCCCAGGTCGTGGAAACTGGCGGCTATGATCATTTTTTCCCGCTCTTCGCCATGGCATTCCCGCAGCGCAAAGGCAAAATGCAGAACCCGGTAAACGTGATTGCGGTAGGCGGGAAAAGCCTCTCCCAGCGCTTCCCGCCACCCGCCCAAAATCTCTTCAACCTGCCCGAAATGCGTTTCCATTATGGCTCCATTTGATCAAATTTTCCAACCCATGCCCCGGAAGGGCGAAGGGGCGAAGGGGCGAAAGGGCGAAGGGGCGAAAGGGCGACACCCCGACACCCCGATACTCCCACACCCCGACACGGCGGCCCCCCGTCACCCGGATACCCCGTCGCGGGTAACCCATTTATACAGGATGGGAACGATGACCAGGGTCAGGAAGGTCGAAGAAATCATCCCCCCGATAATGGTCCAGCCCATCGGCGACCAGAGACTGGTGTTGGTAAAGGTGAGGGGAACCAGCCCCAGAATGGTGGTAACGCTGGTGAGGATGATCGGCTGAAAACGGGTCCGGCAGGCTTCGATCAGCGCTTCGGTAACGGTTTGGCCGCGGGTAAGCAACTGATTGGTATAGTCCACCAGGATAATGGAGTTGTTGACCACGATCCCCACCAGGCTGGTGAACCCGACAAAGGCGAAGAAGGAAAAGGTCCAGCCGGTAAAAAGAAGGGCCAGGATGGAGCCGGTAAAGGCCAGGGGAATGGCGGAGAATATCACCACCGGCTGGATCAGGGAGCGGAATTGGGCCACCAGCACTGCGAAAATGGACAGCAGGGCGATCAGCAGCAGCTGCCCCAGGTCCCCGAAACTCTCCTGCTGGGTTTCGTATTCGCCGGCAATGTAAAAGCGGTTCCCCGGCGGCAGATCGATTTCCGGGAGCCGGGCGATGATGGCCTCGGTGATGTCCTTGGTTTTGTCGGCATCGTAAACATCCGCGGTAACGGCGATGCTGCGCTCCTGATTGTAACGGCCAAACTGGGCGATGCCGGACTCAAAACGGATGTCCGCCACCTGGCTGAGGGGAACCTGAGCCCCGCTCCGGGAGGCCACATACACTTTTCCGAAATCGTCGATGCCCGGTTTCCCGGTGAAGGGAATGCGCACCACCATCGGGTATTTTTCGCCGTCCTCCATGGTCAATTCGTCTACCGGTATCCCGGTCAGGCTGGCCCGCACCGCCAGGTCGATGTCGTTGATGGCCATGCCGCTCAGCCCCGCTTTGTCCCGGTTGATGGCCACCCGCAGGTCGGTTTTTTTCCGCGAAAAGGGATTGATGACGTTGAGGGTGCCTTCGGTTTCCCGGATCACCCGTTCCAGCTCATAGGATGTGCGGCGCATTTCGTCGAAATTATTGCCCAGAATCTTGATCTCGATCGGGGCGGCGAAGGGCGGGCCGTTTTTCAGTTCCGAAAAAGTGATTTCCGCCCCGGGATAATCCGCAAAATGGGCGCGCAGGCGATCCAGGGTGCGGTAAAAACGAACCGGGTCCCATTCGGCAAAATTGACCACCAGCTGCCCGTGGTTTTTGTTGAGCTCCTTGGGAATGCGGTTGTAGTAAATCTGGGGATTTCCTTTACCGGTGTTGGCGGTGTAATCGGCCACATAATCCATGGTGTCCAGAATTCCCTCCACAAATTGCACGGCCTGGTCGGTTCGCTCCAGACTGGTGCCGTAGGGGGTGTCCACCTCAATGAGCAGCAGCGGTTTGTCTGCAGTGGGGAAAAAGCTGACCCCCACCACCGGGAAGAGCATCAAGCAGCCCACTAAAACCAGAACCGAAATGCCCACAAAACGCACCGGGTACTTCAGGGCCGCCCGCAGGGAAGGCATGTAATAGTCCTCGCGAATCCGGTCGGTAAAACGCTCCAGAATCCCGCCGCGAGCCTGGCCGCCGTTTTTGAGAAGGCGGGTGGCGATAATGGGGGTAAAGGAGAGGGCCAGGATCAGCGAGGCCACCAGGGTAAAGATCACCGTAAGGGGCAGGGTGCGCAGAAATTCTCCCGGGCCGCTTTGCATCTGCGTTAGCGGGAAAAACGACAGCAGGGTGGTAACCGTGGAGGCCACCACCGCCAGCCCTACTTCCGCGGTCCCCTTGATGGCCGCTTCTTTGCCGCTAAAACCCAGCTTCTGAAAACGCTGGATATTTTCGGTGACCACAATGCCGTTATCCACCAGCAGGCCGAGGGCGATCACCATCGCCGCGATGGAGATCTGCTGCAGGGCATATCCGCTGAAGTCCAGGGCGGCGATGGCGATCATCACCGAGATGGGAATTACCAGGCAGATAATCAGCGCGGGACGCCAACCCAGAAACAGCAGGATGATCAACCCCACCAGCACCATTCCCTGAAAGAGGTTGAGAAAGAAGTTGTTGATGCGCCCCTCAACCGCTTTGGCCTGTTCGAAAGCGGTGTGCACAGCGATATTGGGCGGGAGATCGGCGGCAAATTCCGCCATAATGTCCTTCAGGCGTTGGGTCAATTCGATGATGTTGTTTTCCTTGTCCCGGGTGACCACCAGAAAAACCGATTTATGGCCTTCGTAACGCCCGATGTGCAGGGGATCCGCGTAATCGAAGCGGACCTCGGCAATATCCTTCAGATAGACCAGCTTCTCGCCGTCGCTGTTGACCACCGTCTCGCCGATGGCCTTCAGGCTCTTGTAACTGCCGCTGGTTTTGATGCTGAAGGAGCGGGTCCCGGCGTCCACCTCGCCCCCGGGGATGTTGGCGTTGTTCTGGCGCAGGATGCCGATCACCTGATTGAGCGGCAGGCCCAGGTTGGCCATTTTCTGAAAATCCAGGGAAACCCGCACCTGTTCCTCGGGAAAGGCCTCCAGATCTACGGTGCGCACCCCCGCCTGAGCCTCCAGCAGGTCCTGAAGATCCTCGGCCCGGTCGATTAGCTCGCGGTAGGGAGCATTGTCCGAGGTGAGGGCGATTTGCAGAATGCTGACGTCCTGAGGAGAGGCGATGCGGGTTTCCAGGCTGTATAAGTCGTCGGGGAGATCGCCTTTGGTCTGGTCGATTTCGCGCAGGACTTTGTCGTAGATGGCGTCGATATCGACCCCGAAGCCGGCATCGGCGCGGATAATGGCCAGCCCTTCGGAAATGGTGGTAACAATTTCATCGATCTCTTCCACCTCGTCGATGGCCTTTTCCAGCGGGTCCACCACCAGTTCTTCCATGTCCTCCGGGCTGGTGCCCGGGTAAATGGCTACCGTGATGTAGCGGGGAAAGGTCAGGGCGGGGTCTTCCGAGCGGGGCATATTCAAAAAAGACACTACCCCCACCAGAAAGGACATCAGCACCATGATCATCACAAACTGGTAATTGCGGATGGAAAACTCTGGTAATTTCATGATTGGATCCGTTTTTGGGTCGTTGTTTTTTAGTGAGGCACAATGCCGGCTATTGCACGATTTTCAGGGCGTCACCTTCCCGGACGTAAGCGGCCCCTTCGGTAACCACCCGGGGAATGACCCCGCTTTCCGCGATCAGAACGGTGAAAAAATCGCGTCCGATAAAATCCGGGCGCACCGTCCGGAAATCGTAGCCGTCCTCACCGGCATGGGGGACTAAAATCCGCACCAGGTGCTCGGACCCTTCCAGCATGGCCACCATGGGAATCCGGTAATACGGCGGCTGTTGGGAGGGAAACAACCTTGCCCGCCCGATAAAGCCGTCCTTGAGCGGGGCCGCGCTTGGGGCCAGGGTCAATTCGACCTCGAACACCCCGCTGCGGGGATCGGCGGCCGCTCCGATTTCGCTGACCGCCGCCCGGAAATGCTGGCCGGGAAAGGCGTCGAAGGTAAGGCGGGCGGTGTCGCCCAAAGCCAGGCGAACCACATCCCGATCGGAAATGCCGATGCGCATGATGCGCGCTGCCCGGTCGCTGGTGCCCAATTGCAAAACCGGGGCGCCGGGACTCACCAACTCCCCGCTTTCCCGGAATTTGCGCAGCACCTTGCCGTCCGCAGGGGCCACCAGGCGGGCGTACTGCCGGTTAAAGGTGGCCACTTCCAGCTCCGCCCGGGCCACTTCCGCCCCGGTGGTGGCGTCCTGAAGCTGCTCCAGGGTGATCACCGAGTCGCCGTACAGCTTTTGGAGACGCTGCAGGTCCCGCTCGGCCTTGTCCATAGCATTTTGGGCCTGCGCCACCCGGGCGTTGATTTCGGTGAGGTTGAGGGTGCCCAAAACCTGGCCCTGCCGAACCTGCTGACCCTCGGAAACGCTCAGCCGTTCGATAACCCCGCCGATCTTAAAGGCCAGGTGCATTTCTTTGCCGGAAGCCACTTTGCCACTGGCTTCGATGGGAATGGGAGCGGTGTTGCTGGTCAGGGTGATCGTTTTTACCGGCCGTACCGGGGTTTGAGAGGACGATTCCCGGGAAGCCCGGGCCCCTTCGCAGCCCCACAAAAGCACTGCGGCAATGGCGAGGGAAATCAGGATTCTGGAGGTCATGATGGTTCTCCGATTAAGGTGTTTTTTGGACAGTGTTTGGCTTAGTTGCCGATAGCGCGTTGCAGTTCGGCCTGACGGATAAGCCAGGTGTAGCGGGCAATCGCGCGGGACAGCCTGGCGGTGGTGAATTTGCTGCGGGCGTCCAGAAACTCGATCTGGGCCGCCTGGCCTTCCTGGTATTTTCGCTGAACGATGCGAAAGCGTTCCTGAGCGGCGATCTCCCCTTTGCGGGCCGCTTCCAGAGACTTTTGAGCGGCTTCCAGGGTGTAGTAAGCGTTGATAACCTGCAGCTGAATCTGCTGCTCCAATTCCTCGCGGCGGGTGCTGAGGCGTTTTTCCTCAATGCGCGCTTGCTGGAGCCCGGCGACGGTGCGACCCCCGTTAAAGAGGTTCCATTCCAGACCCACCCGCGCCAGCCAGTAGTCCTGGGTGTCGTCGAATTTGTAGTGGTAGCCCTGATAACCGGCTTCCGCGGCCACAAAGGCTTTGGGCAGGAAGGAGGCTTTGTTGAGATTGGTGAAATGGTGGGCGGCTTTGCCGGCGGACATCAACTGGGTCAGCTCGGGGCGTTGGCGCAGGGCTTCCCGGCGGGCGTTTTCCAGCTCGGTCCGGTATTCCGCGGAGAGGGTCGGCTCTTCGACCTCGATGGGACTGTCCAGGGAGCGGTTGAGCAGAAAATTGAAGTAAGCGGCGGCAGTCCGGCGATTTTTTTCCGCCCCGGCAATTTCCTGATCCAGCTGGCTGAGTTCGTAATCCGCGCTGCTGACCGCGTCCCGGGTTACCTTGTTTACCTCAAAAAGCCGTTGGTTAACCCGTTTAAATTCCTCGAGGACCAGGCGGGTTTCCCCGTAAATATCCATCACTGCCAGGGTTTGCAAATACTGGTAGTAGCCGCTGCGGATTTCCTTGGTCAATTCGTTGAGATAGGCCTGGCGTTGCGCTTCCTGAACATCGCTGAGATCCCGCTGAGCGCGGTAGTTGTAGTAAATATCGGTATTGAAGAGCGGTTGGATGATCTGGAGTTTGGTTTCCTGATACTCGTCCGGCAGGAGCTGGATTTCCTCGTTTTCCAGGCGGATGGGGAAGTTGAGGGCCTGGTAAACCGGGTTGAGCAGATCCCCGATGGGAAAGCCGATGGTGCGTCCGCCGTCTGCCCAGGTGTAATTGGCCTGAAAGCTCACGTCCGGCAAAAAAAGTCCGGCCGCCTTGCTTTTTTCCGCCCGGGCCTTTTGCACGGCGAGGTTTTCCTGGATGAGGGTCAGGTTGTTTTCGACGCCCATGCGAATGTAGCCTTCCAGAACGGGCGATTGACCCCGGGCGGGGAGGCAGGCCAGGCCGGCGAGGATGACTGCAAAGCAAAACCTAAACATTGTTATACCTCTTTAGTGTTTTAAAAAAACTGACTGCCAGTCATTTAAACGGCAAAAAAAAGAGCCGAAGCTCTTTTTTCTCATTTGAATCAGAACGGTTAGTGCCCGGGTATGTTTCTCAGGGCGTGAAAAATCATATCGAACATGGCCGGCATCATATCATCCGGATTAAGGCCGTGGTGATTACGCATGTGCTCGCCATTCTGGAGCATGATGTTGATAATGCCGGAGGCCTGTCCCCACAGGACAAAGGCGGTCAGCCGGGGGTCCAGTTGGGGGCGGATGCTGCCGTCCTCAATCCCGATGGCCACCGCCTGGGCGACCTGGGCCTTGACCCGCTCGGCGATCAGATGGCATTGGAATCCGTTGCACTCATGATCATTCATGTCGATGCTGGACGGATTCATCTTGTTCATTTCCCGAAAATAATTGGGCTGATCCTTGGAAAACTGATAGTAAGCTTCCCCGATGGCCCGGACCTTGCACAGGCCGTTGCCCTCTGTTTCCAGGGCCTGGGTGAAGTACCCGGCCAGGATTTCCATGGCGCGCAGGTAGATGCCGTGGGCAATGTCATCCCGGTTCTTGAAGTACAGGTAAAGGGTGCCTTTGCTGAACTCCGCCGCCTCGGCAACGTCGTCCATGGTGGTGTTTTCGATTCCCTTGGTAAAAAACAGGTGCTCGGCCGCGTCCAGGATACTTTCCCGGCGCTGCTGCTTTTCCCGCTCTTTTCGTTCTGCAATTCCCATG
>JAGRBF010000605.1:3089-7725 GCA_020434205.1 Calditrichota bacterium | reverse complement strand
TTTCCTTGTCGGGGGCGGCCATCGGGGAAACGGACAGGGTAAAGACGTCCTCGGTGGGCCTGAGCATGGGGTCTTCGAGAATGCCCGCCTCGTGACTAATGTGCATCAGATTTTCGTCTTCGGAGTAGGGTTTTTTGTTGGTCGCCGTTACCGGAATGCCGTGCTCTTTGGCATAATTGATCAGGTCGGTGCGCCCTTTGAACTGGTCCAGGAATTCGCGGTCCCGCCAGGGAGCGATTACCTGAATATCCGGATTGAGGGCGTAGTAGGTGAGCTCAAAACGCACCTGATCGTTGCCTTTGCCGGTGGAGCCGTGGGATACCGCTACGGCATTTTCCATTTCGGCAATGCGGATCTGACGCCGCGCCAGGGCCGGTCTGGCCAGGGAGGTGCCCATCAGGTAGCGGCCCTCGTAAACGGCGTTGCCCAACAGGGCGGGAAAGATAAACTCGCGGACAAATTCCTCGCGCAGATCTTCCACGTAAACCTTGCTGGCCCCGGTGGCCATGGCCTTTTCTTCGACCTTCTTGAAATCCTCATTTTGCCCGATATTGCCGACAAAACAAATGACGTCAAATCCCTTGTTGGACAACCATTTCAAAATAACGGAGGTGTCCAGACCCCCGCTGTACGCCAATACCACTTTCGGTTTGCTCATCTTTATTGATCCCTGTAGGCCGTCGCGGCCGTGTTCGGTTACGGGGCGCCAGTGCGCCGGTGCATTAACTCTCAAACAGCCGCATTTTACGCAATATTTCCCCATAAACAAGATGCAGTTGAAAATATCGGCCAAAATTGACCTTGATGAAAAGGGCATGGGCTGCTATGTTTTGGGCAAACACATCCCGGAATCACCAGCAGACAGGTAAATGCCGTGCCGAAGGACAATGCCGAGAAGAGCAGGCTGTTAAAAAACATCCGTGAGCGGGGAAATTGGCAGGCCTGGGGGCCTTACCTCAGCGACCGTCAATGGGGAACGGTTCGGGAGGATTACAGCGCCAATGGCGATGCCTGGGGATATTTCAGCTACGAAAACGCCCTCAGCAGAGCCTATCGCTGGGGGGAAGACGGGATCGGGGGCATCAGCGACGATCAGCAGCGTCTGTGTTTTGCCCTGGCCTTGTGGAACGGCAGCGATCCTTTCCTCAAGGAGCGTTTTTTCGGCCTCACCAACGCCGAAGGCAATCATGGTGAGGACGTCAAGGAGCTGTATTACTACCTCGACGCCACCCCCACCCACAGCTACCTGAAAATGTTGTACAAATACCCGCAGGGGCGTTTCCCCTACGAACGATTGCGCCAGGAAAACGGGAATCGCGGACGTGGTGAGCGGGAATTCGAATTGCTGGACACCGGCATTTTCGACAAGGATCGTTATTTTGATGTTTTTGTCGAATACGCCAAGGCCGATGAAGATGATATTTGCATTCGGGTTACCGCCCACAATCGGGGAGCGGAGGACGCCCGCCTGAGCCTCCTGCCAACCCTGTGGTTTCGCAATACCTGGTCCTGGGATTCCCACAGCGAAAAGCCGCTTCTGCAACTGGATAACAGCGGGGCAGTGGTGGCCGAACATCCGGCCTTGGGGGAATGGGAACTGCTCTGCCAGGGCGATCCGGAAATTCTGTTTTGTGAAAATGAAAGCAACGCGCGGCGTCTTTTTGGCGGCGAGGGTTCCTCAAAGGGTTTTTACAAAGACGGCATCAACGATTACGTGGTGGCGGGAAGGGGGGAAGCGGTTAACCCGCGCAAGGTGGGCACCAAAGCGGCCGCCCACTACTGGCTGCATATTGCCGGGGGCAGTTCGGTCCGGATCTCATTGCGCTTATGCCGGCGGATGAAGCGGCGGGCCCGGATTCCCGCCCAGGCGGTTTTCGCCAAAAGAATCCGGGAGGCGGATCAGTTTTATCAGGATCTGCAGAGCGGCTGCGAAAATCCGGATGAGCGGCTGGTGCAACGCCAGGCCTTCGCGGGCATGATCTGGTCCAAACAATATTATTTCTTCGACGTGGCCACCTGGCTGGCCGGAGATCCCAACCAGCCCGCGCCGCCACCCGGACGGACCCACATCCGCAACGGGGAGTGGGGCCATTTGCGCAACGCGGACATCATCTCCATGCCGGACAAGTGGGAATATCCCTGGTANNGGTATGCCGCCTGGGACCTGGCCTTCCACTGCATTCCCCTGGCGCTCATCGATCCGGCTTTCGCCAAACACCAGCTGGTGTTGCTGACCCGCGAATGGTATATGCACCCTAACGGGCAACTTCCCGCCTACGAATGGGACTTCAGCGACGTCAATCCACCGGTACACGCCTGGGCCACCTGGCGGGTCTATAAAATCGACGCCAAACACTTCGGCAAGCCGGACCTGGAATTCCTGGAACGGGTTTTTCACAAGCTGTTGCTGAACTTTACCTGGTGGGTCAACCGCAAGGACAAGGGCGGCAACAACATCTTCCAGGGCGGATTTCTGGGACTGGATAATATCGGGGTGTTCAATCGCGCCGAGGAACTGCCTACCGGCGGACACCTGGAGCAGGCCGACGGCACCAGTTGGATGGCCATGTACTGCCTCAACATGATGCGCATTGCCCTGGAACTGGCCGCGGAGCGCCCTAATTATCAGGACCTGGCCTCCAAATTCCTGGAGCATTTTCTCTACATCGCCGAAGCGATGACCAGTATCGGGGAAGAGGACATTAACCTCTGGGATGACCAGGATAAATTTTATTACGACGTTCTCAACACCCCCGCCGACCATACCATTCCCCTCAAAATTCACTCTATCGTAGGGCTGATTCCCCTGTTTGCAGTGGAAGTTTTGGAACCGGATAACCTGGAAAAAGTGCCGGCTTTCCGGGATCGTCTGGAGTGGCTTCTGGAAAACAAACCCAATCTGGCCAGCCTGGTCTCGCGCTGGGAGGAACCCGGTCTGGGGGAACGCCGTTTACTGTCCCTGCTGCGCGGCCACCGCATGAAAAGGCTCTTCAATCGCATGCTGGACGAGGGCGAATTTCTTTCCGCTTACGGGGTTCGGGCCCTTTCCAAATTCCATCAAAACAACCCTTACGTCTTCCAGGTTAACGGGGAAAAGCTGGAAGTGCGTTATTTGCCCGGGGAATCCGATTCCGGCATGTTCGGGGGCAATTCCAACTGGCGGGGACCGGTGTGGATGCCCATCAACTACCTGATTGTCGAGTCCATGCAGCGTTTCTACCATTATTACGGGGACGATTTCCGGATTGAGTATCCCACCGGCAGCGGTGAGTTTATGACCATTGCGGAGGCCTCCCAGGGCCTCACCGGGCGCATCAAAAACCTCTTTCTGCGCAACAAAGCCGGAGAACGCCCCGCCATGGGCGCCAGTCCCCGGCTGCAAAAGGATCCCCATTTCCGGGACTACATCCTCTTCTACGAATACTTCCACGGGGACAGCGGCGAAGGTCTGGGCGCTTCCCACCAAACCGGCTGGACCGGCCTCATCGCCAAACTTCTGCAGGCCCGCGAGGAATAACATTATCACTTTCCCTGCCGATTCCGGCGTTTCTTTGTAGAGAAGAGGGGAGGAGGAGAGGACCTAGGACAAAAAGATCCTTGGATCCTTAGATCTTTAGATCCCGGGATCCAGAGATCAAAGGATCTGAGGATCGGTTTCCAAAAAGGGCAGATCAGGAGAAAAAGTGGATTCTCAACGCTGGCAGCGCATTCAAAATATTTTCGGAGAGGTGGCGGACCTCAGCCATTCCCAATGCCAGGCCAGATTACTGGAGCTGTGCCAGGGCGATGCGGAACTTCTGGGCGAGGTGAAATCCCTCCTGGAAGCCGATCAGACCGATCATCCCATTCTGGACGGCATCGCCGCCGATTCCCTGGACGAGATTCTCCCTAAAATGCAGGAAGGCAAGACGGTCGGCAATTACAAGCTGATCCGCGAGCTCGGGGCGGGGGGAATGGGCACGGTCTACCTGGCCAACCGCGCCGACGGTCTGTTCGATCAGGAAGTGGCGATCAAGATGATTCGCCCCTCGTTGCTCTCCGAGCGGGCCCTGAAGCGCTTTCGCAACGAACGCCAGATTCTGGCCCGCCTCAAACATCCCCATATCGCCCAGCTTTATGACGGCGGCATCACCGAGGACGGGATTCCCTTCTTTACCATGGAATACATCGAAGGGTTGCCGGTTTCCGAGTATTGCCGGGAGAATCAGCTGGGGATTCGCTCCCGCCTCAAGCTGTTTCTCGATATTTGCGAGGCGGTGCGTTATGCCCATCAAAACCTGATTATCCACCGCGACCTCAAACCCGGCAATATTCTGGTGAATGCCCGCGGCAAAGTCAAACTGCTGGATTTCGGGATTGCCCGACTGAGCGAGCCCGGGGAAGGGGAGGAGCACTCCACCCAGACCCGTCCCGGAGAACGAGTGCTGACCCCCCAATACGCTGCTCCCGAACAGATCCTGGGCGAGCCGGTTACCGTGGCCGCGGATGTTTACGCCCTGGGCATTGTCCTGTATGAGCTGCTGTGCAACCGCCGTCCCTTTCAGGGATCGGAAAACGACCTTTTCAAAATCCACGCCTCCCGGGAGATCACCATTCCCGACCCGCCCAGCAAGGTGCTGGAAGCGCATCGACGACA
>JAGRBF010000605.1:0-2970 GCA_020434205.1 Calditrichota bacterium | reverse complement strand
CAGGAGGATATCCGTCGCTACCTGAAGGGACAGCCGGTTCACGCCCGCAAACCGACCCTGGGTTACCGGACCCAGCGGTTCATCAAACGCAATAAAAAGGCCCTGGCGGTAACCACTGTGGCCGGGTTGAGTTTGGTGGCCACGGTGCTCTGGTATTCCGTTCAGCTAACCGCCGAGCGGGACCGGGCCCTGGCGGAAGCCCAAAAATCGGCCCGCATTGCCGCCTTCCTCACCAGCATTTTCGAGGTGGCCGATCCCTACCTCACCAACGGGGACACCCTCACTGCCGGTACCATCCTTAAAAGGGGCGCGGAAAAAATGGCCCTGGAGCTTGGGGATCAACCGGAAACCAAAGCCTCCCTGCTAAGCACCATGGCCGCGGTTTACCTGAATCTGGGGTTGCCGGCCCAGGCCCAACCGCTGATCGACAGCGCCCTGGTTTTCTATCAGTCCGGGCGAGAACCCGATACCGAAATGGCCCGGGCCTGGATGGTGAAAGGGGACCTGCATTTGCTCACCGGGGAATACCCCGCCAGTCGGGAGGCTTACCAGCGCGCCCAGCAAACTTACGTGCAACTGGACGAGGCTTACCGCCTCAAGGCCCTGGAAGCCCTGGCCTGCGTGGGACGCACCCTGGCCAAGGAACGGCGCGATGAGGCGGCCGAGGCGGTTTTCCGGGAGGTGATCTCCGGGGAAAGTCGCCTGCTGCCGGAGGATGACCCGCAGCGCAGCGAGGCCCTGGAAAATCTGGGGCGGGTGCTGCGCCACAGCGGCCGCTACGGGGAAGCCCGCCGGGTTTTCCAACAGGTTTATGACATTCGCAAAAGTCATTTCGGGGAGCAGCATATCTCGGTGGCCAACGTGCTTCACGAAATGGGGATGCTCTACCAGCGGCGGCGCTCCCTGGACAGCGCCGGGGTTAGCTTTCGTGCTTCCCTGGAGATTGCCGAAAAGGTGTATGGAGAAGATCACCCCGAGGTGGCCACTTCCCTGCAGGTGTTGGCGGATCTCCGCAAGGATCAGGAACGATACCAAGAAGCGGAGGCTCTGATCCGCCGCGCTCTGGATATCCGCCTGAAACGGCTGGGATCGCAGCATCCGCTGATCGCCACCACCCGGGATTTTATGGCCCGGATTCTGCGCCGCCAGGGACGGCTGGAAGAAGCTCTGAACCTTCATCTGGAGGCCCTGGCCCTCAAAAAAGAAGTCTGGGGAGAGCGCCACACCAGCACCGCCAATACCCTCAACAACCTGGGGCGGGTTTATTCCGATTTGGGGGACGAAGCGGCCGCGGCCCGATATTATCGCCAGGCCTGGGAGATCTATGTGGAGAATCTGGGGCCGCAATATCCGGATGCCGCTACCGCTCTGCACAACCTGGCCCGGGCCCTGATGAAGCAGGGCCGTTATGCCGAAGCGGAACCGCTGATGCGTCAATCCGCTGTCTACCAGGCTCAGCTGATGGGAGCGGGGCACCGGCGCGCTACCAACGAACTGGGATATCTGGCCGACTGTCAGATTGCCCTGGGAAATCTGGCTGCGGCGGACAGCACCCTTCAATTAAAGCTGAGCCTGCATCAGCCCGGGGAGGGATCCGAGGGAGATCCGGAGGCTTACCGGGAAACCCGGGAGCGTTTGCAGGAGCTGGCCCGGCGGCGGGGATTGCCGGCTGAGGGTAAGCCGTAAGCCGTGAGCCGTTAGCCTCCTGCCGCCCAATTTCCCTAACCCCTTGCCCCGGCCTCCCCAGAAACCTATTTTAGGCAGGGGATAACCGGGGCAGCATTCCCGGGGATCTCCCCATTTTCCCAAAAGCAACGGAAAGGTCAAAACGGGATGGATATGTCGTTTCTGGATCAGGAGATCCTCTGGGGTATTTCCACATGGCGGCTGATGGTGGCCGGTATCATCATTTTTGCCGGGTTTGCTTCCCGCAGTATTATTCAGATGCTCTTTCGCGGGGTTTTCAAAAAATACGCCGGCAAAACGGAAGCGCAGTGGGATGACGAGCTGATTCAGTTTGTCCCGGCCCCGCTGGCGGCCATCGTACAGATCGGGATCTGGCATATCGCCGCCGGACTCCTGGAGATTCCCAATGACCCGGTGGAGTTGCAAACCTATATATTCCAGGGTTTGCAGGTGGCCATGTGGGCGGCGGTGGGGTGGTTGATGATGCGCCTCGTTGACGTCCTGAGCGGAGCGATGGCCCGGGCCTCCGCCAAAACCGAATCTAAAATCGACGATCAGTTTGTCCCCCTTTTGCGCAAAACCCTCAAGGTGATCATCTTCATCACCATTGTGTTGATGGTGATCCAGAACCTCGGCTATTCCGTTACCAGCCTGATCGCCAGTCTGGGCATCGGCGGTTTGGCGATGGCCCTGGCCGCCCAGGACACCGTGGCCAACCTGTTCGGTTCGGTGGTGGTGTTTACCGACAAACCCTTCATGATCGGGGACTGGGTGGAGTTCGACGGGGTGGAGGGCACCATCGAGGAGGTGGGCTTTCGCACCACCAAGGTGCGCCGCTTCGACAAATCCCAGGTGACGGTTCCCAACGCCAAGTTCTCCACCTCTCCGATTGTCAATCACTCCCGCCGCCCCATCCGGCGCATCAACATGAACGTGGGGGTTACCTACGAAACCAGCGCCGCCCAGATGAAGGCCCTGCTGGCGGACCTGCGCGAGCTGGTGGCCAACCATCCCGGCCTGGACCAGGGTTTTCACTTCGTGCACTTCACCGAATTCGGGGATTCCAGCCTTAACATTCAGTTTTACTGCTTCACCAAATCTTCGGTGTGGACCGACTTTCTGGCGGTTCGCGAGGACCTGATGTTCCAGGTGATGGAGGTTGTAGAGAAGCACGGTTTGGAGATGGCCTTCCCGACCCGCACCGTCTATCTGCGCGGAGAAGGAACGCCGCAGGTCATGACCCCTGTGCCATGACGGCGATGGGGCGAAGGGGCGAAGGGGCGA
>JAGRBF010000604.1 GCA_020434205.1 Calditrichota bacterium | reverse complement strand
GCAAAATGAACGGCCAGGGTGTCGCCGCTCTCGAACAGGGCGTTAAAATCCCGGCCACGACCCAAAATGGATTCGATTTTTATGGCGGCCCGGCAGGGGGCTTTTCCACAGGGGGAATTGGGATTGGCGTCATCCAGTTCCTGCTCAACGCCCGCGACCACCCCGATCACCCGACAGGTTCCCGGCGCCAGGGGCATCATAGATGCCGGAGACGGTTTGCTGCCGGTCAGGTCCATGGCCAGGCTATCCGTTTTGCCCGCCTTTATCTCCACACTGGGCTGTGGTTTTTTACCGCATCCCCAGCTTATCACCATCAACAAGGCGATCGAAAACAGCGTTTTTTTCATGAAAATCCTCATTCGGTTTAACAATGGCACTAATATGGCCTGCCGGGCATGAAATTTCCTGTGACAGCGGATAAAAACTTTATTAAAAAATCCCCTATTAATGTTAAGGGAAAAGATACTGCAAAAGTACGGGGGCCCTTGTGCGGATCCACCCACATCTTTATGTGGGCGATTTCGGGCCCTGTTTGTATTAATTACCGGTAGCACACACTAACCGCCAGGCCACCAAAAGGACGAAGTTGATGGAATTAATCCATAGGGAATCGAATTTCTGTCCACACTTCGGTCTCACTATTAAGGGCGTAAATCGCGATCAAAATGGATCATCGGATTGAAAAATAAGCGAAATTACCGGACGCCCTCCAAATTGGGCAATCGGTAAATCCGGGTTCCCGCCGGGGCAAGGCGCGCGAATCACCGAATCACCCTCAAATAAATTTTTGTTTTTGGAGAAACCAACATGAATTTCAGGAAATTCCTCACCGGCTTTATGCTGTTTTTGCTTTTTCCCGCCTTTGGGCAGGTTATTTTACCGGATTTTATTGCCAACTCTCCGGCCGACAATGTTAATGGGGTGGGCCGCACCGCCGTTAGCGTTGGTAACGGCGATTTTGCCATTGGCTGGCAGGATTTCAACGATTACACCGTTCCGGTAACGGAAATTCCCCGGGTGGGCGTGCAGCGTTTTTCCGCCGCCGGCAACCGGATCGGCCTCATCAACCTCTTCCGGGGTGAATCGCGCAACCTGTCCATCTGGACCGGGGATTATCTCACCTCCCAAATCGATATGGATTTTTTACCCGGCGGAACCCTTTTGGTCGGCGTTAGCCATGAGGGCTGGCTGGCCGTCGGATCAGACGATGTTTGGTCGGCCGAGGTGGGTTTCGGGGCGGTTTCGGCCACCGGGGAAATCATCGACATCAGCAATCAGAACGGAGTGGTTTACTGGCTGATTCCCCTGGATTGGGATGATGCCTACAACATCCGGCTGGCGGTAACCCCTACCGGGGAATTTATCGCGGTGATGAACGGTCCGACCTGGGCCACCGGTCGCGATGCCGTCGGCATTCAGGAATTTGACGCCAACGGCAATGAAGTGGGCAGTTTCTTTGTTCCCCATAGCAACGATCCCAGCCCCAACGCCTATCACCGGGTCCCGGACATCGCCACCAGCGGCACCCTCCATCTGGTGGTATGGCAGGACAGCCGTCAGGACAACAATTTCGATATTACCGGGCAATTTTACACCAGCAACGGGCCGCTGGGCGGTAATTTTAGGATCAACGCCGGGGACCCGGGCGGTACCCTGAACATCTATCCCAGCGTGGCCATGAACGCCGCCGGCAACTCGGTGGTGGTGTGGGCGGACAACCGCAACAATTCCGCGGGCGAGATTTGGGGTCAGCGTTACAACGCTTCCGGGCAGGCGGTTGGCGCCAATTTTCAGGTCAGCGCCGCTCAGGGCGAAATTTGGGACCGCCCGGAAGTGGCGATGCGCAACGACGGCAGCTTTATGGTGGTTTGGACCGACAGCATGAGCGGGATCAGCGGGGTGGAGGCCTTGCGCGCCCGGGCCCGGCAATACAACGCTGCCGGCAACCCCACCTCCTCTCCCCAGATTCTGCCCAGCCTGGATATCGGTTCCGGACTCGCCGACGTCGCCAGCGACGGCAGCCTGTATTATTGCTCCTGGCTGGACACTCGCACCAACAATACCGCCAACGTTTACGGCAAGGTCCTGGGAGATCTGGTTTCGGCCATCGAGCCGCTCGGCAATAGCGTGCCCGGCGATTTTCACCTGGCCCAAAACTACCCCAACCCCTTTAATCCGGAGACCACTATCGAATTTGCCCTCCCCCATTCCGGCAGCGCACAATTGCGGATCTACAATTCCAGTGGGCAACTGGTACGCGAATTGGTTAACCAGCCTCTGGCTGCCGGGCAGTACGCCCTTCACTGGGACGGCACCAACGACCGCGGCGAAGCCGTTTCCAGCGGGGTTTATTTGTATCAGCTGCGCAGCGGGAGCTTCCAGGAGGCCAGAAAAATGATGTTGGTGAGGTAACGCAATGCCGTAGAGACGCAATGC
>JAGRBF010000012.1:3759-11647 GCA_020434205.1 Calditrichota bacterium | reverse complement strand
GACGCCGCAGGGCGGAGCTGTAAATGATGCGATCGCGGTCCCGCTGAAACGGGGTGCGATAATCCTCCCCCTTGCGGGGAGAAAAAAACTGGCAGTCAAAATCGTTGTAAAAACGATTATGGGGAATGGGCCGGCCACTCATTCTTTAATTCTCCAGGGTATCGCGCAGCGGCAATGTCGTGGTCTCCATCAGCCTCCCTACCGGATACACATTCTCCAGATCTTCGTAATAGGGGGTTTTGGCATAAAAAAAGTAAAGACGCGCCCAGTAATTTTCGGCCATTTTGGGGTTGTCTTTGAGCCATTGCCGGAATTCTCCTTCCAGAGCTGGATCTTCGGAGAGCATCTTTCGGGACATTTCCTCCAGCACATAGTCCTCGGCGTATTCCTTGCGCTCGAAAATCCCGTTCCAGAATCCCCAGGCGATAAAGGAATCCGGGCTACCCGGTTCCAGCAGGTGGCAGGCCACCCGGCTGTCCGGCTGGTCCAGAACGATTACCGCGGTGCCGGCCGGGTAGTGGCGCTCTTCGCGGATCAGCTCCGTCTCGTAATTGGCCATGTGCCGCCCTTCGAAAGGCTGGCTGCGCCAGCTGATCTGCTTAAAGCGGTAGCTTTCCACAGCCAGGGAGACCGGCTTTTCCAGGTAGCGGATGCGCAGGCCGTGGCGCTTCAGGACCGCCAGTTGAACGGGCCATTCCCGCCGCAGCAGATAGGCGTAGGGCACCCGGGTGGAATCGGTAACTTTGATGTGCCCGAAAACCGGAAGCCTCAGGGTGGTGTCCCGGTCGGAAAACTGGACCCATTTGTTCCCGGAAATTTCGCTGTCCACCATACGATAGGCCTTCCCGGCAAAATCCATCCAGGTGGAGTCCCCAAAATCAATTTCCTGACGAAGGGCCAGGTATTGGCCGGTAAGCGCTGCGGATTCCCGCTCGGCAGCCAGATTGTTTTGGTGAAGAAAAGCCCGTTCCCGGTTCATCAGGCGCAGCACTTCCAACATCAGCTGGTAATTGCCCATTACCCGGGTGCGGTAGTCCTTGAGGGTATGGGTTTCCACCAGCAAAAAGATGCGATTTCGCACCGCCCCGAACCCGGTGGAATAGCGAGGGCTGAATTCGGGAATATTGATCCCGTTGCCGATATCGGGCCGGTGGTGCATGGAAAAATAGCGCATCACTTTATACCCTTCGGCAGCCATGCCCTCTACCAGAGCGGGTTCGAGCACCGAGGTGGTCCAGTTGCGCAGCGGTTCGGAGACCTCGCGGTGGCGGGCCACCCCGTATGTCAGCACGTACTGGTGGTCGGACCCGTCGGTCACGTGATTGTCGATCAGGAAATCCGGCTGCCACCGCTGATACATAGCCAGCCAGGCCTGCATTTCCGGAGCATCGGCTTTTAGATAATCGCGATTGAGGTTGACATTCTGGGCGGTGGCGCGAAATCCCATCTGCTCCGGGCCGTTCTGATTGGCGCGGTTGTAGGGACCGAAATTCTCGTGGCCGTCGACGTTGAAAATGGGTAGAAAAACGATGCTGGTCCGCTGCAGCAGCTGGCGGTGTTTCCCGGAGATGGCGATGTCCCGCATCAGGATCAGGCTGGCGTCTTTTCCGTCGGATTCCCCGGGGTGAATAGCGTTTTGTACCAGCAGGATCTGGCGGTCCTTGCGGCGGATCTCTTGCGGATCGCTTAGGCCGTCCACATCCACCACCAGAAGCGGCAGGCGCCGGCCCTGGGGACTGGTTCCGTAGTCGCCGAAAGTTGCCATCGGGGAAACATCGGCCAGACGCTGGCAAAAGGCCATGGTTTCTGCGTAGCGGGGGGTTTCCCGGAAGTCCGTTTTTTCGACCGTGGTCAGCCAGGTATCCGGTTGGGCAAGAACGGATTGCATCGGTCCTGAAATCAAAAAAAACAGCGCGGCAAAAGCCGACCAGGCAATAGGCATTTTTCGCATAATCCCCTCATTTTCGGATTGACTGCCAGGATACGGAGAGCATCGGTTTAACGCAAGTAGGGCAGCATCAGCATTTAAGCCAGTATAAGGACCTGGACAAACGATTTGGTGATGTTTGTCGACTTTACGAAGGTTTGCTTAAAAATGGATGGTTCAATTAAGGGGAAGAAAAGGGGATTTCAAAGGAAGGAATTTACAAACAGGGGAGACCGGGTAAAGCGGCGGTGGTCGGTCTCCCCTGTTCGTCCTACATCAGGCAGCGTCTTCGCCGCCGTTAGCCTCCTGGATCCGGCGAACCAGATCTTGTAATTCGTCTATTTTGTCCAGCGATCCCATTTTTTCGTACACCGAAATCAGGTTTTCCACGACCGGCAGAATCTCGATATGGTTCTCCCCGTGGTGACTCTGGAGAATCATCAGAGCGCTTTTCAGCAGGGGTTCTGCTTCGGTATGGCGATCGGTGCTGTCGTAAACCAGGGCCAGGCTGTTCAGGGAAATCGCCACATTGGGATGATTCACCCCATAGGTTTTTTCCCAGGAATTGAGCGCTTTTTTGAAGAGCGGTTCGGCGCGTTCGAAGTCTTCCTGGATGCGGTAAAGCTCCGCCAGATTGTTCATGCAGGTGGCAGTATTGGGGTGATCTTCACCCAAACGGCGCTCCCAAATGTCCAGAGCATCCTGAAAGAGAATCTCCGCCTCTTCGAAACGGCTCTGCAGGAACAAAAAGCTGGCCAGGTTGTTCAGGGAAGCCGCCACATCGCTGTGGTCTTCTCCCAGCACCTTCTTGCGAATATTGAGGGCCCGGCGGTAAAGGGGCTCGGCTTTGGCATGGGCTTCCCGGGACTGGTAAAAATCGGCGAAGTTATGGACCGCATTGGCCACCACGATGTGCTCTTCTCCGAAGTGGGCCCGCCAGATCTGGATAGCGCGTTTGTAATAATTTTCCACCCGCCAGAACTGACCTTCTTTTTTGAACAAAAAGCTCAGGAAAGCCGATCCGGAATGTAAGCTGGGATCGTCCTTGCCCAGATTGCGGGTCATCCCGTCGGTATTGTAAACGGGAATGCTGCGCTGCCAGGCGGGCATCTTGCCCAGAAAATCCACCACATCGGCGCTCATATAATACCCGGCCGGCATATCCCCGCCGAGGATTTCCGGATTAGCGGGGGCTTCTGCGGAGAATATTCCGTCCATTTCCCGGTGTTCGCCCCAGTTGCGGTGCAACTCGGCCAAATTGAAATAGGATTCGGCGATGTCCTGATGTTCCGCGGGCAGGTATTTTTCCCGCAGGCTGAGGGCTTTGTTGAAGTAAGCCTCCGCTTTGGAGAACTGATCCCTGGTGCGGAAAAGGCTCCCCAGATTGTTGAGGGTAGAGGCCATTCCGGTGTAATCCACCGGGGTGGAATTGCGGTAAATCTCCAGGGTTTCCCGGAAGAGTTTTTCGGCGTGCTCGTGCAGACCGGTGGTCTCGTAAATAACCCCCAGGTTGTTCTGAACGATGGCAATATCCCGGCGGTGCTGCTCGGGGCGCTGCTGCCAGATGGCCAGGCAGCGTTCGTAGAGGCGACGGGCCTTGTCCTCTTTACCGGTAATCTGGTACAACCCGGCCAGGTTGTTCAGATCCGCGGCCAAATCGGGATGCGCCGGACCCAGCAGCAATTCGGTCATCCGAATGGCCTGATTGTAAAGGTCTGCAGCCTTGCTGGTTTTGCCCTGCTGTTTGTACAGATAGGCCATATTGCTCAGCAGGCGGGCGGTTTTTACGGAATTGCCGCTGCCGTCCCCGGTAATGCTGTCCAGGGCCCGCTGCATCATGTCTTCGGCTTCTTTGTGGCGACCTTCCTCGCTGTAGAGCAGGGCCATATTGTTGAGGGTGGTGGCCAGATTGGCAGGGTCGCTGTGTTTGCTGCTGCGCAGCAGGTGCATGGCGCGGGTATACATTTGCAGAGCCCGGGCGTTGTTTTTTTCCGCCTTGTAGATACTGGCCAGGTTGTTCAGGTAAATGGCCAGCTCCCCGCCGTCCGCGTTGTGGTCGGCTTCCATAATCTCCAGAGCGCGCTCCAGCAGTACCTTGGCTTCGGCAAAATTGCCGGTGGCTTTGTGGATCTCTGCCAGATTGTTCAGGCAGGTGGCAACCCGCTGGTGTTTTTCACCATGGACGGCAATCCAGATTTCCATGGCCTCCAGATAATAAGGCATGGCCTCCTGGAAGCGTCCCTGGAAATACAGCAACCCGGCGATGTTGTTAAGAGCCACCGCGACTTTGGGGTGATTGGTGCCGAATTCTTCCCGCCAGATCGCCATGGCGCTGCGGTAGAGCGGTTCGGCCTTGTCAAATTGTTGACGGGTTTTGTGCAGATCGGCCAGATTGTTCAGGTCCGTGGCAATTTTGAGGGGATCGGCCTTGCGGCTGCGCTGGTGGATATCCAGAGCCCGCAAATAATATTCTTCGGCCTTGTCGTAACTCTGGTTGAATTTGTGGAGAAAGGCCAGATTGCCCAGCAGTCTGGCGACTTCGGGGTGATCTTTTCCCAATCGCTCTTCGGCATTGCGAAGGGTGCGGTTGATGTAACTGAGTGCCCGGTCAAACTTTCCCTGTTCCTGAAGCGTGGGTTGCAAATCCTTTTGCATGGTATTCCCGTCCGGTGGTTAAGCGTTACCAATGTTGAAGATCGTTACGTCCAGAAGGCAATATAGAGGCTTCCCCTCCCCGGCTAATGACTCGAATCACAAAACAAAATAACATTGGGGAAATAAGTGAAAAAAAGAACAAAGCAACTACAGGGTGCACATAAGCCTGTTACAGGCAGATACTTAGCCGTCATACAAAAACGACAAAGGTCGCCGAACCAGGCAATTTCCCGGTCGTTAACGGGTCATCAAAGGCAGGGGTAAAAACATGGTACTACCGGCGGGCTAAACCCGGGGATCGCCGTTTAATTGCCGGAAGGCCAGGGCGGCGGTTTCCGAGAGAACCGGGCTGGTGCTGGCGGTGAGGTTCCGGATCTCCGCTTCGAAATCCCGCATTTTAAGCCCACCCACCAGAAAAAGGGTGCAGCTGCCCAGCCAGGGGTCGTCCGACTTGAGGAGGCGGCGCAGCGATTCGATTTCGGTTTCGATTTCCCCGCCAACCTGCCCTTTGGCCAATACCAGCATCTCGGCTTCCCCCGGCACTTCCAGCAGGGGCATCAGACCTCGCTTGAGGGTGGGTGACAGTTCATTGTCGAGAAATTCCAGGGCATTGGCCCGTAAATCGCTGCGGGTGCTGGTGAGTCCGAGATAAGCGTTGTGGATATCTTCCTGCGGGTAACAAAGGCCGACCAGGCGGAAAATGCGTTCCATCCCTTTCTCGCGCTTCTCGGTGAGGGCGCGAATCAGCAGGCGCCGGGCGTGGGCGACCTCGCGGGGACCTTCCTCTTCCGCAAACAAGGCCCGGTGAATATCGGCATGAACCATCAGGCAATAATACTGCTGAATTTCGGATTGGATCAGGGGAATCAGCTCCCTTACCGGCATCTTGAGCAGGGGGTAATTGCGGTGCAGGCGGTTGAGAGACCGGATAATCTGATCCTTCAGAAAGGGGTCTCTTGCCTCTACATGGCGGGCCAGGGCGTCTACGGCATTCTGGTTGCCGATCTGGCCCAAAACCCGAACCAGGCGGCCTCTAAAACGAATGTCCCCGTCCCCGTTTTGCAGGTAACCGTTCAACTGCTCGATAACCGGTTTGCCGTAATTGGCCAGGGCCTCCCGGACCGGCTTGCGCAGGCGCGGTTCCTGCAGCAGGGGGATCAGCGCGGCGGCGAATTCCGGATTTTCGGTTTCCCCGGCCCCCACCACCGCTGCCCTGCGCACCCCTTCGTTGCTGTCGGCAAGCAGCTGGTTCAATACCGGGTACAATCGCGGTTTTCTGGCAATTCCGATGGCCCGGGCCACCTGTCGTTTCAGGTAGGTTTTTTTGGCCGGGTCGTCTTTTTCTTCGGCGATATTGCCCAGATAATTTTTGATGAGGTTTTCGAAAGCCAGTTCTCCCTGCCCTTCCCAATGGCTGTCTCCAAGGCGTGCCAGGGCCACCAGGGTGGCGCCGGAGGTGCGGTAATCCTGGTGCGCCAGCAATTCCTCGCGAACCCGGTAACGACTGTTGCTGCCGGCCTTGCTGAGCAGATAATAAGCGGCGTCGGTGCGGATCTCCGAGCTGGGGTCGACAATCAGGGGCCGGATTTCCCCGGAAAAATCCTCATCCGGGAATCCGGTCAACATCTTCAGGGCCTGGCAGCGGATTTCCTCATTGGGGTTGGCCAGCAGTTTCCTCAAATAGGGCAGGAAGGTTTTTTCATTGACGTTTTCCAACAGCTTCAGCACGTAGATAATCTGGCGGTCGTTGTTGCCGTCCAGAATGGTCAGCAGACTTTGATAGATGGAAGCATCCCGCATATTAACCGACTGTTCGGCCAGATCGATGGTGCGCTTTTCGATAGCGGTGCGGAAGGCTTCCACATATTCGGGGCGAATGCGAAAAACCAGCACAATCCACAGCACGATCAGGGGAATCACGATCAGGCTGATTTGCCCGGCATCCAGCCCCAGGCTGCGGGTGAAGAAAATCAGCAGCAGGCCGCCCATCCCGGTGGCCAGGCTGTCCACCAGTACGTCGATCAGGGATTTGGCCTGGGTTTTGATTTGGGAGGGAATGGGCAGAATCAACAGTTCCAGACCGGCTTTGTGGATAGATTGTTTGAAGCTCCCCTCGCTCACCTTGATCAGCACTCCGGTCCACAGGGCGGGATTCACCAAAATGGCGACCGCCCCCACCAGAATGCCCAGCGGCAGAAAAAAGAGCGAGGGCCCCACCCCAACCGACCGCAGAATGGGGCCGGTCAGAAACAATTGAAAGAATAGAGAAACAATGCTGAGGGTGGAGAGCCAGAATCCGAAAAAGGCGGTCCGGGCGTCCTTGTCGGCGATATTGGCCTCCACCAGAGCGGTGTATTGGAAATCGACGATATTGGCCACCACCACACCCACCGCCACAATGCCGGCCAGGTAGGCCAGGTGGCGGGAGTTCTTGAGCAGCGCCAGGGGATGCAGAACTTGTTTTTGGCGGTCCATTTGCCGCTGCTGGCGTTTCTTTTCCGTCTGACTGTCCTGCTGGCGCATCGGCCAGACCTTCTGCAGAATGGCCACGCAGATTCCCAGAAAAACCACGCAGACCAGCAGGAGATTGTCCGTGCCGATCAGCGGGGCGGCGAAATTGGTGAGATAGCCGCCGAAGATCCCGCCCGAAATGGCTCCGGCTCCCACAAACCCGAAGAGGCGCTTGGCCTCCCGCACGTCAAAAATATAGTTGGCCAGAATCCAGAACTGGGAGGTGGAGACGGCCGCAAAGATCGCCACCCAGACGTAAAAGCCATAGATAAACCAACCCGGCTGATACTGGAAATAAAGCATGGCCCGGAAGATCAGCAGGTTGGAGATGATAATCCCCAGGGAGCTGCCAATCAGCATATTGAGGCGCACCCGATCGGCCATGCGGTTGTAGATAGTGGAGACAAAGGTGGCGGCCACCGCCACCAGGATAAAGGCAAAAGGGAGGTCTGCCGCGGAGAAGTTCTCCAGAAAGAGGGCATTGCGCACCGGCTTAACGATGAGCAGGCAGGAGATCACCAAAAAGATATAGGTGAACATCAGGAGGGCGCGGGCGCCCTCACCTTCGCGAATGCCAAATGCTTTGGAGAGAAACTGGATCATGAACGGTAAACCTGAACCGCCGGGGGATTGGGATCGTTAATTGTCAACACGCCCAGGGCGTTTTGACAATTAGAAAATTGATTGAATTTTAGGGATTTTTTGGATCTCTAAAGGCGCTTTTTGAGTAGCGATGCAGCGTATCGGTCGAGAAAAGCAACGAACAGAGACCCCAAAAGGCCCAAAATTCGACAA
>JAGRBF010000012.1:0-3747 GCA_020434205.1 Calditrichota bacterium | reverse complement strand
AGATGATTGTCAACACGCCCTAAGATAGCACTCCCCCGTTATCCGATCAACGGATAACTGCGGGTCCGGGTTTGGCGCCTAGCGGGCCACTCCCGGTCGCACCGGTCCGGGAGTGGGGACCTGGGGGCCTTTGGGCCGGGGACGGCTGGCGGTTCGGTCCGCCTCGGTTTTCAGGCGAGCGATGGAAAAGATGATGATTCCATAGCCGCATTTGGCCAGAATATCCGCCATACTATACCCCACCTGCAGGATCACCTCCCCGCTGGCGGAGGAGGTCAGGAACAGGGGGGCCATATAGGCCATCGGGTAAAATCCCCAGGCTGCCAGGGTCAGCAGGCGGATATTGCGGTAGAGCACCCGGATGCGCTCCGACTGGCGCTCCAGAGCCCCGCTCATTTCGAACCAAAGGACGTAAACGATATACAGGAAGGGCAGGGTGCCCAGCACCCCGAAAATAAAGCGCACCATGTTGTCCGAGGAAATTTCTCCCGGATACCCCAACCCGGTCATCAGGGCCGCGGCGATAATCAATCGGGTGAGCAGGGAGCGGCTTTCGCTTTTGGAGAGACCCAGCACCGCCACCAGCTCCACCATCAGCAGCGGGACGGTAAGAATCCAATCGACGTAGCGGTAAGCATCGTTGAAGCGATGTCCGTTGGGCACGTAAACCATTCCGCTCAGCTCATAAGAGGCCACCCAGTTGTAAAAGATCATCACATAGTGATATCCGGCGATTCCCACGGCAAGGGCGGCAATGGTAACCGCCAGGCGATAGCGCTCCCCGATGCTGTTGCGGGCCGCGATAAAAAAGGCGGCGGAGGCAAACATACAGGCAACGGTAAAGGACAGGACATTAAAAACCAGATCGTACTGGGTAAAAGAAAGAATCGGAAGATCCATCACTATTCCTCGTTCGTGGTCGTTTCTACAAAATTCTCGGTGTCGTAATTAGGCAGCTGTTCTTGCGAAGCGGTTCCTTCCCCGGCCCCCATCGGCCGGCGGGCTCTTACCAGAGGCCGAAACCATCGTCCTCCGGGGACAAAATAACGTTGGCGACCCGCAGGACCTCTTCGGGGCCGGCGGAATTGGTCAGGTATATATTGGGGTAAGAGCGGGCGATCCCCTGAAGGTAGTTGCGCTCGTTTTCTTCACAGACCAGGACAATGGTTACCCCGCTGATTTCCCTTACCGTTTTAATCATGTCCACCAGGGTGCTTTCCGGGAGACTGGTATCGAAAATCATGAGGTCGGGATCCGTGGTGCGCAACATCTTGACGGTGGTAAGCGGAGAGTCGATCAGATAGGTAAAATGTCCCTGAGCGGCCAGGGCGCGTTCGACCAGCTTGCGCTGCAGTTTGTTGAAGCTGAGGATCAGGATATGGCGACCGGTGCCGGCGTGGCGGCCGTCGGGTTCGGAAACAGGATTTTGCATCACGGCAGTGGGGCGGATTTCGTACTGACCGGCGGTCCAGTCCAGCATCCGGTCGAAGGCTTCATCTTCCGGGAGGTTGTCGAGAATCGCCTTTTGCAGCCTTCCGTCCACATATAAGAAGCTGCCGGATTGCGCGCCATGGCGAACCACCACCCGGCCATTGAGGAAACTTTTTTCACAGTACCCCAAAATTTCCACCAGGCTTCGATCCGCCAGGTTGCCGTACAGGGGCATGTCAAAATTGTTTGAGCCCTGCTTCCCGTTAGTCCCAAAAATCCTTTTGAGCGGTTTGCGAAAAAAACCAGACATCCAACCATACCTTTCCACGTTAACTGAAATCCAAACCAAATCCACACCGGTCGGAGCCGAGAGAACCCCAAAACGCCACATGCAAGTTGGTGGAGAGGCGCAAAAACTGCGGACAAAGATCAAAACGCAGCCCGATAAACCTACCAGAGCCTTTCTGGTAAACTATTTTACCCGTTTCTGCTGTTTCCCACCTGCCTAACGTCACAGTTTTGCACTTCAGGGATTTAACGGGTATCTAAAATGGTCGTTTTTTTCATTTTTCTTGAATAAAACGCCATTTGCCGGGTAATTCAGGTAAGCAAGAGATTAAGGACATGAGCGAAACAGAATTGATCGAACAGGTGCGCGCCGGGAATTATCAGGCATTTGAGCGGCTGGTAAAGCAGTATCACACCGCCGCCTTTCGGATCGCCCTCAGCTTTACGGGAAACCGGGATATTGCCATGGACCTTTCCCAGGAGGCTTTTATCCGGGTTTTCCGGCACCGCGGCGAGCTTGACCCCCGGAGACCATTTGGCGCCTGGCTTTACCGGATTGTCCGCAACCTGGCCTTCAACGATCTGAAGCGGCGACGCAACCGCTGGCGGGTTTTCAGCGACCTGTTCCCCGAATCCGGTGCAGAAGATGCATTACCGGAAAGCGGGGAGGCGGACCGGGAGGAAGCGCGGGAGGCCAAAGAGCAGATCTGGCAGGGTTTGGCCGCCCTGAAAACCGGGGATCGCGAGATCATTATTCTGAAAGACATCGAGGGTTTCCGCTACCAGGAAATCGCGGAGATCCTGGACATTCCGGCGGGTTCGGTTATGTCCAGATTGTATCACGCCCGCAAGCGGCTGGCGGTTCACGTCAAACGCGCGGCACTTTTATAAAGAGGTATTAAATGGCCCGGCATTCGTTATCCGAAGCAGATATCCACATCCTGATGATGCGCAGCATCGACGGCGAAATATCCCCCGGGGAAGCCGGACAACTGGCGGATCTCCTGGATGCGGATCCTGCCTTGCGCGAAGAATTTAACCACCTTAAACAGGTAAAGGAGACGACCGTGAAAATGAGAAACGACATGCTCCCGGACGTGGTCTGGGAAGATTATTGGCAGCAGCTTTACAACCGCCTGGAGCGGGGTTTCAGCTGGATTCTGATCTCGCTGGGCGCCATTGTGCTCAGCGCTTCGGCAATCTACCACATTGCCCTGGAATTTTTAAAGGACTCCGGGATGCCCCTTTATCTGAAACTGGCCCTGGTTTCCCTGTTCATAGGGCTGGTTATCCTGCTGATTTCGGTACTGCGCGAAAAATGGTTTATGAGAAAACACGATCCCTACAGAAAGGTGAAACGATGAAAACGGCGCTGATTAGTTCGACGACCGACCATATCCCCGGGCAGAAGGTCGTCCGGGTATTGGGAATCGCCAAAGGCAACACCATCCGGGCCCGCCATATCGGGCGGGATTTTATGGCGGGACTCAAAAACCTGGTGGGCGGGGAAATTCAGGAATACACCAAACTGATCGCCGAAGCGCGGGAGCAGGCCCTCGATCGATGATTGCCGACGCGGAAGAGCAGGGCGCCGATGCGGTTATCAACGTGCGTTTCGGGACCACTTTTCTGATGGGAATGGCTTCCGAGATCCTGGCCTACGGGACGGCGGTGAAGCTGGAAGCGGAGAGCGGGAAATAGCGAGAGGGCGAATGGGCGAGAGGGCGAGAGGGCGAGAGGGCGTGTTTTGTCATTCCGGGCTGCGTCACCCCGGACTTGGTCCAGGGCCCGGAATCCAGACGCCGGCTTTCGCCGGAGCGACAAATGTTCAAGCCGCATGGAATACAGAATTCCTTTAAAAAAGGTTTGCCAGGGCGTGTTGATAATTAGAAAATTGAGCGAATTTTAGTGACTTTCGGGGTCTCTAAAGGCGCTTTTTGAGAGGCGATGCAGCGTATCGGTCGAAAAAAGCAACGCATAGAGGCTCAAAAAGGCCCAAAATTCGACAATTTAGATGATTGTCAACAT